>NZ_JACCFP010000001.1:2016645-2335791 GCF_013410655.1 Nocardioides thalensis
GATGCACCTGTTCCACAGCAGCAACCTCTACCTCTCGCTGCTGTTCGTCGCGGTCGCTATCGACCCGCTTCTTCGCTGACGCGCCAGCGCTCCACGCGCAGCGCCGCGGAGCCCGCGATCGCCAGGAGGTTGTCGCGCACGTCCGCCTGGGTCTGCCACGACCGGTTGTCCCAGTGCTCGCCGGAGAGGTCGTCGCCGCCGTACAGCACCTGCGCCAGCGCCAGTCCGCGGAAGCGCGCTACCGCCGCCAGGGCGGAGGCCTCCATCTCGACGGTCAGGCAGCCCTCCTCCCGCCGCGCCGCGATCTTGGCGTGCGTCTCGCGGTACGGCGCGTCGGTGGTCCAGGTCGGCCCGGCGGCGTAGGGCACTTCGTGCTCGGTGAGCGTCTCCTCCAGGATCGCCGTGGCGGGCGCGTGCGCCTCGACGTACCGCGAGGCGGGCAGGTAGTGGAACGAGGTGCCCTCGTCGCGGAGGGCCGAGGTCACGACGGCCAGGTGCCCGAGCGGCAGGTCGCTCCGCAGAGCGCCGGCGCCCCCGCACGCCACGAACGATCGGCACCCCATCGCGATGACCTGCTCCAACAGCGCGCCGGCCAGCGGGGCGCCGACGCCTGACTGGAGGATCGCCAGCCGCTCACCCTCGTGCTCGACCTCCAGGAGCGGGTGCGGGCCGTCCTCCCAGCGGTTCTCGTTGATCACGCGGGCACGGCCGTCGTCGAGGAGCCGCTGCACGGCGTCGCCGAAGAACGTGATGACGCACGCCTGGGGGACGTCCAGCGGCCGGATCTGCTCGCTGGGCTCGATGTAGGCGCGGGGTGCCTCGTCGTGCTCGAAGAGCGGGTGGCGGAAGGCGGAGTCGTCGGGCACAGGGCCAGTGTTCAGGGAGCGGTTGCGGTCGGCACACGATTTTCCCGGCCGCTCAGCACGACCCAGGTGATCGCGGCCGACGTGAGTGCCGCGCCGAGCATGTGCACGGCGACCAGGGTCTCGGGCAGGTCGGTGAAGTACTGCCAGAAGCCGACCACGCCCTGCGCCAGCTCGAGTCCGAGCAGAGCCGCACCCGTCGTCGTGAGCGCCCGGTTGCCGGCGCGCCGCGCGATCACGACCAGCGCCAAGGTGAGCGCCACCAGCACGTAGACCGCCCACGCGTGGACGTGCGACATGACCTGCGGGTCGAGCCCGGTGCGCTTGGACTCGAGGTCGCCGGAGTGCGGGCCGGAGCCGGTCACGACCGTCCCGAGGTAGAGCACGACCCAGCCGACGGCGAACGTCGCCCAGGTCAGCGCCCGGGTGCGCGGTCCAGCCCCATCCCGCGGGTCCGCGAGCAGGTGGTCGAGCAGCACCACGCAGAGCGCGATGATCACCATCGACGACAGGAAGTGGAACGAGACGACCCACGGGTTCAGGTCCGTCAGGACGGTGATCCCGCCGATCACGGCCTGAGCGGGGATGTAGAGGCCGATCAGCAGCGTGAGCAGCCGCGCCCGCCGGTCGCCGCTGCGCCACGCGGCGACGAACGCCAGCACCGCGATCGCACCGACCGCGAAGGTCACCATCCGGTTGCCGAACTCGATGGCACCGTGCAGCCCGAGCTCGCCGTGCGCCACGTAGGACTCGTCGGTGCACTTCGGCCACGTCGGGCAGCCGAGCCCCGACCCGGTCAGCCGTACGGCGCCGCCGGTCACGACGATCGCCACGTTGGCGACGAGGTTGGCCCATGCCAACGGGACCAGGTACTTCCTCACGCTCACTCCCACTTGAACCATCGTGCGGTGGCGGCCGAGCCGGCGACCGCCCAGACAGCGAGCACCCCGAGGTCGCGCCACGGCACGGAGCCGTCGCAGACCGCGCGCGCGGCCTCGCCGAGCGCCCCCGACGGCAGCCACTGCACCACGTCGCCGAGGCCGCCGTACGCGCTGATCGGGAGGATGACCGCGCCGCCGGCCATGAGCAGCAGGTAGACGAGGTTCGCCGCCGCGAGGGTCGCCTCCGCGCGCAGGGTGCCGGCGAGCAGCATGCCGAGCGACGCGAAGGCCGCGGTGCCGACCACCGTCGTCAGCAGCACGCCGACCACCGAGATCGACGGCGACCAGCCGAGCACGAGGCCCACGGTGGCGATCACCGCGAACTGCAGCACCTCGACGACCAGCAGCGCGCCGACCTTGCCGGCGAGCAGGCCGGTGCGGGACAGGGGAGAGGCGCCGAGCCGCTTGAGCAGGCCGTAGCGGCGCTCGAACCCGGTCGCGATCGCCAACGAGGTGAACGCGGTCGACATCACCGCCAGCGCGAGCACGCCCGGCGTCAGCACGTCGACGGCCGGGCCGTCCAGCTCCAGGCCGACCCGCTCCGCGCCGCGGACGGCGCCGACGAGCACGATGACCGGGATCACGACGGCGAGCAGCAGCTGCTCGCCGTTCCGGAGCATGAGCCGCGCCTCCATCGAGGCCTGGGCGAGCACCTGCCGGGCCAGGGGAGCGGCGCCGGGCGCCGGCGCGAACGTGCCGCTCACCGCGCGTCCTCCCGCGACTCGGATGTCAGCTCGAGGAACACGTCCTCGAGGTTGCGCTGACCCAGCGTCAGCGACTCGGGCAGCACGTCGTGGTCCTCGCACCAGCGCGAGACGGTGGCGAGCGTGGAGCCGTCGGCCGGTCCGGAGACCTGGAGGGAGAGGGCGTCGAGCACGGTCAGCTCGGTGGTCTCCCCGAGGGCCGCGGCGAGCGCCTCGGGTGCACCGGACGGGAACGGCTGGGTGACGACGATCCGGATCGTCGCGACGGTGCCGCCCCGGGTGAGCTCGAGAGGCGAGCCGCTCGCCACCAGTCGGCCGTGGTCGAGGATGTGCACCTTGTCCGCCAGGCGCTCGGCCTCCTCGAGGTAGTGCGTCGTCAGCACGACGGTCACGCCGTCGCCGCGCAGCTCCTCGAGCAGCTCCCACACGTCCCGGCGGATCTGCGGGTCCATGCCCGCGGTCGGCTCGTCGACGAACACCAGCTCCGGCCGCCCGACGAGCGCCATCGCGAGGCCCAGCCGCTGCTGCTGGCCCCCCGAGAGCCGCCGGTACGGCGTCCGCGCGCACTCGTGGAGGCTCAGCCGCTCCATCAGCAGGCCGGTGTCGAGCGGTCGCGCGTGCAGGCGGGAGAGGTGCCGCAGCATCTCCGGCGGCTTCGAGCCGCTCCACGCGCCTCCGGACTGGAGCATCACGCCGATCCGCGGCACCAGCGCCTGCCGGTCGCGCACCGGGTCGAGGCCGAGCACGCGCACCGAGCCGGCCTGCGGCCGGCGGTAGCCCTCGCAGGTCTCCAGCGTGGTGGTCTTCCCGGCGCCGTTCGGGCCGAGCACGGCGGTGATCGTGTGCCGCTCCACCTCGAGGGAGAGCCCGTCGACGGCCACCTTGTCGCCGTACCTCATCGCCAAGCCGTCGACCCGGACAGCGGGTTCGGCGGGCGATGCGGGCACCGCAGAATCGTCTCATTACGCTGGCGCCCGTGAACTCCTGGGTGTACGGCGCCGTCCTGGTGCTCTGCGGGGCCGCCGCCGTGCTCCTCGTGGTCGACCTGGTGCGCGACCGCGCCGCGCAGGACTCCCACTTCGCCGCCCTCGCCGTGATCGAGATCGTGCTGCTCGTGCAGCTGGTGTGGGGCTGCGTCCAGCTGGCGCAGACCGAGCGCGACGTCCAGAGCGGCGTGCTCGTCAGCTACCTCGTGAGCACCGTGCTGGTGCCCGTGGTCGGCGCGCTGGTGTCGCTCACCGAGCGGTCGCGGGTCGGCACGACGATCCTGCTGCTCGCGGTCGCCACCATCGCCGGCCTCGAGATCCGGATCTGGGACCTCTGGAGCGCCGGTGCCTGACCCGGGTGGCGACGCAGGGACCGCGCAGGTGACCGACCTCTCGTCGGGCTGGGGCCGGGCCCTGGTCTTCGCGTACGGCGTGTTCGCGGTCGCTGCGACCGGGCGGTCGCTGGTGCAGCTGGGCACCGACGCCGACAAGGCGCCGCTGGCCTACTCGCTGTCGCTGGTGGCCGCCGTCATCTACCTGGTGGCCACCAGCAGCCTGCTGCTCGGCGGCCGCACCGGCTGGCGCGTCGCCGCGGTCGCGGTCTGCATCGAGCTGCTCGGCGTGCTGTCGGTGGGCGCGCTCAGCTATGCCGCCACCGACCTGTTCCCCGACAAGACGGTGTGGTCGCACTTCGGCCAGGGCTACGCGTTCCTGCCGCTGGTGCTGCCGTTCGCGGGCCTGGCGTGGCTGAGGCACACGCGGCCCGCCACGAGGTAAGGCGAGCCTTGCTTGAAGGGGCGGAATCAATAACGCAACACTGTGGTTGTGGAAATCGTGACCGACACCGACCTGCCGACGCGCCAGCGCGTGGCCCGGTCGATCCTGGTCAACGGTCCGTCCACCGCGGCGGCGCTCGCCGAGCGGCTCGACCTGACCCCGGCCGCCGTACGCCGGCACCTCGACCAGCTGATCGCCGACGGGTCCGTCGAGGCCCGTGAGCCGCGGTCCGCGGGTTCGCGCGGGCGGGGCCGGCCGGCGAAGGTCTTCGCGCTCACCGAGCACGGACGCGACGGCTTCGAGGCGCAGTACGACGACCTGGCGGCCGAGGCGCTGAGGTTCCTGTCCGAGACGGCAGGCCCCGACGCGGTCCGCGCGTTCGCCGAGCGGCGCGCGACGTTCATCGAGACCCGGTTCCCCGCGGTCGCGGCGGCCCACCCGGAGGCGTCGCCGGCCGAGGTGCTGGCCATGGTCTTCAGCGACGAGGGGTACGCCGCCAGCGTGCGCGAGCTGCCCGTCGTGGGGGAGCAGCTGTGCCAGCAGCACTGCCCGGTCTCCCACGTCGCCCACGAGTTCCCGCAGCTGTGCGAGGCCGAGACCGAGGCCATCGGCCGCGTGCTCGGCACCCATGTCCAGCGGCTGGCGACCATCGCCCACGGCGACGGCGTCTGCACCACGTGCATCCCTGCAGCGACACCCGACAAGAAGGAGCAGGTCACCACATGACCTCCATCGAGGAGCTGAACCCCGAGCTCAAGGGCATCGGTCGTTACGAGTTCGGCTGGGCCGACGCCGACGTGGCCGGTGCCGCGGCGAAGCGTGGCCTCAACGAGGACGTCGTCCGCGACATCTCGTCGAAGAAGAGCGAGCCCGACTGGATGCTCGATCTCCGGCTCAAGGGCCTGAAGCTCTTCGGTCGCAAGCCCATGCCCACCTGGGGCTCGGACCTGTCGGGCATCGACTTCGACAACATCAAGTACTTCGTCCGCTCCAGCGAGAAGCAGGCGGCCTCGTGGGAGGACCTCCCCGAGGACATCAAGAACACCTACGACAAGCTCGGCATCCCGGAGGCGGAGAAGCAGCGCCTCGTCGCCGGCGTCGCGGCGCAGTACGAGTCGGAGGTCGTCTACCACTCGATCCGCGAGGACCTCGAGGCGCAGGGCGTGCTCTTCCTCGACACCGACACCGCTCTCAAGGAGCACCCGGAGCTCTTCAAGGAGTACTTCGGCACGGTCATCCCGGTCGGCGACAACAAGTTCGCCGCGCTCAACACCGCGGTGTGGTCGGGTGGCTCGTTCATCTACGTGCCGAAGGGTGTCCACGTCGACATCCCGCTGCAGGCCTACTTCCGGATCAACACCGAGAACATGGGCCAGTTCGAGCGGACCCTGATCATCGTCGACGAGGACGCCTACGTGCACTACGTCGAGGGATGCACGGCGCCGATCTACTCCTCCGACTCGCTGCACTCCGCGGTCGTGGAGATCATCGTCAAGAAGGGCGGCCGCTGCCGCTACACGACCATCCAGAACTGGTCCAACAACGTCTACAACCTGGTGACCAAGCGCGCGGTCTGCGAGGCCGGCGCGACCATGGAGTGGGTCGACGGCAACATCGGCTCCAAGGTGACGATGAAGTACCCCGCGGTCTACCTGATGGGCGAGCACGCCAAGGGCGAGACGCTCTCCATCGCGTTCGCCGGCGAGGGCCAGCACCAGGACGCCGGCGCCAAGATGGTCCACGCCGCGCCGCACACGTCGAGCTCGATCCTCAGCAAGTCCGTGGCTCGCGGCGGCGGCCGTACGTCGTACCGCGGCCTGATCCAGGTCAACGAGGGCGCGCACGGCTCGAAGTCCAACGTGCTGTGCGACGCGCTGCTGGTCGACCAGATCAGCCGCTCCGACACCTACCCCTACGTCGACATCCGCGAGGACGACGTCTCCATGGGCCACGAGGCGTCGGTCTCGAAGGTCTCCGACGACCAGCTCTTCTACCTCATGTCGCGCGGCATGGAGGAGGACGAGGCGATGGCGATGATCGTGCGCGGCTTCGTCGAGCCGATCGCCAAGGAGCTCCCGATGGAGTACGCCCTCGAGCTGAACCGCCTCATCGAGCTGCAGATGGAAGGAGCCGTCGGCTGATGTCGGCTGCTGTTGTGAGCGACGCCCTGGAGCAGGAGCGCCGCATCGAGAGCCACCTCAACCCGCCAGCGTCGTACGACCTCGCGGACCACCCCGTGCCCACCGGGCGCGAGGAGGTCTGGCGGTTCACGCCGCTGCGCCGGCTGCGGGGTCTCCTCGACGGTGAGGCGTCCGACGCCCACCTGAAGTGGGAGACCACCCTGCCCGAGGGCGTGACGCTGACCGAGATCGACGCCGACCAGGCGCGCGAGCTGGAGCTGCCGCCCAACGAGCGGCCGGCCGCCCTCGCCGCGGAGCTGTCCGGCGGCGCGATGCTGCTCGACGTCCCGGCCGACGCCCGGGTCGAGGAGCCGGTGGTCATCCGGCTCACCGGCGCGTCCGTCGACGACCTGGTCTGGGGTCGCCTGCTCTACCGCATCGGCGCGCACGCCGAGGTCACCATCGTGCTGCTGCACGGCGGCTCGGCGCGCTACTCCGCGATCCAGTCGTTCCTCGTGGGCGACGGCGCGAAGGTCAACGTGCTCAGCCTCCAGGACTGGGACGACGACGCCGTCCACCTCGGCCGCGACGCGATCCGCGTCGGCCGCGACGCCTCGGTCAAGCACACGTCGATCTCCTTCGGCGGCGACCTGGTGCGCATGCACGCCAACGTCGAGTACGCCGGTCCCGGCGGCGAGGCCGAGCTGCTCGGCCTCTACTTCGCCGACGAGGGCCAGCACCTCGAGCACCGCCTGTTCGCCGACCACACCGCGCCGAAGACCAAGTCCAACGTGGTCTACAAGGGCGCGCTGCAGGGCCAGGGCGCGCACACCGTGTGGATCGGCAACGTGCTGATCCGCAAGGTCGCCGAGGGCATCGAGACCTACGAGGAGAACCGCAACCTGGTGCTGACCGACGGCTGCCAGGCCGACTCGGTGCCGAACCTCGAGATCGAGACCGGCGAGATCGAGGGCGCGGGCCACGCGTCCGCGACGGCGCGGTTCGACGACGAGCAGCTGTTCTACCTCCGCTCGCGCGGCGTCTCCGAGAAGGAGGCCCAGCGCCTGGTCGTGCACGGGTTCTTCAACGACCTGATCCGCAAGGTCGGCATCCCGTCGATCGAGGAGAAGCTGCTCGAGACCGTCGAGGCCGAGCTCGCCAAGAACGTCCTCAAGAACGTCTGACTAGAGAGAGACACCAACTGATGAGCACCCTGGAGATCAAGGACCTCCACGTCCAGGTCGACACCGAGGACGGCCCGAAGGAGATCCTCAAGGGCGTCACGCTGACCATCAAGGCCGGCGAGACGCACGCGATCATGGGCCCCAACGGCTCGGGCAAGTCGACGCTGGCCTACTCGATCGCCGGCCACCCGCGCTACGAGATCACCTCCGGCTCGGTGACCCTCGACGGCGAGGACGTGCTGGCGATGTCGGTCGACGAGCGCGCCCGCGCCGGCCTGTTCCTCGCGATGCAGTACCCCGTCGAGGTCCCGGGCGTCTCGGTCGCCAACTTCCTCCGTACCGCCAAGACCGCGATCGACGGCGAGGCCCCGAAGCTGCGCACGTGGGTCAAGGACGTCAACGGCGCGATGGAGCGGATGAACCTCGACGCCACGTTCTCGCAGCGCTCGGTCAACGAGGGCTTCTCCGGCGGCGAGAAGAAGCGCCACGAGATCGCCCAGCTCGACCTGCTCGACCCGAAGGTCGCGATCCTCGACGAGACCGACTCCGGCCTCGACATCGACGCGCTGAAGGTCGTCTCCGAGGGCGTCAACCACTTCCGCGAGCGCGACGGCAAGGGCGTCCTGCTGATCACGCACTACACGCGGATCCTGCGCTACATCCAGCCCGACCACGTGCACGTGTTCGTCGCCGGCAAGGTCGCCGAGTCCGGCGGCCCCGAGCTGGCCGAGGAGCTGGAAGCCAACGGCTACGAGCGCTTCCAGGCTGTTGCCGCTGGTTGAGTGCGAGGCCGCCCGCGGCCGAGCCTCGACACCACGGCATGAAAGGACAGTGATGGACGGTCTCCTCCCCGAGCTCGAGGTGGTCCGCAAGGACTTCCCGATCCTCGAGCGCACCCTCGCGGGCGGCGTGCCGCTGGTCTACCTCGACAGCGCCAACACCTCGCAGAAGCCGCAGGTCGTCATCGACGCGATGGTCGACCACCTCGAGCGCCACAACGCCAACATCGCGCGCGCCATGCACCAGCTCGGCGCGGAGTCGACGGCGGCGTTCGAGGAGGCGCGCGACAAGGTGGCGGCGTTCCTCGGCGCCCCCGACCGCGACGAGGTGATCTTCACCAAGAACGCCTCGGAGGCGCTCAACCTCGCGGCCAACACGCTGACGTTCCCGGGGGAGCGGCAGCTGAAGCCCGGTGACGAGGTCGTCATCACCGAGATGGAGCACCACTCCAACATCGTTCCGTGGCAGCTCGCCACCGAGCGCACGGGCGCGACACTGCGGTGGTTCGGCCTGACCGACGACGGCCAGCTCGACCTGTCGGGCATCGACGACCTGATCAACGAGCGCACCAAGGTCGTCTCCCTGACCTGGGTGTCCAACATGCTCGGCACGATCAACCCGCTCGCCGAGATCACCCGGAAGGCCCACGCCGTCGGCGCGATCGTCGTCGTCGACGCGTCCCAGGCCGCTCCGCAGCTGCCGATCGACCTCGCCGCGATGCCCGCGGAGGAGCGACCCGACCTGCTCGCCTTCACCGGCCACAAGGTCGTCGGCCCGACCGGCATCGGCGTGCTCTGGGGCTCCCGAGCCGTGCTCGACTCGCTGCCGCCGTTCCTCGGTGGCGGCGAGATGATCGAGACGGTGCGCATGGAGGGGTCGACCTACGCCCCGATCCCGCACAAGTTCGAGGCCGGCACGCCGCCGATCGTCGAGGCCGTGGGCCTCGGGGCCGCCGTGGAGTACCTCGGCCACGTCGGGCTCGACGCGGTGCGCGACCACGAGCACGCCATCACCGCGTACGCGCTCGAGGGCCTCCAGTCCGTGCCCGGGCTGACCGTGCTCGGGCCCACCGACGCCGCGCTGCGGGGCGGGGCGATCAGCTTCGAGCTCGAGGGCGTGCACCCCCACGACATCGCGCAGGTGCTCGACAGCCGCGGCGTCGCCGTACGCGCCGGTCACCACTGCGCGAAGCCGGCCCACGCGCGGTTCGGCGTGCAGAGCTCGACTCGCATGTCGTCGTACCTCTACACGACGCCGGCCGAGATCGACGCTCTCGTCGAGGGCCTGGAATACACCCGCTCGTACTTCAAGTTGGGCTGAGGATGAGCAACGCACAAGACCTGGATGCTCTGTATCAGGAGATCATCCTCGACCACTACAAGAACCCTCACGGCAAGGGCCTGCGTGAGGAGTTCGAGGCCGAGGTCCACCACGTCAACCCGACCTGCGGCGACGAGGTGACCCTGCGCGTCCACCTCGACGGCGGGGTCGTCAGCGACGTGTCGTACGACGCGCTCGGCTGCTCGATCTCGCAGGCCTCCGCGTCGGTGCTCCACGACCTGGTCGTGGGCAAGCCGGTCGACGAGGCGATGGCGATCCACGAGGAGTTCCTGACCCTGATGCAGGGCAAGGGATCGGTCGAGCCCGACGAGGAGGTGCTGGAGGACGGCATCGCGTTCGCCGGCGTCGCCAAGTTCCCGGCGCGCGTGAAGTGCGCGCTACTGTCGTGGATGGCCTGGAAGGACGCAACCGTGCAGGCTGGAGGAGACCGATGAGCGAGCAGACCGACCACAGCGACCTGCCCGAGGTGCCCGAGGCGAGCGGCGGTGTCGCGACCGGCACCACCACCGTCGACGACGTCACCGAGGCGATGAAGGACGTCGTCGACCCCGAGCTCGGCATCAACGTCGTCGACCTCGGCCTGGTCTACGGCGTGCACCTCGACGAGTCGTCCAACGTGGTGCTCGACATGACGCTCACGTCCGCGGCGTGCCCGCTCACCGACGTCATCACCGACCAGACCGAGAGCGCCCTCGAGGGCATGGTCAACGACGTCGCGATCAACTGGGTCTGGATGCCCCCGTGGGGCCCGGACAAGATCACCCCCGACGGCCGTGAGCAACTACGCGCCCTCGGCTTCAACGTGTAGGTCCTGGCGTTGACCACTGATCAGGACGCTGCCGACGAGGCCGTCAACGCGTTCTGGAACGAGGCCAAGCGCCGCATCCACCTCGAGGAGATCTCGGTCTACACCGGGCCGTCGCCGCTGGCGGCCGTCCCGCCGCCGGCGTGGTCGTGGGGCGAGGGCGCGGACGCCGACGCGTTCGTCGACGACCTGCTGGCCCACCGGCTCGGCGAGACGAGGGTCGCCGTCGCCGACTACGAGGCCGTGGGGGAGCAGCACCCGGAGCCCGGGTCACTGAGCATCGTGCTCGACGGCGCGGGGCGCGCCCGGGTCCTCGTCGTCACGAGCGACGTCACCGTGGACGGCACGGACGTGGTGCAGGCCCTGAAGGTGCTCTACACCACCTGAGCCGCGCCGTACCTCTCGTCGGTGTACTTGCGGAGCTTGCGCAGGAACAGCCGGAACGTCAGGTTCATGACCGGCCCATTGACCTTCAGCGAGAGGGCGCCGGGGCCGGCGACGTCGAGCGCGAGCGTCCACGTCAGCCGGCAGCCGGTCGCGGTCCGGACGATGTCGTAGCGCTCCGCGAACGCGCGGATGCTCTTCTCCGACGCCTCGTTGAAGCGGAACCCCATCCTGGTCGGGGGCTCCCACAGGAGGAACTCCTCGGTGCCGACCAGGCCCCCGCGCATCGTGACGGTGCGGGTGGTGCCGACCCGTGGCGGCATCGGGCTGGTCCACTCCACGTGGGTGATGACCTTCGCCCACCGCGGCCAGGCGGCGGCGTCCTCGAACACCTCGAAGAGCTCCTCGGGCGTGATGTTGAGGTCGACGCTGTTGGCGTAGCGGTGCCGGGCGGTGTCGACGAAGTCGGGGCCGACCCGGTCGCACGGGTGCAGTTCCTTCATGCACCCAGAATAGAACGAGTTCTAGTCCGATAGCGTCGTGTCCATGCCCGAGGTCCTGGTCCCCGCGTCGCGCCTGGTGCGGTGGGTCGACAACTTCGACAGCCGGCACGGAGGAGCGACGCTCGCGGTGATCGACGGCGCGCTGCGGGGTGATGCGGCCGACGGGTCGTGGTTCGTGGCGCGCCTGCCCTTCGGGGAGGCGTACGACGCCGCGGCCGACCCTGGCGCGATGGCCGCGGCCGCCGTACCTCCCGAGGAGTGGGGCGTGCTGCTCGTGCGCAAGGGCGGGTTCGCCGTCGCGCGTCTGGTGAGGGACCAGGTGGCGGAGTCCAAGGTCGGCCAGCGGCACGTCCAGGGGCGGACCAAGGCCGGTGGCCAGTCGCAGCAGCGGTTCGCGCGCCGTCGGGACAACCAGGCGCGGCAGGCCTACGAGGCCGCGGCCGACCACGCGGCGCGGATACTCTCGGGCATCGCGGGACCTCTCGTCACCGGGGGCGACCGCTCCGCGGTCGCCGAGGTGCTCGCCGATCCGCGCCTGTCCGGGCTCGACGTCGACGGACGGTGGCTGCCGGTCACGGACCCGCGCCGCGCGGTGCTCGACCAGGCGATCGGCGACGCGCTCGCGATCGGCGTCGAGGTCGAGAACGCGTGATCAGTCGCCGGCGGACGCCTCGGCGTGCCGCTGGTGCAGGCGCTCCCTGATCTGGTCGGGCGTGTAGGCGCGGCGCACCCGCTCCTGACGGGCCATCACGGCGCCCGCCGCGGCGACGCCGGCGACCCCGGCCAGCCCGATCCACTTCCACACGCGCATGCCGTCGACCTTAGATGAGACCTTGACCGTCACCGGCAGACTGCATCCCGTGATCTCGATCGACGACGCGGCGAAGGTCGTGCGCACCGGCGACCTGCTCCTCTTCCGGGGCCGCACCGCCGCCGACCGAGCGGTCCGGGTGGCCACCAACGCGCCGGTGAACCACGTGGGCATGGCCGTCGTCATCGACGACCTCCCGCCGCTGCTGTGGCACGCCGAGCTCAGCCAGACCCAGGTCGACCTGTGGACCGGCGGCCACCACCGCGGCGTGCAGCTCCACGACTTCGAGGAGGCGGTCGGTCGCTGGCGACACAGCTACCAGCAGGGCGTGTGGTTGCGGCAGCTCGAGCCCGAGGCCGGTCGTGCCGAGGAGGACGCGGCCCTGCGCGCGATCGCACGCATGGACGGCGTCAGCTTCCCGACGGCCGGCCGGATGGCGCTGAAGTACCTCCGCGGTCGCGGCGACTCCTACCAGCCGCGCAAGCGCCGTGGGCAGCGGTTCCGGCCCGAGGCGGCGTTCTGTGCCGAGACCGTCGCGCTGACCCTGCAGGAGATGGGGATCGTCGAGGACGACCGGCGCGCACAGTGGTTCGACCCCGGCACGTTCTGGAGCGGCGCCTACCTGCCCCTGCGGCCGGGCTGGTCCTACGGCAAGGAGGTCGCCGTGGGCACGGCCCCCGACCCGGACGCGCCGGTGCCGAGCAGCCGTACCCGCTGGCAGGGCTGACCTAGCTCGGCGCGGCCGACGACGCCCGTCGAAGCGGGCCGAAGAACGTCCGGAGGTCGGCGACGAGGTCGTCGGGCGCCTCCATGGCGGGGAAGTGCTGACCGTGCTCGAACTCGGTCCAGTGCGCACCGGGCGGCGCGGGGACCAGCGTGCGCACGGTGGCGTCGGCGCCGAAGACCGCGAAGCCGTGCGGGACCGCCGCGGGGGCGCCCCAGTCCGAGGAGTGCGCCTGCTCGTAGAGCACGTGCGCGGCGCCGGCGCCCGAGCCCGTGAACCAGTAGATGCTGACGGTCGCCACCAGCACGTCACGATCGATCGGCCGGTCGGTCCACTCGGCGAACTTCTCGGCGATCCAGGCGAGCTGGAGGACCGGCGAGTCGGCGAGGCCGTAGCCGATCGTCTGAGGGCGACTGTTCTGGATCGCCAGGTAGCCCGACCCTTCCGTCCGGAAGGCCGTCATCCGCTCGAGGATGAGCTTGTCGACCGGGTCGTCCGCGTCGAGCCGGTCGGCCATGCCGGGGATGAAGGTGGCCGTCGCCGCGGCCGTCAGCGGGTCGGTGACCACGTGGACGCCGACGACCCGCTCGCCGTCGACGCCGGCGACCATGCCCGCAACGCCGGCTCCGATGTCCCCGCCGTGCACGCCGTAGCGCTCGTAGCCAAGGCGGCGCATGAGCTCCGCCAACGCTCGACCGGTGCGCCCCATCGACCACCCCGACCCGCCGAGGGGGTTGGAGAACCCGAAGCCGGGCAGCGACGGGGCGACCACGTGGAACGCCGGCCCCTCCGAGGGGGCGACCAGCGGCTCGATCAGCTCGACGAACTCCACGATCGAGCTCGGGTAGCCGTGGAGGAGCAGCAGCGGCGTGGCGTCGGGCCGCTCGGAGCGGACGTGGAGGAAGTGGATCCGCTGCCCGTCGATGCCGGTGACGAACTGCGGCAGCCGGTTGAGCCGTGCCTCCCACCCGCGCCAGTCGAACCCGCTGCGCCAGTGGCCGACCAGCTCCTTCATCCGGTCGAGCGGGACACCCCGCTCGGAGCCCGTGCCGGCGAGCTGGGCGGGCCAGCGGACCCGGTCCAGCCGGGCGTGCAGGTCGTCGATGTCGGCCTGCGGGATCTCGATGCGGAAGGGCTGGATCTCGTCGTTCATCGGTCTGCTCCTTGCTCGGTGTCTCCGGGTCTTCCCTGTGCGCACGACGTTAGGAACAATCGCGGCAAGATCCGTTCCGCGATTGCCGGAGAATCTCGAACCATGTGGGAAACCTCGACCAGACTCCTGCGCCTCCTCACGCTGCTGCAGACCCGGCGCGACTGGACCGGCGCCGAGCTCGGCAGGCGCCTGGGTGTGAGTGCCCGGACGGTGCGCAACGACGTGGATCGCTTGCGCGAGCTCGGCTATCCGATCGAGGCGCGGCCGGGCGTCGCGGGCGGCTATCGGCTCGGGGCCGGCGGCACGCTTCCGCCGTTGCTGCTGGACGACGACGAGGCGGTGGCCGTGGCGGTAGCGTTGCGTACGGTCGCCGGGAGCTCGATCACCGGCATCGAGGAGACCGCGGTGCAGGCACTGATGAAGCTGCAGCAGGTCCTCCCCTCCCGGCTGCGTCGCCGGGTCTCGGCCCTGCAATCGGCCACGGTGCCGATCACGCAGTCAGGACCGACGGTCGACGCCGACGCGCTGACCGTCATCGCCGCCGCGTCCCGCGACCACGAGCGGCTGCGGTTCTCCTACCGCTCGTACGACGGTGCCGAGTCCCGGCGGGAGGCGGAGCCGTACCGGCTCGTGCACGAGCGGCGGCGCTGGTACCTCCTGGCGTGGGACGTCGATCGCGACGACTGGCGCATCTTCCGGGTCGACCGGATGAGGATGCGCACGCCGAACGGCCCGCACTTCGTCCCGCGCGAGCTGCCACCGGATCGCGAGATCGCCGCGCGGGTGCAGCGTCACGTCGGGGAGGCGCCCTGGCGCTTCCGTGCCCGGGTCGTCGTGCACGCGCCGGCGTCGTACGTCCGGTCACGCATGCCGATCCCCGTCGACATCGAGGAGCTCGCCGACGACCGCTGTGCCTTCACGCCCGGGTCGGACAACCCGACGATGCTCGCGCTCTACCTGGGGATGCTCGACGCCGAGTTCGAGGGCGGCGACTCGCCCGAGCTGTCGCAGGCTCTGCGAGCCCTCGCCGCCCGCTTCACGCGCGCCGCTGGGGCTGGAGCTCGAGGGTCATGAAGACGCTGTTGGGGTCCTCGGCGTAGCCCTCGAACGGACCGCACACGCTGAACCCTCGCGACGCGTAGAGCGCCCGCGCCGGGGCGAAGAAGTCCTCCGACCCGGTCTCGAGGCTGATCCGCTCGTAGCCGCGTGAGCGAGCCTCCGCGAGCAGGTGGTCGAGCAGCCGGGCGGCGACGCCACGACGCCGCGCCGCGGTCGCCGTACGCATCGACTTGATCTCCGCGTGCGCCGGGTCGATCTCCTTCAGGGCGCCGCAGCCGAGCAGGGCGCCCTCCTCGCGAAGGGTCCAGAACGTCACGCCGGGGACGGCGAGCGCGTGGGCGTCGAGCGCGTGCACCGACTCGGGCGGCGAGGTGGCGTACATGTCGGCGAGGTGCTCCTGGAGCAGGCCCCGCACGTCGAGGCGGAGCGGGTCGTCGACGGAGATCTCCATCGCGGTCGCGCTGGTCATCGGAGCGCGAGGCAGCCGGAGGTCTCGGCGGCCCAGGGGAGTGCAGCGTGCTCGGCGACCTTCTCGTCGATGAGCTTGGCGACGTCGGTGGGCCACGGCTCGGTGCGACGGTCGTCGAGCCGCACGCAGAGCAGGATCTCCTCGAAGACGCAGGCCACCCGCTGGTGGGTGTCGTCGAGGATGTGGACGAGCGCGTGGGCGGCCCGCTCCGAGCGGCCGAGCAGCCGGGCCCGCACGGACATCCGGTCGCCGGTCTTGAGCTCGTGGAGGTAGGTGAGGTGCTGCTCCGCGGACAGGCACGCGAGCCCGGTGGCGAGCGGCCAGTTCAGCGGGATGCCGCAGTCGACGAGCAGCTCGTCGAGGCCCTCGCTCCCGATCCCCAGGTAGTGGCGGACGTTGAGGAACCCGTTGCTGTCCTCGAAGGCGATCGGCACCGGCTGCTCGGCGAGGGCCGGCATGGACACGAGCTGTTCGTACGTCGGCTGCGTCGGCATGCGGTGACCCTATCGATCGAGCCCGAGCTCCCGCTTGCGTGCGTCCCACCGGTCGACGACGGCCTTCATCTCGTGCTCGATGAAGGTGAGGAACTCCAGCGACAGGGTCAGTCGCCGGGTCGCGGGATGGTCGGCGCCCAGCTGCTGGCGGGCAGCGTCCATCGCCGCCTTGATCGGGGCGTAGACCTGGTCGTAGCGCAGCATCGCGTCGTGCCAGGCGTCGTCGTCGACGACGTAGACGTCCCGCCGCGTGCCCCGCTCGCGCTCGCGCCGCAGGAAGCCGATCTGGGCGAGCATCCGAACTGCGCCGGAGACGCTGGCCGCGCTCACGTCGAGGAACTCGGCGAGCTCGGCCGCCGTCATCCGGCCGTCGTCGTCGACCATCGCGGCCGCCAGGACGCGGGCGGGCATCCGCGCCATGCCGGTCTCGATGAACGCGCCGGCGAGCCGCTCGGCCGACTGCACGTCGACGGGCAGCGCGGAGTGTGGCGGAGTAGACATGGCGCTAACATTATCAAGATTCAGAAAAGTCTGAAATCTGTGTATCGTCGGCGGCATGAGCGACAACGCCATCGAGATCAACGGACTGGTGAAGACGTTCGGGTCGTTCCGTGCGCTCGACGCCCTCGACCTCTCGGTCGCCCCCGGTGAGGTGCACGGCTTCCTCGGCCCCAACGGAGCCGGCAAGTCAACGACGATCCGGGTCCTGCTCGGGCTGCTCCGCAAGGACGCCGGCGACGTACGACTGCTCGGCGGGGACCCCTGGCGGGACGCGGCGGCGCTGCACCGACGACTGGCCTACGTGCCCGGCGACGTCAGCCTCTGGCCCAACCTCACCGGAGGCGAGGCGATCGACCTCCTGGGCCGCCTCCGCGGCGGGCTCGACACGACCCGGCGCGCGGAGCTCCTGGACCGGTTCGAGCTCGACCCGACCAAGCGCGGCCGCACCTACTCCAAGGGCAACCGGCAGAAGGTCGCACTCGTCGCGGCGCTGGCCTCCGACGTGGAGCTGCTGCTCCTCGACGAGCCGACGAGCGGGCTCGACCCGCTGATGGAGGAGGTGTTCCAGGAGTACGTCGACGCGTTCCGCGATCGTGGCGGCACGGTGCTGCTGTCGAGCCACATCCTGGCGGAGGTGGAGAAGCTGTGCGACCGGGTCAGCATCATCCGGGCTGGCGCCGTGGTGGAGTCCGGCACCCTCGCCGAGCTGCGCCACCTGACCCGGACCTCGGTGGACGCGGTGCTCTCCGCGGTGCCGGCCGGGCTGGCGGACCTGCCCGGCGTCCACGACCTCGCCGTCGAGGGCGACCGCGTGCGGTTCCAGGTCGAGACCGACCGGATCGACGGCGCGATCGGCGCCCTGCACCGAGCCGGCATCCGCACCCTGGTGAGCCAGCCGCCGACGCTCGAGGAGCTCTTCCTGCGGCACTACGGCGACGTGATCGAGGACCGCGAGGCGGAGGGAGCGGTGAGCGCATGACCGGCGTCGGGCTGCTGCTCCGGCACGACCTGCGGCGCGATCGCTGGATGATCCTGTGGTGGGTGCTGGGCGGCGTGCTCCTCTACTGGTCGCAGGCCGTGAGCGTCCCCGGGCTCTACGCCACCCAGGAGGAGCTCGCGCGGGCGGCCGCCAGCATGGAGGACAACGCGGCGTTCGTCGCGATGCTCGGGCCCGCCCGCGCGCTGGACACCGTCGGGGGCCAGGTCTTCTGGCAGGTCAGCGCGTTCGGCGCGGTCGTCGCGGGGCTGATGAGCATGTTCCTCGTCGGCCGCCACACCCGCGCCGAGGAGGAGTCAGGCCGTGACGAGCTGGTGCGCAGCGCCGCCGTCGGCCGGCACGCGCCACTGGTGGCGGCGTACCTCGTCGCGGTCCTCGCCAACCTACTGCTCGGCCTGGTCACCGCCCTGAGCCTGATGACCGTCCGCCAGGAGTCGCCGCTCGCGGGGATGCCGCTCGCCGCTGAGGACAGCCTCGCCGTCGGACTCGGCGTCGCCGCGTGCGGCTGGGTGTTCGCCGGTACGGCGCTCGCCGCTGCCCAGCTCACCCAGAGCACCCGGGCGATGTACGGCATCGCGGGTGCGGTGCTCGGGGTCGCCTACGGGCTGCGTGCCGTGGGCGACGTCGGCAGCGAGCTGTTGAGCTGGGTGTCGCCGATCGGGTGGTACCAGGCGATGCACCCGTACTCCGGATTGAGGTGGTGGCCGTTTCTGCTGATGCTCGCCGCCGCTGCGGTCAACGTGGTCGCGACCGCGGTGCTCTTCTCCCGCCGCGACGTCGGGTCCGGGATCCTTGCCGCGCGCCCGGGACCGGCGACGGCCGGGCCGGGGCTGCGGTCGGGCGTCGGTCTGGCGTGGCGGCTCCAGCGCGGCAGCGTCGTCGGATGGGCGGCGGGTCTGACGCTGATGGGTCTCGCCTACGGCTCGATCGGCGACAGCGTCGAGGACATGCTCGGCGACAGCGGTGCGGTGAAGGACGCCGTCGCAGGCGGCGCTGCCGACCTCGTCGACGGGTTCTACGGCACCGCGATCGTGCTCCTGGCCCTGATGTCGTGCGGCTTCGCGATCTCCTCGGCGCTGCGGCCCCGGGCGGAGGAGGACGCCCACCACCTCGAGGCGCTGGCGGCGACCGGCATCTCCCGCGCGACCTGGCTCGGCGGCCACGTGCTGGTGACGGTCGTCGGCACCGTCGTCGTGCTCGCGTGCGCCGGCCTCGGCCTCGGCGTCGGCTACGCGCTCACCACCGGGGACGGCGGTGCCGTGCTCCGCCTGGGACTGCCGACGCTGTCGTACGTCGCGCCGGTGCTGGTCCTGAGCGCGATCGCCCGGCTGCTCTACGGCCTCCGGCCGGCGCTCCTCGTCGCCGCGTGGGCGCCGCTGGCGTTCGCGACGGTCGTCCTCATGTTCGGCACTGCGATGCGGTTCCCGGACTGGCTCGTCGACGTCTCGCCGTTCTCGCACCTCGCGCTGACGCCTGCGGAGGACTTCCGACTGCTGCCGGTCGTCGTGGTGCTCATGGTCGCCGCCGCGATCTCCGCCGGAGGCCAAATGGCGTTTTCGAGGCGCGACATCGGCTAGTTTCCCAGCCATGTGGCAGCCCGAGCCCGACTGGGTGGCGCTCCCTGGAGGCACCGGGACGTCGACCCTCGGTGTCTGGCGCACCGCGATCGGCGGCCGGCCCGTCGTGGTGAAGCGGCTCGCCGTACCCCAGGCCGGCTCGCCCCCGGAGCTCCTCGACCCGGCGCACGTCGGTTACTGGCGCCGCGAGGCCGACGTGCTGCTGACCGGCATCACCGGGTCGACGACCGGGCTCCGGGCCGCGCCCGCCGCGGTCGAGGAGGACGCCGAAGGCGTCACGATCACGAGCGACTACGTCGAGGACGCCGCGACGAGCGGGCTCTTCCTCGGCGTCGCGCTGGGGCGGTTCGCCGGTGTCGAGCTCCCGCGGCCGAAGTTCTTGGCGACGCACCTCATGCGCGACCGGATGGCCCGCGTCGCCCGCCGTGGCGGGTGGCCGACCCTGGCCCGCACCACGGTCGCGGACGTCGCCGACCACCTCTGGCAGCGGCGCGACGTGATGCTCGACCGGCTCGACAAGCTGCCGCAGGTCCCGCAGCACGGCGACCCGACCCCGGCCAACCTGCCCGGGCGAGTCGGCGACGACGCGGTTGCGATCGACTGGGGCACGCTCGGCATCGGTCCGGTCGGAGGCGACCTCGGCTACCTCTGCCTGTCGGCGCGCGAGGAGTTCGACCCGCTCCTCGACGCCTACCTGCTCGGCCTGCCAGAGGGCGTGGCCGAGATCGGCGAGGTGGTGCTGGGCGCCCAGGTCGTCGCCGTCTACACCGCCCTCACTCGCGCGGAGTGGGCGCTCGCCCGGGTGGCGCCGGGGGAGGGCGCCCTGGCGGCGAAGTACCGTCACCCCGCGGTCGCGCCCCACCTGCGTGCGCTCCAGCGCCAGTTCCCCGCAATCGAGGCGCTGCTCCGGCTCTGAGCTAGACCCGGTCCGCCGAGAACGTGTCGCAGGCCTCGAGGGTGCCCTCCTCGTAACCGGTCATGAACCAGGTGCGGCGCTGCTCGGCCGACCCGTGGGTCCAGGTCTCCGGTGTCACCTGGCCCTGCGTCTTCTTCTGGATGCGGTCGTCACCGACCGCCTCCGCGGCCTCGATCGCGAGCTCGATGTCGGACTCGGGCACCGGCTCGGCGAGCAGCGGCTCGCCGGACTCGTCGTCGGTGCCGTCGGCGTGGCGGGTCCACATGCCTGCGAAGCAGTCGGCCTGGAGCTCCAGGCGCACGCCGGGGCTCTGCGGGCCGGTCTCCTGGGACCGGACCTTGCTCATCGTGCCGATGACGTTGGAGATGTGGTGGCCGTACTCGTGCGCGAGCACGTAGAACTCCACGAAGCCGCCGTCCGGTCCGCCGAGCTGGTCCTCGAGCACCTGGTCGAAGAACGTCGTGTCGTAGTAGATCGAGGTGTCCGCCGGGCAGTAGAACGGGCCGACCGAGGAGTCGGCGTTGCCGCACTGCGTCGAGACGGCACCCGTGAACGTGGTCAGGCTGGCGATCGGCTCCCAGCCGTTCAGGTTCTGGCCCTCCCAGAAGTCGGTGAGCGAGTTCTCGATCGCGACGCGGGCGCAGTCCAGCGACTCGTTGGCGTCCTCGCCGGTCTCGCACCGGTCGTAGCGTCCGGAGTCCTCGGCGTCGCTGACGCGGCTGCTCTGGAGCTGGCCCCCGAGGGCGTCGCTGAGCACGTCGCCGAAGCCGCCGCCCGCTCCGCCTCCGCCGCCACCGCCACCGTTGTTCAGGCAGCTGACCAGCACGAACACGAGGACGGCGATGATGACGCCACCGATGCCACCCGTCGTGCCGACGCCGCCGGGGATCGGGATGCGCATGCCGGGGCCGCCCCCCGTGCCTCCGCCGCCCCCACGGCCTACGTCGCGGACGCGAGATCGATCGAGCCGAGCCTTCGGATTGAATCGCACCACGGCAGCACCCTAGCCAAACGCGGCGTTTGGGCCCCGCGTGTCAACCCGTGGGAAACTGGGGCCGTCATGATCACGGTTCACCAGCTCGAGGTCCGGGCCGGTGCCCGCCTCCTCATGGACGGCGTCTCCTTCCGCGTGGGCGCCGGCGACAAGGTCGGCCTCGTCGGCCGCAACGGCGCCGGCAAGACCACCCTGACGAAGGTCATCGCCGGCGAGGCGCTGCCGGCAGCCGGGTCGGTCAGCCGCACGGGCGAGATCGGCTACCTGCCGCAGGACCCGCGGTCCGGCGACCCCGACCAGCTGGCGCGCGACCGGATCCTCTCGGCGCGCGGGCTCGACGACGCCGTACGGCGGATGCGCGCCGCCGAGCAGGCGATGGCCTCCGACGACCCCGCCGAGCGGGACAAGGCGTTCCGCAAGTTCCAGCGGGCACAGGACGAGCTCGACGCGGGCGGCGGCTACGCCGCCGAGACCGAGGCGACGCAGATCGCGCAGAGCCTGGGCATCGCCGACCGGCTGCTCGGCCAGCCGCTGAGGACGCTCTCCGGCGGCCAGCGCCGCCGGATCGAGCTGGCGCGGATCCTGTTCTCGGGCGCCGAGGTGCTGATCCTCGACGAGCCGACCAACCACCTCGACGCCGACTCGATCGTGTGGCTGCGCGACTGGATGAAGTCCTACAAGGGCGGCTTCATCGTGATCAGCCACGACAACGACCTGATGTCGCAAACCGTCAACAAGGTCTTCCACCTCGACGCCAACCGCGCGGTCATCGACATCTACAACATGGGCTGGGAGAACTACCTCGCGCAGCGCGAGACCGACGAGGCCCGCCGCAAGCGCGAGGCGATGAACGCCCAGAACAAGGCGAAGACCCTCACCGACCAGGCCAACAAGATGCGGGCGAAGGCGACCAAGGCGAGCGCCGCCCAGCAGATGCTGCGCCGGGCCGAGCGCCTCCTCGAGAGCGTCGAGGGCGAGCGCCAGGCCGACAAGGTCGCCGCGATCAAGTTCCCCACGCCCGCGCCCTGCGGCAAGACGCCGCTCACGGCGCGCGACCTCTCGAAGTCCTACGGGGCCCTGGAGGTCTTCACCGCGGTCGACCTGGCCATCGACAAGGGCTCACGGGTGGTGATCCTCGGCCTCAACGGCGCAGGGAAGACCACGCTGCTGCGGATCCTCGCGGGCATCGACGCCCCCGACACCGGGATGGTCGTGCCCGGCCACGGTCTCAAGCGCGGCTACTACGCGCAGGAGCACGAGACGCTCGACGTCGACCGCACCGTGCTCGAGAACATGCAGTCGGCGGCGCCCCAGCTGACCGACACCGACGCCCGCTCGGTGCTCGGGTCGTTCCTCTTCTCGGGCGACGACGTGCACAAGCCGGCCGGCGTACTGTCCGGCGGTGAGAAGACCCGCCTGGCGCTCGCGAGCCTGGTCGTCTCCGCCGCCAACGTGCTGCTGCTCGACGAGCCGACCAACAACCTCGATCCCGCCTCCCGCGAGGAGGTGCTCAACGCGATCCGCGCCTACGAGGGCGCGATCGTGCTGGTGACCCACGACGAGGGCGCGGTCCAAGCGCTGGAGCCCGACCGGGTGCTGATCCTCCCCGACGGCGTCGAGGACCTCTGGAACGCCGAGTACGCCGACCTGGTGGCGCTGGCCTGACGGCTCGGCACCCCAACCGTGCCGGTTCGGCACGCCAACCGTGCCGGTTCGGCACGCCAACCGTGCCCGTTCGGCCGGTTCACTCCGTGGCGATCGCCTCGAGGACGTTCATCCGGGAGGCGCGGACCGCGGGAGCGATGGCGGCGAGGACGCCGACGACGACCGCGATCACGAGGAACACCACGAGCTGGGTCAGCGGCAGGCCGAGGCTGGTCAGGTCGTCGAGCGTCGCGCGGAGCATGATGCCGACGACCGTGCCGAGGGCCATCCCGAGCACGGCGCCGAGCACGGCGATCGTGACGGACTCCAGGGTGATCATCCGGCGCAGCTTGGTGCGGCTCATCCCGACGGCGCGGAGCAGGCCGATCTCGCGGGTGCGCTCGAAGACGCTGAGGCCCAGGGTGTTCACGATGCCGAAGACGGCGATCACGATCGCGAGGGCGAGCAGGCCGTAGATCATGTAGAGCAGCTGGTTGACCTGGCCGCGCACGGAGTCGGCGAACTCCTCCTTGTCGTAGACGCCGACGATCGGGACCGGCTTCGCCGCGTCGTCGAGCGCCTCGCCCACGGCAGCGGCGTCGGCCCCGGGCTCGAGCATGATGCTGATCGCGCTGTCCTGGCGTGCGATCCCGGCCTCGGCCAGCTGGTCGAGCGGGATGCTGATCCCGGCGGTGACCTCCTGCCCGGTGTGGATGCCGACGACCTCGAGCTCGAGCTTCTTGCCGCCAGGGAACGACAGCTCGAGAGGGTCGCCGACGTCCAGGCCGTGCTCCTCGGCCATGTCCTCGTCGATGACGGCCTCGGCGCCCGAGACCTGCTGGGTGCCCTCGACCATGTCGAGCTCGTAGATGCTGTCGAACGCCTCGTCGTTGCCGGCGACGTACTCCGTGTCGCCGTCCAGCTTGGCCGCCGCCCACTGCTGCCGGCTGACGACCTCCACCCCCTCGATCTCCTCGAACGAGTCGCCGATGGCGGGGGAGAAGGGCAGGAAGGTGTTGCTCTGCACGAGGAAGTCGGCGGCGAAGTCCTCGTCGACCGCGTCGTCGATGGTCGCGTTGAACGACGCGGCGATCACGCCGATCGTCGACACGAGCGCGAGGCCGATCATCAGCGCAGAGGCGGTGGCGCCGGTGCGGCGGGGGTCGCGCAGCGCGTTCTCGCCGGCCAGGCGCCCGGGGGTGCCGAAGAGGCGCGTGAACAGCCAGCGGGTGGCGACCAGAAGCGGGTAGCCCACGATCGGGCTGATGACGGCGAGCGTGAGGATCCAGACGGCACCGCCGATGCCGACCCACAGTGCGCCGTTCTTCTCGGCGACCAGGCCGTAGACCGCGATCGCCGCGCCCGCGGCCAGGAGCACGCCGCCGATGGCGACCCGCCGGCGCATCGAGCGCCGCTCCGGGGCGACGTCGGCGCGCATGGCCTCGATCGGGGCGGACTTCCCGGCCCTGCGGGAGGGGAAGTACGCCGCTGCCACGGTGACGAGGACGCCGACCGCATAGCTCACGAGCACGGCGCTCGGCGTCAGGTCGAGCGCGTTGCCTGCGATGTCCAGCCCGATCGCCCGGAACAGCGCGGCGAGCCCGCGAGCGAGCACCCACCCCAGCGCGATCCCGATCGTCGACGCGACCACGGCGAGGACGAACGCCTCGAGCATGACCGACCGGGTGACCTGCTGGCGGGACGCACCGAGGGCGCGCAGCAGCGCCAGCTCGCGCGTGCGCTGGGCGACCAGGATCGAGAACGTGTTGAGGATGATGAAGGCGCCGACGATGATGGCGATCGCGGCGAAGATCAGCAGGAACGTCTTGATCACGTCGAGGAACGTCCCGACGACGTCCTGCTGCTCCTCCGCGAACTCGTCGCCGGTGACCGACTCGAACCCGGCCGGGATCACCTTCTCCGCCGCGGCGGCGAGCTCTTCCTGGGAGACTCCCTCCTCGGCGGTCAGTGCGACCCGGGTGAAGGCGTCCTTGCCCCCGAGGAAGATCTCCTGGGCGCCCTCGGTCGAGAAGATCAGCAGCGTGGCGCCGGCAGTGCCGCCGCCGTTGAACTCGGCGGTGCCGACGAGGGTGGCGGTGCGCTCGAGCTCGCCGTACGGCGCGAGCAGCTGCACCTCGTCGCCGAGGCTGTAGTCGCCGTTCTCGGCGGCTCCCTCGTCGAGCACGATCTCGTCGGTGCCCTCGGGCCACCGGCCGGACTCGAGGAGGAGGATCTGCTCGCCCGCCATGTTGGGGCCGTCGTGGTAGTTGAACGCGAGCGTCGGCGCGCCCGTGCCGCCCACCAAGGTGCCGTCGGCGGCGAGGAGGTTCATGCCGAAGCCCTCCACGTCGCCGTCGGCGCGTGCGACCTCGGGCAGCGCCTCGAGCTCCTCGACCGCGGCGGGCGGGAGCGTCTGGGTGGGCACGCCGCCCTCGCCCGCGCTGAACTCCGCGGCGTCCTGCACGCGGACCAGGCCGTCGGGCGCGGAACCGTTGATGATGCCGTCGAACGTCGTCGACAGGCCGTTGCTGAAGACCAGGACGCCCGAGAGGAACGCGACGCCGATGACGACGGCGATGCCGCTCATCACCAGGCGGAGCTTGCGCGCGAAGATGTTGCGCAGCGTCAACTTGATCACGGCAGCGCCTGCTCGACCCGCGCGGCGGCCGCGGCCTGCAGCGACGTCATGTGCTCGAGGATCTGCTCGCGGTCGGGCGAGGTGATCTCGTCCACGACCTTGCCGTCGGCCAGGAACAGCACCCGGTCGCAGTACGACGCCGCGACGGCGTCGTGGGTGACCATCACGATCGTCTGCCCGAACTCGTCGACGCTGCGACGCAGGAACGACAGCACCTCGGCGCCCGAGGTGCTGTCGAGGTTGCCGGTCGGCTCGTCGGCGAACACGATCGACGGCTTGCTCACGAGCGCCCGCGCACATGCGACGCGCTGCTGCTGGCCTCCCGACAGCTCGCCCGGCTTGTGGCCCAGCCGGTCGCGGAGCCCGACCGTGTCGACGACGGTGTCGAACCACGCCTGGTCGGGCTTCGCGCCGGCCAGGTTGAGGGGCAGCAGGATGTTCTCCCGCGCGGTCAGCGTCGGGATCAGGTTGAAGGCCTGGAAGACGAACCCGATCCGCTCCCGGCGCAGCGCGGTGAGCGCCTTGTCGTTGAGACGGCCGAGGTCGGTGCCGTCGACCTCGACCGTGCCGCTGGTGGGTGTGTCGAGCGCCGCGAGGCAGTGCATCAGCGTGGACTTGCCGGAGCCGGACGGGCCCATGATCGCGGTGAAGCGACCGCGGCTGAGCTCGACGCTCACGCCGTCGAGCGCGTGCACGCCGGCGTCGCCGGTGCCGTAGGTCTTGCGGAGGTCGACCGCGCGGGCGGCGACCGCGGGGTCGGTGGCTGACGTCGAGATGGGGGCGCTCGTCATGGTCCCAACCCTGCCCCAGGGACGGTTGCGCCTGCCATCGGGTATCTCCCTGATCCCGACCCCTCAGGGGAGCAGGAGGCAGCTGTCGCCGAACTCGTGCCAGAGGTAGCCCTCGTCCGTCGCGGCGCGGTAGGCCGCCTGCGTCAGGTCGGGACCGGCGACGGCCTCGACGAGCAGCAGGTGCGACGCCTCGGGGTCGTGCCAGCCGGTGACGAGGCCGTCGACCACGCGCGGTGGGTCGGCGGGCGTGACCACGCGCTCGGTCCAGCCGCTCGCCTCGACCACGCGGACGGCTCCGCCCTCGTCGGCGACGACCGCGGACTCGAGGGCCCGGGTGACCGTGGTGCCGACGGCGACCACGCGGCCGCCGCCGGCGCGGGCGGCGTTCACCGCCGCCGCCGTCGATGCCGGTACGGCGAACCGCTCGGGCTGCGGCGCCTCGCCGGCCTCCTGCGACGACACCCCGGTGTGCAGCGTGATCGGCGCGACGGCGATGCCGCGAGCGACGAGCCGGGTGATCAGGTCCGCGGTGAACGGTCGTCCGGCCGACGGCATCTCCGCGCTCCCCGGCCGGATGCCGAAGACGGTCTGGTAGTCCGCGAGCGGGTAGCGGTCGGCGAGGTAGCCGTACGCGATCGGCCGCCCGTAGCGACGTGCCACGTCGGTCAGGTCGGCACCCGTCGCGGTGGCACGCCACAGCCGGTTGCCCGTGCCGGTCGGCGAGGACCCCTCCCGCGGGTACGGCGCCTCGAGGCGAAGGTGGGCGCGACCCGCGGCGAGCTCCAGCACGTCGCCCGCCACGGCGTCGAGCACGGCGCGGTCGGCGTCCGGGGCCCGTCGTACCTCCACCACCCAGGAGCCGTCGTCGAGCGACGTGGCGAGGTGGACGACGACCGCGCCGTGGCGGTCACTCAGGGCGTCGAGCTGGCCGGCGACGGTCGCCGAGTCGTTGACGACCACGATGTCGCCGGGCCGCAGGTGGTCGGCGAGGTGGTGGAAGCGGGTGTGGGTGATGCCCGCGCGGCGGTCGGCGACCAGCAGCCGCACCGCATCGCGCGCCTGCCCGCGACGCTCCGGCGGCGCCGGGGCGAACCGGCTGGGCGGTGCGTCGAACACCGTGGTGGGACGTTCGTGCAGGAGCGTCACGTCAGCCCACCGCCCCGGCGGGCACGGGGACGTCCGCCGCGCGGTAGCGGCCGGACGGTGGCTTCTGCTCGAGCAGCGCGAGCAGGTGCGGCACGACCGTCTCCGGCAGCGGGCGGTCGGAGATGTCCTCGCCCGGGAACCACTCCTGGTGCATGGCGGTCCGCATGTCGCCGGGGTCGACGGCGTACGCCGTGATCTCGGGGTTCTCGGCGGCGAAGGTCAGCGTGATGTGGTCGAGCCCGGCCTTGGACGCGCTGTAGAGGCCCCAGCCCTCGTAGTGCTCGACGGCGGCGTCGGACGAGATCGACAGGAGGGTGCCGCCCGTCGCGCGGAGGTGGGGGAGCAGCAGCGACGTGAGCACGAGGGGTGCGCCCACGTTGTGGCGCCACACGTGCTGGAGGTCCTCGGGCGTGGTGTCGTCGAGCCGGCGGTAGCGCTGCTCGCCGGACGCCGGCCCGAGCACGCTCGCGTTGTGGACGAGCAGGTCGAGGCGCCCGAGGTCGTCGACCACCGAGCGCAGCTCGGCGCGGTGGTCGGCGTCGGTCACGTCGCCGCGCACCACGATCGCGGAGGGGGAGAGGACGGGGCGGAGGTCCCGGATCCGGTCGCCGGTCCGGCCGTCGGTGACGACCTGCCAGCCCGCGTGGTCGAGCGCGGTCACGAGCGCGCGTCCGAGGCCGGCGGTGCCACCGGTGATGAGTGCTGTCTTCTGTGTCATGCAACCAGGGTCGAACTTAAAGTTAACTTGATGTCAAGGGGGAATGCTCGGTTGGCTCGTGAAAGTTCGTGCGGCGGCTGCAGGATCGGAGCATCCTGCAGGGGACGGAAGGAGCGCTGCCATGCGCTGGATCGGTTGTCTCGTCGTCGGGCTCGTCGTCGCGCTGCTCCCGCCGGCGCCGTCGTACGCCGAGCCGCCGCTCACGATCCGGGTGGCGCCCTTCGCGCAGTCCGGTCACGTGCCGCCGGCGATCATCGGGTCCTCCGAGGACATGGTCGGGGACCCGTACTGGGTCTCCGACGAGGACTCGACCCTCATCGACGGAGCCCCCCTCGAGGCCGTCCCGGGTCCGCCCGACCCGTGGAGCCACGTCGCCCAGGCGCCGCTGAACAGCCTGCCCGCCGGGCGCTACACGCTGACGATCGCGGGCCAGGAGCCCGTGCCGTTCGAGGTGGGCGACGACTTCTACGACGACGTGATCACCTCGCTGCTCGGGATCTACGACTCCAACGCCGACGGCGACGAGCCCTCGTCGTACCACGCGAGGAGCCACATGAACGACCGGAGGTCGAAGATCGCCAACGGCCCGCACAAGGGCGAGCGCATCGATGTCATGGGCGGCTGGATGGACGCCGGCGACCAGATCAAGTTCACCACCACGACCGCCTACAGCACGCTGATGCTCGACCTCGCCGCCCGCAACGCGGCGCGGCAGCGCTCGGCCCTGCGGGGCAAGGCGAGCATCGGGATCCGGTGGCTGCTCAAGGCGCACCCGCGCGCCGGCGTGTTCGCGAGCCTGGTCGGTCACGTCGCGACCGACCACGACACCGGCTTCCGTGACCCCGCCACCGACGACGAGAGCGACGTCGCGCTGCTGAGGAACCGGCCGACCTACGTGCTGACCCGGGCGACCGGTGGCTCCGACGTCGCTGCCATCGCCGCGGCAGCGCTGGCCACCCGAGCGAGCACGACCGGCGACAAGGACGCCAAGGCCCGGCTCCTCCGGCACGCGCGCGCCTGGCTGGCGTTCGCCGAGGACGTCGGCAAGGTCTGGGACAACTGCTGCTACCAGCAGGACAGCTTCCAGGACGACCTCGCCGTGGCGCGGGCGGCGTTGTGGCGTGCCACGGGCCGTGAGACGTACGCCGCGGGCGCCCTGCGCGCGCTCCGGAGGGCGACGACCCGGGACGGCGAGCCCGCACCGTGGCTGGTGGCCGCCGACGGCTACGAGATGTCGGCGGTCGCAGCGGGCGAGCTCTGCGGCGTTCTCGGGGCGAAGGCCGCGCCGAAGAAGTACCGGGATCCCGCGTGCCGGCTGCTCCGGGACGGAGCCGGCAACTGGGCCTACGTCGTCGAGACCGAGACGGCGTTCGGCCGCGCGGGCTGGAACCAGTGGGGGTCGGCGCGGCAGCACGAGAGCGGCGGCCTGGTCCTCGAGATGGGCCTGAGGGCGGGCCACGACGTCGAGGACCAGGCGCTCCGGGCGCAAGGCTGGTTCCTCGGCGTCAACCCGTGGGGCAAGCGCTTCCATGTGGTCTACGACAACGGCGCCGGTGACGTCGACCCCGAGGACTGGGTGCAGCACCCCTACCACTGGACGGTCGGCCTCGGGCTCGAGCCGCCGAACGGCGCGCTGCCGGGCGGGCCCACGGACCTGGAGACCATCAACGACAACCGGTGCGACACCTGCGACCCGCTGGTCCTCGGGACCTACGACACCGCCGCGCAGACCTACCAGGACCGCGCCGACGACTGGGTGATGAACGAGATCGGGATCAACTACAACGCGCCCGCAGTCCTCCACTACGCATTGCTGAACTGAATGGCGCACTACGCGTGCGCGCAACTTTTGCCAGGTTCGTAGGCCCGTTGCGCGCCGCACGCGCGCGCCCGCTTCGTGCGCTGCTGTCCGGCGGCTGACGCTTCTGGCAGGGTGGCGCCATGGCTGCAGAGTCCGGCTTCGTGGGCGCCATCGACCAGGGCACGACCAGCACCCGGTTCATGGTCTTCGACCATGCGGGCGCCGAGGTGGCGCGCCACCAGCTCGAGCACGAGCAGATCCTGCCGCGCGCGGGCTGGGTCGAGCACAACCCGGTGGAGATCTGGGAGCGCACCTCCGCGGTCGTGCAGACCGCGCTCGGCAAGGCGGGACTCACGGCCGGCGACCTCGCCGCGGTCGGCATCACCAACCAGCGCGAGACCACGATCGTGTGGGACCGCCGCACCGGCCGTCCGCTGCACAACGCGATCGTCTGGCAGGACACGCGCACCGACTCGATCACCGCGGCCCTCGACCGCGACGGCCGGGGCGACGTCGTCCGGCACCGCGCCGGGCTGCCGCCGGCGCCGTACTTCTCGGGCGGCAAGCTGAAGTGGCTGCTCGACAACGTCGACGGCGTGCGCGCCGCGGCCGAGCGCGGCGACGCGCTGTTCGGTACGGCGGACACGTGGCTGCTGTGGCACCTCACCGGCGGCCCCGACGGCGGCGTGCACGTCACCGACGTGACCAACGCCAGCCGCACCATGCTCATGGACCTCGAGACCCTCGACTGGGACGAGGAGCTGCTCGGGTTCTTCGGGGTGCCGCGCGAGATGCTGCCGGAGATCCGCGAGTCGTCGGCGGTCACGCCGTACGGCACGACCCGCGCCACCGGGCCGTTCGCCGGCGAGATCCCGCTGAGCGGCATCCTCGGCGACCAGCAGGCGGCCACCGTCGGTCAGGTCTGCTTCGCGCCGGGCGAGGCCAAGAACACCTACGGCACCGGCAACTTCATGCTGCTCAACACCGGCACGGAGATCGTGCGCTCCGAGGCCGGCCTGCTCACGACGCCCGCCTACCAGCTGGGCGACCAGCCGTGCGTCTACGCGTTGGAGGGGTCGATCGCGGTCACCGGGTCGGCCGTGCAGTGGCTGCGCGACCAGATGGCCATCATCCGCAACGCCGCCGACGTCGAGACGCTGGCACGGCAGGTCGACGACAACGGCGACGTCTACTTCGTGCCGGCGTTCTCCGGCCTGTTCGCGCCGCACTGGCGCTCCGACGCCCGCGGCGCGATCGTCGGCCTGTCGCGGTTCAACACGCGCTCGCACATCGCGCGCGCGACGCTGGAGGCCATCTGCTTCCAGTCCCGCGACGTCGTCGAGGCGATGTGCGTCGACTCGGGCGTGCGGCTCGAGGTGCTCAAGGTCGACGGGGGAGTCACCGCCAACGACCTGTGCATGCAGATCCAGGCCGACGTGCTGGGCGTGCCCGTGAGCCGGCCGAAGGTGCCGGAGACGACCGCCCTGGGCGCTGCCTACGCGGCGGGTCTGTCCGTCGGCTTCTGGAAGGACACCGACGAGCTGCGGCAGAACTGGGCCGAGGACGAGCGCTGGGAGCCGACCTGGGACGACGCCCGCCGCGACGCGGCGTACCGGAAGTGGCAGAAGGCCGTCGAGCGCACGCTCGACTGGGTCGAGGTCGAGTAGCGGCGCTGCTATAAAGTGCTATAAACGGCACACGGCGCTATAAGCGCACGACGATGCTCATCGTGGAGGCTCATCGTCCCGGACCCGAGGAGGCTGCGTTGGCTGCATCGGCACCGTCGACCGGGGCGACCGATCGCCGCGAGAACCCCTACCGCCCCGGCTTCAACCAGCCGCCGGTCGTCTTCGCGGGTCGCTCCGACGTGCTCGACGGAGCCACCGAGGCGCTCGCGATCGCGGCCTTCGACGGGCGCACGCCGCGGCCGCTGATCCTGGTCGGCCCGCGCGGGGTCGGCAAGACCGCGACCCTGGGCGAGATCGCGGAGCTCGCGGCCGAGCAGCACCAGTGGCCGACCGTGCACGTGGAGGCAAAGAGCGGCGGACGGTTGCTGCCCGAGCTGACCGCACGGCTGCGCGCGGCGAGCCGGCTCCTCGCCGGCGAGCAGGCCGAGTCCCGGCGGCGTCGTACCCGGGTGAAGGGCGGCACGCTCGAGGCGAGGGTGTTCGGCGTCGGCGGCGAGATCGAGATCGAGGCGGTCGACCAGCAGGGTGCGGACTCGGTCGCCGACGCGCTCGCCGCGGCGATGCGGGCCGCCGTCGACGCCGGCGCCGGGCTGGTGGTGACCATCGACGAGCTGCACAGCGCCGACGCGGCCGAGCTCGCCGAGCTGTTCGGCACCGTCCAGGAGAGCGTGCCGGCCGGTTGGCCCCTCGTGCTCGCCATGGCCGGCCTCCCGACGTTGCGCGAGACCCGCGGCCGGCGGTTGCCGACCTACCTCGAGCGCGCCGAGTGGCACGACCTCGACACGCTGCCGCCCGACGAGGCGCGCGCCGCCCTCGTCGGTCCCGCCGAGCAGGCCGGCCGGCCGATGACGCCCGAGGCGACCGGCGTGCTGCTCGACCAGTGCGGCGGCTATCCCTATGCGATCCAGGTCGCCGGCCACTTCGCCTGGCGGGCATCGCACGGGAGCGACGAGATCACCCGCGCCCACGCGCGCAGCGCCGTACCGAAGATCGAGGCCGACCTCGGGCAGCTGTTCAAGGCGCGGTGGGACGACGCCAGCCCCAAGGAGCAGGACTACCTGCGGGCGATGGCCGCGGTCGCCGGCAGGGGCGAGGTGCCGAAGGGCCCGGCCGTCGCGGCCGAGCTCGGCGCGGCGGTGACGAGCGTGTCCTACCTGCGCGCCCGGTTGCTGCGCAAGGGCACGATCTACCGCGAGGCCGGCGGGGCGCTCCACTTCATCACTCCCGGCATGGGCGCGTGGATCCGCGCGCTCGATCGGGAAGACTGACCCCATCCGCTCCAGGAGGCTCCGCATGAACCCCACCGCGCTGTCGCCCCGTGCCCGCACGGCTGCGCTGAAGCGGCTCCGCACCCAGCACCTCGACCTGCTGGTGATCGGCGGTGGCGTCGTCGGCGGCGGTGCCGCGCTCGACGCCGCGACCCGCGGCCTGGCGGTCGGGCTGGTCGAGGCGCGCGACTTCGCGTCGGGCACGTCGAGCCGTAGCTCCAAGCTCGTCCACGGCGGGCTGCGCTACCTGGAGATGCTCGACTTCCGCCTCGTCGCCGAGGCGTTGAAGGAACGCGGCCTCCTGATGGAGCACCTCGCGCCGCACCTGGTGCGACCGGTCCCGTTCCTCTACCCGCTCCAGGGCCGCGGCTGGGAGCGCTGGTACGCCGGCAGCGGCGTCGCCCTGTACGACGCGATGTCCAAGGCCAGCGGCTACGGCACCCGCACGCCGCTGCACAAGCACCTGACCCGGCACGGCGCCCGCAAGGTCTTCCCCTCGCTGCGCAAGGACGCCCTCGTCGGCGCGATCCGCTACTACGACGCGCAGGTCGACGACGCGCGGCACACGATGTTCCTCGCCCGCACCGCCGCGACGTACGGCGCCGCCGTCGCGTCGCGCACCCGCGTGCTCGGTCTGCTGAAGGAGAGCGAGCGGGTCGTCGGCGCCGAGGTGGTCGACCTCGAGACCGGGGAGCGTTTCGAGATCCGCGCCTCGCAGGTCATCAACGCGACCGGCGTGTGGACCGACGAGACCCAGGCGATGGCCCGTGAGCGCGGCCAGTTCCGGGTGCGGGCGTCGAAGGGCATCCACGTCGTCGTGCCGCGCGACCGCATCCGCGGCGAGACCGGCCTCATCCTGCGCACGGAGACGTCGGTGCTGTTCGTCATCCCGTGGAAGCGGCACTGGATGATCGGCACCACCGACACCGACTGGGAGCTCTCGAAGGACCACCCGGCCGCGAGCTCGCGCGACATCGACTACCTGCTCGAGCGGGTCAACAAGGTGCTCGAGGTGCCGCTGACCCGCGACGACGTCGAGGGCGTGTTCGCCGGCCTGCGTCCGCTGCTGGCCGGCGAGGACGCGGCGACGTCGAAGCTGTCCCGCGAGCACGCCGTCGCACACTCGGTGCCCGGCCTGGTCGTGGTCGCCGGCGGCAAGTACACGACCTACCGGGTGATGGCTAAGGACGCCGTCGACGAGGCCGTGCACGGCCTGGAGTCGGTGCTCGGCCGGACCGTCGGCCCCTGTGTGACCGAGAAGGTGCCGCTCGTCGGCGCCGACGGCTACCAGGCCCTCTGGAACCAGCGGCGGACGCTGGCGAACCAGTCCGGGCTGCCGCTCAACCGCATCGAGCACCTGCTGGAGCGTTACGGCTCGCTCGTGCTCGAGGTGCTCAACCTGGTCGCCGCGGAGCCCGACCTCGGCCAGCCGTTGCCGGGCGCGGAGGACTACCTCCAGGTCGAGGCGGTCTACGCCGTCACCCACGAGGGAGCGCGCCACCTCGACGACATCCTGACCCGGCGGTTGCGGGTCTCCTTCGAGACGTTCGACCGCGGGGTGGCGGCGGCGCCGTACGTCGCCGACCTGGTGCGCGGTCACCTCGGCTGGACCGGCGAGCAGACGCAGCGCGAGCTGGAGCACTACCTCAAGCGCGTCGAGGCCGAGCGGGAGAGCCAGCGCCAGCCCGACGACCACACCGCGGACGCCGCGCGGAAGGGGGCGCCCGACGTGGTGCCGGTCTCGCACGTCGCCGAGGACATCTCCGCGGGGTGAGGCGCTAGCGTCGGCGTCATGGACCTCCACCTCCAGGACCGCGTCTTCATCGTCACCGGCGGCACCCGCGGGCTCGGTCGCGCCACGGTCGAGGAGCTCGTGGCGGCCGGTGCCCGCGTGGTGGTCAGCGGCCGCGATCCCGAGAGCATCGCCGGCACCGTGATGTCGCTGGTCGAGACGAGCGGCCGCGACGCCGCCATCGGCGTGCCGGCCGACAATGCCGACGCAGGTACGCCCGCCGCGTTGATCGGCGCCGCCCAGGACAAGTGGGGGCGCCTCGACGGCGCGCTGATCTCGGTTGGCGGACCGCCGGCCGGCCCGGTGACGGCCATGAGCGACGACGACTGGACCGCGGCGTTCGGGTCGGTGTTCCTCGGCGCCGTCCGGCTGGCGCGCGAGGTCGGAGCCGTGCTGGGCGAGGACGGCGCGCTGGCGCTGGTGCTGTCGACGAGCGTCCGCGAGCCCGTCGAGAACCTCGGCATCTCCAACGGCCTGCGCCCGGGCCTCGCGATGGTCGCGAAGTCGCTCGCCGACGAGCTCGGGCCGCGCGGCGTGCGGGTCAACGGCCTGCTGCCGGGACGGATCGCCACCGACCGGGTCGCCGAGCTCGACGCCAGCACGCCCGACCCGGCCGCGACCCGCGAGCGCTGGGAGGGGCGGATCCCGCTGCGGCGCTACGGTGCGCCGGCCGAGTTCGGCCGGGTCGCGGCGTTCCTGCTCTCGCCCGCGGCCTCGTTCGTCACCGGAGCGATGGTCCCGGTCGACGGAGGGATGACGCGGTCGCTCTGACCGACCGGCGGAGCCCGAGGGTCAGGCGGTCACCGTGACCTGCTCGAGGTAGCCGCGGACGGCCGCGCGGCTCTTGGTCAGGCACGCGATCTTGTCCTCGATCGAGGTGAGCTCACGGCTCAGCCGCTCCGCGAAGGTCCGGGAGCAGGTGGGGGTCCACTCGTCGGCGTGGTCGTCCATCGAGAGCACGATCCGCACCAGGTCGGTCGTCAGGCCCGAGCTGATGAGGCTGGCCACGGTCGTCGCCCGCTCCACGTCGGCCTCGACGTACTCGCGATAGCCGTTCGCGGCCCGCTCGGAGGCGAGCAGGCCCTGCTCCTCGTAGTAGCGCAGCATCCGGGTCGAGATGTTGGTCCGCTTGGCGAGCTCGCCGATGCGCATGGGTTCCTCCGGGGCCGGGAAATCGGGTGACGATCAGGGCTTGACCTTCACACCGATGTCAAAGTCTACCGTCATTTTCATGACCATCCAGACTGCTGCTCCGACCCCCGTCACGGCCACGCCGTGGCTGGCCCTGGGGGCCCTCGGGCTCGCCACCTTCGCCACCGTCACGACCGAGCTGATGCCGTCCGGCGTGCTGCCGACGATGAGCCGCGACCTCGGGGTCTCCACCGCGGCCGGCGGCCTCCTGGTGACCGCGTGGGCGCTCACGATCGTGCTGACCAGCCTGCTGCTGGTCAGGAGCACGTCGGCCGTACGGCGCCGCACGCTCGTCGTGGGCGCGATGGTGGTCGTGGCCGCCGCCAACGTCGGCACCGCGCTCGCGCCGACGTTCGCCCTCGCCATCGGGGCCAGGATCGCGGCCGCCGGGGCGCACGGCCTGTTCTGGGCGGTCGTCGTCGCCTACGCCGCTTCGCTGGTGGATCCCTCGAAGGTGGGCCGTGCCCTCGCGGTGGTGCTGGCGGGGCCCACCTTCGCGGGCCTGGTCGGTCTGCCTGCCGGGGCGGCGGTCGCCGACGCGGTCGGGTGGCGCCCGCTCTTCGCGTCGCTCGCCGTGGTGGTGGTCGTGGTCGCGGCCGTCGTGTGGACCGTCGTGCCCGATGCGCCCCGGTCGGCCGCGCCGGCAGCCGCCACGGGTGGCTGGGACCGTTCGGCGAAGCCGGTGCTCCTGACAGCCATCGCGGGCGGGCTGGTGCTCGTCGGGCACTTCGCCGTCTTCACCTTCGTCGCGCCGTTGACGGCGGCTCACGTCGGCGACGGCGCGGTGCCGACGATGCTGCTGGTCCTCGGCGTCGGCGGGCTCGTGGGCACGCTCGTGTCGGGTCAGGTCGTCGACCGGTGGCCCGGGGCGGCGTACCCCGTGTCCGCGGCGCTCTTCGTCGCGAGCCTCGCCGGCCTCGCGCTCGGTCCGACGTACTGGGTGGTCGCCGCGGTCTGGGGCGTCCTCGTGGGCCTGTTCCCGGTCGCTCTCCAGAGCAGGGTCATGGCGCAGGCGTCGCCCGGCTTCCGCGACCAGGCCGGAGCGATCGTGATGACGGTCCTGAACCTCGGCCTGGCGCTCGGCGCCGCACTGGGCAGCGCGGTCACGGCCGTCGCGGACGTGGTCGCGGTGCCGCTGTGGGCCGCGGCGCTGGCGGCGCTGGCGGCGGTGCCGCTGGCGATGGCGTCGCGGTCGGCCCGCGACGCCGGGTGACGGGGTTGCCGTCGGTCAGCGGCTCCGGCTGAACGGGCCGCGTCGGGTGGCGGGCTCGTCGTCCGCGGTCCGGGCCGCCCTCCGCCGCTCGCCCCGCGGCCCGTGCTTCCGCTCGTCCCACGCGAGGTAGCCGAAGCCGCCGAGCGCGAGGATCCCGAAGAACCACCACTGGAGCCCGTAGAAGAAGTGCGGACCCTCGTCGAGCTCCGGCTCGGGGGCGGGCTCGAGCGGCTCCTCCGGCTCGGGGTCCTCCGACCGCAGCTCGACGAACCCGCCGTACACCTCTCGGTCGAGGGCCTCGCCGATCGCCTCGCTCGAGATCGCGCGCACCGAGCTGTCGGTGACCTCGGTGCTGTCGCCGGTGCCGTCGGCGCGCACCCATCCCGTGATGGTCACCTCGCCGGGCGGGGGAGCGGGCAGCTCGTCCGGGGAGATCGCGCGATTGTCGGTGGCCATCCAGCCACGGTCGACGAGCAGCGCCGTACCGCCCTCGGTCACGAGGGGCACCACCGCGTCGACCCCGCCGACGCCGTCGCGGGTGCGGTAGCGCACCACGATCGTGTCCTCGACGTCGTACTCCCCGGTGGCCGTGACCATCCGGTACTCCTCGGTGGCCTCGACGTCCTCGCCCGGTGCGAGCACCTCGGCGACCGGGGCCGGCGGCTCGTTCTCGTTGGCCTCGATCACCGCGTTGCGGTCGCGCCGGTCGTCGAGCCGGCCGAACTGCCACTCGCCGAGCCACCACGTCGCGGCGCCCACGACGATGATCGCGACGAAGAAGAGGATCCAGCGTCGGCTCAGCAGGAACCGCCACGACGCCAGCCACTCACCCACGAGGACCAACCCTAGGGAAACCTCGCGTGCCTATGCTGGGCGGGTGCAGATGTTGCCGCTGGCCGACCGCTACGGACGGGTCGCGACCGACCTCCGGGTCTCGCTGACCGACCGCTGCAACCTGCGCTGCTCCTACTGCATGCCTCCCGAGGGGCTGGAGTGGATGCCGAGCGACGACCAGCTCACCGACGACGAGGTCGTGCGGCTGATCGGCGTCGCGGTGCAGCGCCTGGGTGTGCGGGAGGTCCGCTTCACCGGCGGTGAGCCGCTGGTACGGCGGGGCCTCGTCGACATCGTCGGGCGGGTCCATGCGATCGATCCATCGGTGGAGCTGTCGGTCACGACCAACGGCATCGGGCTCGCCCGGGTGGCCGGCTCGCTCGCCGAGGCGGGCCTCCACCGCGTCAACGTCTCGCTCGACTCCGTGCGCGACGAGACGTTCCAGGAGATCACCCGCCGTGACCGGCTCGACGACGTCGTCGCCGGGCTCGCGGCCGCGGAGGCCGCCGGGCTCGGGCCGATCAAGGTCAACGCGGTGCTGCTGCGCGGCGTCAACGACGACCAGGCCGGCGAGCTGCTGCGCTGGTGCCTCGACCGCGGCTACCAGCTGCGGTTCATCGAGCAGATGCCGCTCGACGCCCAGCACGGGTGGTCGCGCGAGGAGATGGTGACGGCCGAGGAGATCATCGCCGCGCTCGAGCGCGACGTGGAGCTCACGCCCGCAAAGGAGCCGCGGGGGAGCGCACCCGCCGAGCTGTTCCTCGTCGACGGCGGGTCGGCCACCGTCGGCGTCATCGCGTCGGTGACGCGGCCGTTCTGCGGCGACTGCGACCGGGTGCGGCTCACCGCCGACGGCCAGGTGCGCAACTGCCTGTTCGCGCGGGAGGAGTCGGACCTGCGCGGCGCGATGCGCGCGGGCGCCACCGACGAGGACCTCGCCCAGCGGTGGCTGGTCGCCATGCGCGGCAAGCTGCCCGGACACGGGATCGACGACCCCAGCTTCCTGCAGCCGGACCGGCCGATGTCGGCCATCGGGGGGTAGCGGCGATCCGCTGCGCGACATATCGATAAGCGATATTATCGTTTGTCGATAAGTCGGTGGCGCGGCCACCCGGACCAGGGAGGCCACATGGCACGCCGCTTCAACCCCTCGACCTTCTTCGCCCGAGGGCTCCTCGGCGTAGTGGTCCTCAGCGGTGCGGTGGGTCTCGTGCTTGCGGTCTACAACATCGTGACGCGAGGCACCGTCGGCCGCGACGTCGAGATTGGACCCAAACGCGAGTACGGCGGCGACGCCGTGAGCGTGGCGGAGGGCGCCTGGGTTCGCTGGCGCTACGACGGCAACGCGGGGCTGGACGATCCGAGTGTCGGATTGGTGCTGATCAACGAGCTGCCGAATCTGCTGCTCGGGGGCGCGCTGCTGACGGCCGCATGGGCAGTATTCCTCGTGGTGATCGACGTCGAGCTCAGGCTGCCCTTTCGTTCAACGTCGGTCCGCAATCTTCGTGTCGCTGCCGTCGCCGTGGCATCGGCAGCGGTGCTGCACCCCGTGTTGTCGACCGTTGCCGACCTGGGCGTGTTCCACGCCGCGGCCGTCGGCGAGAGCGGCCATCCGCGCATCCTCCTCGTCGGGGCGTGGTTCGAGAACATCCCGTGGTTCCTCGTCGCGGCACTGCTCGCCGCGTTCGGCCAGGCGTTCGGCGAGGGCCGACGCCTTGCGCACGACACCGAGGGGCTGGTGTAGTGCCCGTCGAGGAAGAGCACCGGATCGTCTGTCGGCTGGACGAGCTGCTCGAGGAGCGGGGCATGACCCTGACCGCGCTGGCCGAGGCGATCGGGGTCACCGTGGTCAACCTCAGCGTGCTCAAGAACAACCGAGCGCGAGCCATCAGGTTCTCCACGTTGACCGCGATCTGCGACGTCCTGGAGTGCGCGCCCGGGGACCTGCTCGACGTGGGATAGCCGTTCCTACCCCTGCTTGATGCGCACCCCGGTACCGCCGAGCGGGTTGTCCGGCGACGTGTCGACGAAGATCGAGTCGTTCGTCACCGTGTAGGCGATGGCGTAGGCGCGGATCGCGGGCGGGGAGCCCAGGCAGGTCGCCGGGATAGCGACTCTGACGCGGTCGGCCCGGAAGTCGACGTCATGGTCGACGGTGCAGTCGTCGGCGTCCCCGCTCTCGAACCATCCTCGCCCCTTCGCCGGTCCGTTGCGTCGGAAGACGACGCCCATCTCGGCGTAGCCGAACTCGCCGTTCGTGTTCCACTGGAGCGGTACGCCGAGCCAGGTGACCCGCTTGGTGCGCCGGAGGTCGTTCAGCCGGAGTACCACGCGGATCCGCTTCCCGCCGTACGAGAACCGGTGGCGGACCATGTCGACCCTGGCCTTTCCGGACACCGGGGTGCCCTCGTCGTCCAGGGTGTCCGCGTCGTAGCGAACGACGTCGTGCCGCGGATCGCTGTCGGAGACGGTCTCGGCACTGGCGGGCGCAAGCAGGGATGCGGACATGACTGCGGGCAGGACCGCGAGGGCGAGGGTGACGAGACGCATGTGCGAAAGGTAAAGGCCCGGCGTAGGTACGTCTGCCGATCGGTCGACCTGGCGGGGTTCGGTTCCACAAGGCGGCAGGCCGCTCGTGCCAGATCGAACAAATGTTCGATAGAATGGAGCATGGCTTCCAGGACCACGCTCTCAGCGCAGCAGATCTCCGATCTGCGGGCCGCACTGGTCGCTGGCGGGCTCCCGGGCGACCCGGCCGAGAAGGTCTCGCTGATCGCCGAGCTGGAGGAGCTGAAGTCCTCGATCTGCGCGATCCAGGCCGAGGCCACCGTTTCGTACGACGCCGCGCGCCGGTCCGCGGAGGCAGCACAAGGCGTGCCGGCCCGCCGCCAGGGGCGGGGTGTCGCCGCCGAGATAGCGCTGGCGCGCAAGGAATCCCCGCACCGCGGCCAGGCACTGTTGGGGTTTGCCAAGTCGATGCGCGCGGACACCCCGCACCTGCTGGCCCGGCTCAAGGACGGCACGCTCAACGAGTTCCGCGCGATGCTCGCCGCCCGCGAGCTGGCCTGTCTCGATCGTGACGACAGGGCAGTCGCAGACGAGGCGCTGTTCGCCGGCCCCGAGGCGTTGGAGGGTCTGGGAACTCGCAAGCTGGTCGGCAAGGTCCGGCGTCTGGTCTGCGAGCTCGATCCCGCCGCCGTCGTGCGGCGCCGAGCCAACGCGGTTTCCGACCGGCACGTGTCGCTGCGGCCGGCACCGGACACGATGACCTACCTGACCACCCTGCTGCCAGTCGCCCAGGGCGTCTCCGTCTACGCCGCCCTGACCCGTGACGCAGCCAGCCTGCAAGCGGCCGGTGACCCGCGGTCCAAGGGCCAGCTGATGTCCGACCTGCTCGTGTCCCGGATCACCGGCGTCCCGATGAACGACGGCGAGACCCCGCCGGCGGTGCCGGTCGGGATCAATCTGGTCATGGCCGACACCACCCTGGTCGGCGGCAACGAACCCGCACTCCTGGAGACCGAGACCATCCCGGCCGAGATCGCCCGACTCCTCGCCGCCCATGCCCTCGCGCAGAGCTCGGATCTCGACAACTGGATCCGGCGCCTCTACGCCGACACCACCGGCCGCCTGGTCGCCATGACCAGCAAGCAGCGCACCTTCCCCCAGGGCCTGGCCGAGCTCCTCAAGCTCAAGACCCACAGCACCTGCGCCAACCCCCGGTGCGACGCACCCGTGAGGCACATCGACCACATCACCCCGGTCGAACAGGGCGGTGCGACCACCGCCGACAACGGGCAGGGCACCTGCGAGGCCTGCAACCACGCCAAGCAAGCACCCGGCTGGCATCAGACACCCATCGACACCGGCCCCGGCGGCGTCGAGACCATTACACCCACCGGACACCGCTATCGGTCCCACGCGCCACCCCTGCCCGAACCCGCCCGGCCCGACTGGATCTCCGAGATCGAACGCACACTGCGCGTCACCATCGACGACTACATGCTCGCCGGCTGAGCGGCGCCGGCACCGGCGGGCCTACGACAACTGGTCGTCGAGCCAGTCCGCGATCGAGGGCAGGACGAGATCGAGCCGGTCGAGCATGCCGTCGTGGTCGAGCCCGGGCACCACGTCGTACGGGATGCCGCGGCGCTCCAGGTCGGCGGCAAGCCGGTCGGGCGCCAGCATCGAGGCCAGGAGGCCGTCCTCCTCGCCCCACCAGGCCCGCATCGGGCAGGCGATGTCGGCCAGCGCCGCGGGCGGCAACGCCGCGACGTCGTCCCAGAAGGCGACCGCGGCCTCGGGGTCGTAGGCCTCGACCAGCTCTGCCCAGTCCGGCGCGGACTGTCGCGCCTCGGCGTTGCGGCGGCGCGCCCGCTGCCCCATACCCGACAGGTCGGCCGTGAGCGGAAAGCCGCCACAGGCGACCGCGGCGACCCGCGGGTCGCCGTAGGCGAGCCGAGCGGCCATGACGCCGCTCATCGAGTACCCGAAGGTCGCGTACGACGTGACCTCGAGCCGATCCAGCACCCGAGCGACGTCCGAGACGAGCTGCGACCCGTCGTACGACCCAGGTCGAGGGCTGGGGCCGAAGCCCGGCGGCGCGACGATCACCACGCGGAACCGCCCGGTCAGGGCCGACAGGTCGATCTCCCGCCAGTCCACGTTGAGCAGCGGGACGACGACCGCTCGCCCGGCGCCCTCCGACGACCACCAGACGCCGTCGATCTCTCCCACGGGGTCAGCCCTCGTGCGCGACCGTGTCCTTGAGGAACCCCCGTGCCCCGAGGAACTTCTCGAGCGACTCCCGGTGGTCGTCGCAGGCGAGCCACACCTTGCGCCGGTCGGGGGTGTGGAGCTTCGGGTTGTTCCACAACAGCTGCCAGGCCGCGGGCGCGCGGCAGCCCTTCGACGAGCAGATGTCCGGCTCGGTCGCGGTGGCCTCAGTCACGCCGCTGCCCCAGCTGGCGCTGCGCGTCGCCGGCGTCCATGAGCGGGAGCGAGGAGGCGCGGCTGTCGTTGGCGTTGGCCATCACGACGGCGACGTAGGGGAGGATCAGCGCCCCCGCGATGAGGATCGGCCACAGCCAGTTGACGCCGGCCATGCCCGCGATCACGGCGCCGACGAAGCACAGGGCGCGGACCGCCATCGAGATGATGTAGCGCTTCTGGCGACGCGCCAGGTCCGCCTGCGGGTTGGACCCCGCCGTGGTGATGCGGATCGGTACGTCGGCCATGCGGCCAGCCTACGCTCCCGTGCCGACGCCACGGCGGCCGAGCACCCGGGCAGGACTACGCTGCGGGTATGACGAACCGCACCTACCGTGTGACCGAGATCGTCGGCACCTCGCCCGACGGCATCGACCAGGCGATCCGCAACGCCGTCGAACGGGCCGGCAAGACCCTGCGCCACATCGACTGGTTCGAGATGACCCAGGTCCGGGGCCAGATCAAGGACGGCCAGGTGGAGCACTTCCAGGTCGGCCTCAAGGTCGGCTTCCGCCTGGAAGACGACTGACCCGCGCTTTGTAGGACCCCTACAAACCCGGCCGCCGAAGTTGCGGGGTGCCGGGAGCGAGAACCGACCCGCGACGCCATTAGCGTCGGGAGACGTGACCGAACCTCGCAGCCCTGAACGACCGGCCTCCGGCCGGAGTGTCCTCATCACCGGCGGCAACCGCGGCATCGGCCGCGCGATCGCGGAGGCCTTCATCGCCCAGGGCGACAGGGTCGCCGTCACGACCCGGGCGGGCGGCGCGCCGGACGGGGCGCTGGAGCTCAAGGCCGACGTCACCGACCGGGCGGCGATCGACGCGGCGTTCACCGCCGCGGAGGAGGCGCACGGCCCCGTCGAGGTGCTCGTCGCCAACGCGGGCATCACCCGCGACACCCTGCTGCTGCGGATGGGCGACGACGACTGGGACGACGTCCTCGCCACCAACCTCACCGGCACCTACAACGTCACCCGCCGCGCGGCGAAGGGCATGCTGCGCCTCAAGCGCGGCCGGATCATCCTGATCTCGAGCGTGGTCGGGCTGCTCGGCTCGCCCGGCCAGGTCAACTACGCCGCGTCCAAGGCCGGCCTGGTCGGGATGGCACGATCGCTCGCCCGCGAGCTCGGACCGCGCGGAATCACGACCAACGTGGTGGCGCCCGGCTACGTCGACACCGACATGACGGCGGTCCTGACCGACGAGCAGAAGGCAGGCATCCGCGACCAGGTGCCGCTGGGGCGTTACGCACACCCCGACGAGGTCGCGGGCACCGTCACCTGGCTCGCCAGCGACGCAGCGGCGTACGTGACCGGGGCCGTCATCCCGGTCGACGGCGGCCTCGGGATGGGGCACTGAGATGGGCATCCTCGACGGAAAGTTCGTCCTCGTCGCCGGTGTCACGCTCGACACCTCGATCGGATTCGCGGTCGCGAAGTTCGCCCAGGAGCAGGGCGCGACCGTGCTGATCAGCAACTTCGGCCAGGCGCTGCGCATCACCCGGCGGATCGCCAAGCGGCTGCCGGCGGAGGCGCCGGTGCTCGAGCTCGACGTCACCGACCCCGAGCACCTCGCCGGTCTGCCGGCGCAGGTCCGCGAGCACCTGGGGGAGGACGCCCGCCTCGACGGCGTCGTCCACTCCATCGCCTACGGCAACCCCGAGACCCTCCTCGGCGGCAAGTTCCTCGACGGTCCCTGGGACGACGTGGCGCAGGCCGTGCAGGTGTCGGCGTACTCCCTGAAGTCGCTCACCATGGCGTGCCGGCCGCTCCTCGGCGACGGCAGCTCGGTCGTCGGCCTCACCTTCGACGCCAGCGTCGCGTGGCCGGTCTACGACTGGATGGGCGTCGCCAAGGCGGGCCTGGAGTCGTGCTCCCGCTACCTCGCGCGCGACCTCGGCCCGGAGGGCATCCGCGTCAACCTGGTGTCCGCGGGCCCGCTGCGCACGCTCGCGGCGAAGGCGATCCCGGGCTTCGAGGACCTCGAGACGATGTGGAAGACGCGCGCTCCGCTGGGCTGGGACAACGCCGACCAGGAGCCGACGGCCCGCGCGGTGTGCGCGCTGCTGTCGGACCTCTTCCCGGCTACGACGGGAGAGATCCTGCACGTGGACGGCGGCTTCCACGCGATGGGCGCCTGAGCCGGCCCAGCGCGAGGGTCAGCAGCGCCCACACGCCCGCCACCAGCGCGATCTCGGCGGCGACGTACCACGGCCACGGCCCGAGCAGGTCGAGGATCGAGCCCGTCGACGGCTTCTCGACGAGGTAGCCGTAGTTGGTGTCGGCGACCACGTTGAAGACGTACGTCGCCGCGGCCCAAGCGACGGTGGCGCCCACCGCGGCCGCGTAGTCGCGCCACGACGGCACGAGCCCGAGGCCGACGACCAGGTAGATGGCGGCCCACACGATCAGCAGGTGCAGGCACCAGAACGCGACGTAGCGCGGCTCCGGGAAGTCCTCCCCGAGCGAGGGCGTCACGATGGCCTGGGTGGTCAGGGTCAGTCCCCAGAAGCAGGTGAGCGCGACCGGGAACCGGTGGTGGGTCCACAGCGCCCAGGCGGCGACCACCCAGGTCAGGTCGCACAGGTGCAGCGGCAGCGAGACGCCGAGGTCGAAGTTCGTCGTCAGGTCGACCAGCTGGAACGGCACGGTGACGGCCGGGATCAGCAGCGCCCAGGCTCGGGAGAACCGGGTGGGCCCTTCCGTCGCCCGGTGCGCCCGGCCCAGCCGCACGACCGGCCACAGCCCGGCGACGAAGATCGCGAGCGGCACCCAGTGCGTCACCCCGTAGTGCTCCACGAGGTCAGTGTGACGCGGGGCCACCCCTTCCCCCTACGATCGACGCGTGGACAGCCTCCATCGCCTGGTGATCATCCGGCACGCCAAGGCCGAGGGTTACGCGGCCAGCGACGCCGAGCGGGTGCTTGCGCCCCGCGGCAGGGAGGACGCGAAGGTGGCCGGCACGCGGCTCGCCGAGCTCGGCATCACGCCCGACGTCGCCCTGGTGTCAACGGCCGCGCGCACCCGCGAGACCTGGCAGCTGATCGCCGAGGCGGCGGGGTGGAGCACGACTCCGGAGTTCGACGAGGCGTTGTACGGCGCCGACGAGGACACGATCCTCGACCTGATCGCCGCGACCGACGAGTCGGTGGCCACCCTGCTCGTCATCGGCCACAACCCGACCGTGGGGATGCTGGCCCAGCTGCTCGACGACGGTGACGGGCCTGCCGAGGCGGTCGACAGCCTGGTGCTGGGCTATCCCACCTCGGCGGTGACCGTCTTCGACATCGCCGTGCCGTGGGCGCGCGTCGGCCCGGGAAGCGCCACCCTCCGGGCGTTCGAGGTCGCCCGCGCCGACTGAGCCGTGCCGCGTCAGACCGGGGGAGCGGGCGTGACGATGCCGGCCTCGGCGTCGGCCGCCTCGATCTCCTCGCGGGTGATCCCCAGCAGGTAGAGGATCGTGTCGAGGTAGGGCACGTTCACCGCGGTGTCGGCCGCGTCGCGGACCACGGCCTTCGCGTTGTAGGCGACGCCCAGCCCCGCGGCCTCGAGCATGTCGAGGTCGTTGGCGCCGTCGCCGATCGCGACGGTCTGCGCCTCCGAGATGCCCATCTCGGCCGCGATCTCGCGCAGGGCGCGCGCCTTGCCCTCGCGGTCGACGACCTCGCCGACGACCTCGCCCGTGAGCTTGCCGTCGACGATCTCGAGCTCGTTGGCGCGTGAGTAGTGGATGCCCAGGTCGGCGGCCAGCCGGTCGGTGATGTGGCTGAAGCCGCCGGAGACGATGGCGAACCGGTAGCCCAGCCGTCGAAGGGTGCGGACCAGGGTCCGCGCTCCCGGGTTGACGACGATCGCGTCGTAGACCTGGTCGAGGACGCTCGCGTCGAGCCCGGCAAGCAGCTTGACCCGGGCGCGCAGCGACTCCTCGAAGTCGAGCTCCCCGCGCATCGCCGCCTCGGTCACGGTCGCGACCTCGGCTTCGAAGCCGGCGTGGGCCGCGAGCATCTCGATGACCTCGCCCTGGATCAGCGTGGAGTCGACGTCCATCACGATCAGCCGGATGCCGTGGCGCAGCATGTTGCCCGCCTGCACCGCGACGTCGATGCCGTGGTGCGCCGCCTCGGTGGCGAGCAGTGCGCGCATCCGGTCGGAGGGCGCGCCGGAGACGTGGAGCTCGATCGCGGTGACGGGGTAGCGCGCCATCCGCTCGATCCGGTCGATGTTGCCGCCGCAGTCGGCGATGCGCCCCGCGACCGCCGCCATCGCCGACGCCTTCAACGGCGCGCCGATCACCGTGACGTGCGCGCGGCCCGCACGGCGCGACCGGTTGTCACCGCTGCCCTTGTCGAAGTCGACCGACATGCCCAGGTCCTCGGCGACCTGCTCCACCGCGCGGCGCAGCCTCTTCACGTCGCGGGGCGGGGTGATGAGCACGCCGAGCACCAGCCGCCGGCGGACCACGATCTGCTCGATGTCGACGACGGCGACACCCGCGTGCGCCAGCGCGCCGAAGACGGCCGAGGTCACGCCGGGCCGGTCCTTGCCGGTGAGCGTGATGAGGAGGGTGTCGTCGTCGGTCGCCTGGTTCATCGCGGGTGAGGCTATCGGTCCTGAGCGACCCGGTCAGGCCGGTGGCCAGCCGTCGGGCGAGCACGCCGCGGTCAGCGCGTGTCGCACCGCCCGCTCGAGGGGGAGCAGCGCGTCGCGCCGGGCGGACATCTCCGACGCGCTGACGGCCGCGCCCTCGTCGTCGAGCGCCAGGTCGACGACCCAGCCGAGGTGCAGCGCACGCCCGGCGAGGTCGAGGCACCGTGTCGGCACACCCGGCGGCGCCGAGACCGGCTCGCCGGCACGGAGGTCGTGGAGCGCGTCGGCGACCTCGGGTCGCCACCGCGCGACGTCGAGGCGCGCGAGGTCGTTGGCTGTCGCGAGCACGGCGGCGCGCAGCCCGCGGTCGGCCTCGCCGAGATCGGGAGGCGGCCGGCGGTCGACGGTGTAGGTGTCCCACTCGACGGCTCGGCCGACGGCGCGCGGCACCCACCCCGCGCCGGCGCCGAGCAGCACGACGGCCTCGCCCGCGTCGATCGCGGCGCCCGTGAACTCCCGGGGCCCGCGCAGCGCCACCGGGTCCCCGGAGACGGGGAACGCCGCGCCGACCGCGTCCGCGCCGCCCGCCCGGGCCGCGGCCAGGGCGGGCACCAGCCCGGTCGGACCCTCTGCCCCGGCGACCACGTGGGTCACGTCGCCGGCCAGGACGGCGTCCAGCAGGTCGTCCGGCCCGACCAGCCCGCGCAGCCAGGCAGTCGCCCACCAGGCGAGGCGCCCGGACACGGGCAGCAGGGAGGCCGAGGTCGTCATGTGTGCCGACCCTAACGCTGGATAGGGTTACCTCCATGTCAGCCGTCCTGGAGCTCGCCGAAGCCACCGTGCGACGAGGACAGGCCACCCTGATCGACCGCATCACCTGGGTCGTCAAGGACGGCGAGCGCTGGGTCGTCCTCGGCGCCAACGGCGCGGGCAAGACCACCCTGCTCCAGGTCGCCGCCGCCCAGCTGTACCCGACCTCCGGCGCCGTCGGCATCCTCGGCGAGCTGCTCGGCACCGTCGACGTGTTCGAGCTGCGGCCGCGCATCGGCGTCAGCAGCGCGGCGGTCGCGGAGCGGATCCCGCGCGACGAGAAGGTGCGCGACCTCGTGGTCTCGGCGTCGTACGCCGTGCTCGGCCGCTGGCGGGAGGAGTACGACGACGTCGACCACCAGCGTGCCGAGTCGCTCCTGCGTGAGCTCGGCGTCACCCACCTGGCCGACCGTGTGTTCGGCACGCTCAGCGAGGGCGAGCGCAAGCGCGTGCAGATCGCCCGCTCCCTGATGACCGACCCTGAGCTGCTGCTCCTCGACGAGCCGGCCGCCGGCCTGGACCTCGGCGGGCGCGAGGACCTGGTGTCGACGCTCTCGGTGCTCGCCTACGACCCCGACTCGCCGGCGACCGTGCTGGTGACCCATCACGTCGAGGAGATCCCACCGGGGTTCACCCACGTGCTGATGCTGCGCGACGGCGCCGTCGTCGACGCCGGACCGATCATGGAGACGCTCACCCCGGAGTCGCTGTCGGCGACGTTCGGCATGCCGCTCCAGCTCGAGCACGACGACGGTCGCTGGGCGGCCCGACGCCGGAGGAGGCACGTGTCATGACCAACCCGCCGCCACCGTGGGGCTCCGACCCCGACGACACGCAGCCCTATCGGCCCACGGGCGACGACCTGCAGCCGCCCGGTCCGCCGGCAGACGTGCCCCCGCCGCCCGGTCCCGCGCCGCAGCAGCCGTCACCGCCGCCGACCGAGCAGTACCCGGTCTACCAGCCGTACGGCGCCTCCGCCGGCCAGCCCAACGCGTACGGCGTCGGTGTGGGCGTGCCCTACCAGGCGCCCAACCCCACCAACGGCATGGCCATCGGCGCGATGGTGACCAGCCTGGTCGGGCTCGTCGGGTGCTTCTGCTACGGGCTCGGCGGCATCATCGGGCTCGTCGGCGCGATCCTCGGCCACGTGTCGCTGCGGCAGATCAAGCGCACCAGCGCGGGCGGCCGGGGGATGGCGCTGACCGGCGTCATCGTCGGCTGGATCGTGTTCGCGCTCGCGATCATCGGCTGGATCGCGCTCGGCATCATCATCGCCAACGAGTGGGACACCAGCTGCCCGAGCAGCGACCCGGATTACCCGTTCTGCTCGACGCCCTGACTCTCTAGCCTGCGCGGCTGCCGACGAGCGCCGCGACGCCCGAGCCGACCGCGCCGAGCGCTCCGCCGACGAGCAGGGCGCCGGCCAGGACCGGGAACGACCTCGACCTCAGCCCGGCCGCGCCGGTGAGCGCGTCGGCGCCGTCGACGGCGATGCCGGCCAGCACCAGGTTGCGGCGGGTCGTGCCGGAGGCCGCGAGGGTCACGGCGCCCAGCGCGATCTCGCGCGCCGCGAACATCCGCTGGAAGTAGGTCAGCTGCTCGTCGGTGCTCTTCAGCCCGTGCAGCCGTGCGGACTGCGCGGGAGCGAAGAGGGAGCCGATGCCGATGGCGATGCGGCCGAGGGAGAGGCCAGTCACGGGGTCCATGGCCGTGAGACTAGTGGGCGACCTCGACGTAGGTGTTGAACCACCGCTCGATCTCGTCGTAGGCCGTGTCGCGCGCGGGCTTGCGCGACAGCACGACGTCGTGGATCGCGCCGGGGATCTGCACGTAGGTCACGTGGCGGCCGATCGACGACGCCCACTGCTTGATCTGCCGGACGTCGAGCACGATGTCGCGGGTGTGGACCCGCTCGTCCATCTCCCGCGCGAAGCCGGACTTGTCCGACGACAGCACGAGCACCGGCGCCTGCACGTCGAGCCCCTTGTGCACCCGTGCGTGGCCGGCGCGGATCGCGCGCAGCCAGCCGAACCGCACCGGGTACGAGCCGAGCGGCTTCCAGTCCAGCGAGAACTCCCACTCGCCCTCGTGGTCGCGGTGCAGGCTGCGCGGGTAGAAGCCGTTGACGTCGCGGCCGATCTCGCGCCGCGGCTGGAGCCGGCCGATCCGGTCGATCGCGGCGTTGGCGAGCGGGGTGCGCAGCGCGGCCCGGCCCTGGAGGTCGAGCCACGGCGAGTTCAGCACCAGCCCGGCCAGCTCGGCGGGCTTGCGCGCGTCGGCCCACAACGACGTGATGAGGCCGCCGGTCGAGTGCGCGGAGAGCACCACCTCGCTGTGGCCGTCGCGCTCGGTGATCCGCTCCCAAGCGGCGTCGAGGTCCTCGAAGTAGTGCTCGAGATCGGTAACCCAGGTCGGCGTCTGGTGCGGCCGGATCGACCGGCCGTACTTGCGGAGGTCCAGCCCGTACGGCGTGTGCCCCCGCGTGATCCACCAGGCGGCGTACTCGGTGTGGAAGAAGTAATCGGAGAACCCGTGGACGTGCAGCATCGCGCGGGTGGTGGGCTCGGCGGCCTCGTGGTGCACCAGCGTGGCGACGACCTCGCCCTCGTCGTCCGGCGTGAGCTCGATGGTCTCGGCGACCCACGGCTCCCCGAGCACGTCGACGACCGCCTTGCGCATCAGTTCCTCGGTCACGACGGCAGTGTGCCACCGACGGCCGGGCGCCGCCGAAATGTGACCCACGCCACTCCGCAGGCCTCTCGCACCGGCCGCGCCGGACCCGGTAGGAATGGCGGGCTGGGGGGAACACCGCGCGAAGGCTTGTCTCGGGGCTGACGCGGCCCCGGGGTCGACCCTTCTCTCAGCCCGAGAGGCCCCACCCCCATGGAGTACACCGAGCTGTCCGCCTACGACGTGCCGGCCGGCGTCGTGACGACCTGGACGCCGATGACCCGACCGTCCGCGTGGGCCGACGACCCGCGACCGCTGTCGCCCGACCACGAGGCGCACCTGGAGACCCACGAGACGGGCTCGTGGATCGGCGCCGTGCTGAGGGTGCCGGAGCGCTTCGACGCCCTCGCGCTCCGCCGCGCCCTGGTCGCGTGGATCGCCCGCCACGAGGGGCTGCGCACCACTGCGGTCGCGACGGTGAGCGGACCTGGACCCGACTGGCGGCGCCGTACCATCGCCGCGGACGAGGTCTCGATCGTGGCCGACGAGGTCGGCCGCCTCGACGCGGACGGCGCCGAGCGCCACCTGGCCGAGTTCCTCGCGACGGTCGGGCCCTACAGCTGGCCGCACTGCCTGTTCTGGACCTCCGTGGACCCGACCGCAGACGGCTTCACGCTGGCCCTCGGCGCCGACCACTCCGTGCTGGACGCCTACTCCCAGCTGCTCTGGTTCGACGAGATCGTCGACCTCTACCGCCGGGCGCTGGCGGGGGAGGGGGACGACGAGCTCGCCGCCCCGACGGGGGTCGGCAGCCTGGTCGACCACGCAGAGGAGGAGACCCGGCTGGCCGCGACGATCGACGTCGACGCGGAGGCCGTGCGGCGGTGGCGGTCGTTCCTGGACCGCGATGACCCCGACGGCCGCCCGCGCTTCCCGGTCGCGCCGGCGTTCGGTCCCGGCGAGGGCGCCCGGCTGCGCCAGACGAGCCTGAACACCTGGGTCGCCGACCGGCAGCAGACCCACGTCCTCAACGGTCTCGGCAAGGCGGCCGGGCTCTCGCTCCAGTCGTGCGTGCTGGGGGCGATGGCGCTCGGCATCCGGCAGCTGTCCGGCGAGGAGCGGGTCCGGTTCGTGATGCCGATCCCCACGCGGCAGTCGCTGCGGCACGCCTGCGCCGTCGGGCGCTTCGCCGGCCTGGCGCCGGTCGATGTCGACGTCGCGGGCGCGACCGGGCTCCCGGAGGTCGCCGGCCGGGTGCACGCCGCCATCGCGGAGTCGCGCGACCTCTCGCTCGTGCCGTTCGCGCGGGTGGCCGAGCTGCTGGAGATCGAGGACCGTCCCCGGCTGGTCGTCTCGTACGTCGACGGCCGGCTGATCCCGGGCGTCGACCAGTGGGACGGGTGGCGGGCGCGCGCACTCCGGAGCCCGGCGTACGGCGACGGCGAGGTGCGCCTGCGGTTCGGCCGCACGGCCGACGGCCTCAACGTCGCGGCGCGCTATCCCGGGACGCTGGCGGCGGAGCGGACGATGCGCGAGCTGCTCGGCGCGATGATGGCGTCGATCGACGCGCTCACCCGTCCGTTGCTCGTGGCGCCGGAGGGCGAGGAGTCGGCCTAGCGCCCGCGCGCGGCCTCGACGAACCCCGCGAACAGCCCGAGGTCGGCGAGCGTCTCCGGGTGCCACTGGACCGCGAGGCAGAAGCGGTCGCCCGGTGCCTCCATCGCCTCGAGCGAGCCGTCGGCCGGGGAGACCGCGACGGCATCGAAGCCTGGGTGGTCGCGCACGGCCTGGTGGTGGTGGCAGTTGACCGTCACCTTGTCGCCGACCAGCGACGCGAGCCGGCTGCCGGGCGTGGTCGCGACGTCGATCGACCCGTAGGCGTCGGCGCCGGGGTTGTGGGCCTCGTTGCCGACCAGGTCGGGCACGTGCTGGTGCAGGCTGCCGCCCGCGTGCACGGCCATCACCTGCATCCCGCGGCAGATGCCGAGCGTCGGCAGCGACCGCTCGGCCGCGGCGTCGAGCAGGGCGAGCTCCCACGCGTCGCGCGCCGCGAGCACGCCGCCGGTGCGGGGGTGTGGCTCCGCGCCGTACGCGCTCGGCGAGACGTCGCCCCCGCCGCTGATGACCAGACCGTCGAGCCGCGCCACCAGCGCCGACGCGGCCGACCCCACAGCGGCCGCGTCGGCGGAGTCGGGAGGCACCGGCAGCAGCAGGGGCACGCCGCCGGCGATGCGGACCGCGTCGGCGTACTCGCTCGGCAGCAGGTCCGAGAGCTCGGTCCACACGCCGTGCCGCGACACCTCGCGGTAGGTGGAGAGGCCGATGACCGGCAGGTCGCTCATCGGCGCGCTCACAGGGGAGTCACGTAGGCGCCGCTGATGCCGCCGTCGACCAGGAAGGTGTTGGCGGTCATGAACGACGAGTCGTCGCTGGCGAGGAAGAGCACGGCGGAGGCGATCTCCTCGGGCTCGGCGAACCGGCCGAGGGGCACGTGCACCAGCCGGCGTGCGGCCCGCTCGGGATCCTTGGCGAAGAGCTCCTGCAGCAGCGGCGTGTTGACCGGGCCGGGGCAGAGCGCGTTGACCCGCACCCCCTGCCGGGCGAACTGCACGCCGAGCTCGCGGCTCATCGAGAGCACGCCGCCCTTGGAGGCGGAGTAGGAGATCTGCGAGGTCGCCGCGCCCATCACCGCGACGAACGACGCGGTGTTGATGATCGACCCCTTGCCCTGCTCGATCATGTAGGGGAGCGCGGCCTTGCAGCACAGGTAGACCGAGGTCAGGTTGACCTCCTGGACCCGTCGCCACGCGTCGAGCTCGGTGTCGAGGATCGAGTCGTCGTCGGGCGGGGAGATGCCGGCGTTGTTGAACGCGATGTCGACCGAGCCGTAGGTGTCCTTCGCGGTCCTGAAGAGCGCGTCGACCTGCTCCTTGTCGGTGACGTCGACGTGGACGTAGGTCGCGACGTCCGACCCTCCGAGCTCGGCGACCAGCTTGGCGCCGCCCTCGTCGTCGATGTCGCCGATCACGACCCGCGCGCCCTCGGCGACGAACCGCTGCACGGTCGCCAGCCCGATGCCCGAGCACCCGCCGGTCACGACGGCCACGCGGTCCTGGATCCTGCCCATGCTGCTCCCTTCGGTGGTCGAGGAGGTCGCCCCGCGACCGTCACGAGACCTGGTTGATGAACACGTTCTTCTCCTCGGTGAACGCGTACGGCGCATCCGGTCCGAGCTCCCGGCCGAGGCCGGACTGCTTGTAGCCGCCGAACGGCGTCCAGTAGCGGACCGACGAGTGCGAGTTCACGCTGAGGTTGCCCGACTCGACGGCCCGGGAGACCCGCAGGCCCTTGCCGAGGTCGCTGGTGAAGATCGAGCCGGACAGGCCGTACTCGGTGTCGTTGGCGAGCTCCACGGCGTGCGCCTCGTCGTCGAACGGCATCACCGCGACGACCGGCCCGAAGACCTCCTCGCGCCAGATCCGCTCGCCCGGGTCGCTGCTCGCGACGACGGTCGGCGGCACCCAGAACCCGGCGCCCTCCGGGGCGGAGCCGGTCACCAGGGTCTCGACGCCGTCGAGGTAGCCGAGCACCGAGTCGCGCTGGCCCGCGGAGATCAGCGGCCCCATCTCGCTGCTCTCGTCGGACGGGTCGAGCACCCGCAGGCCGGTGACCACCGGCGCCATCCGCTCGACGAACTCGTCGTAGGCGCTGCGCTCGACGAGGATCCGCGACCGGGCACAGCAGTCCTGGCCGGCGTTGTCGAAGACGCCGTACGGCGCCGCCGCCGCTGCGGCGGCGATGTCGGCGTCGGCGAACACGATGTTGCTGCTCTTGCCGCCGAGCTCGAGCGTCACCCGCTTCACCTGCTCGGCGCAGCCCGCCATGATGCGCTTGCCGACCTCGGTGGAGCCCGTGAAGCAGACCTTGCGCACCAGCGGGTGGGTCACGAAGCGCTCGCCGACGACGGACCCCTTGCCGGGGATCACGGTCAGGACGTGCTCGGGCAGTCCCGCGTCGAGCGCGAGCTCGCCGATCCGGATCGCCGTGAGCGGCGTGAGCTCGGCCGGCTTGAGCACCACGGTGTTGCCCGCCGCGAGCGCGGGGGCGAAGCCCCAGCCGGCGATCGGCATCGGGAAGTTCCACGGCACGATCACGCCGACGACCCCGAGCGGCTCGTGGAACGTCACGTTCACCCCGCCGGCGACCGGGATCTGCTTGCCGAACAGGCGCTCCGGGGCGGCGGAGTAGTAGTTCAGGACGTCGCGGACGTTGCCGGCCTCCCAGCGGGCGTTGCCCCAGGTGTGGCCGGCGTTGCGCACCTCGAGCTCGGCGAGCTCGTCGACGTGCGCGTCGACCACGGCGGCGAAGCGCCGCAGCAGCGCGGCCCGCTCGCCGGGCGGCAGGTGGCGCCAGGTCAGGAACGCCTCGTGGGCGGCCTCGATCGCCGCGTCCGCCTGCGCCAGGTCGGCGAGCTGGACGTCGGTCACCGCCTGCTCGGTGGCCGGGTTGACGACGGTGTAGGTGGTCACAGGCGCTCGAACCCCCGCTTCAGCTCCCAGTCGGTGACCGCGGCGTCGTACGCAGCGAGCTCGACGTCGGCCATGTTGACGTAGTGGTCGACGACCTCGTCGCCGAAGCACGACCGCGCGATCGCGGACCGGGCGAACCGGTCGCGGGCGTCGCGAAGCGTCTTCGGCACCTCGGGCCGGTCGGTCGAGGTGTAGGCGTTGCCCTCGAACGCCGGCTCGAGGGGCAGCTCCTGCTCGACGCCGTGCAGGCCGCCCGCGAGCATCGCGGCGAGCGCGAGGTAGGGATTCACGTCGCCGCCGGGCACCCGGTTCTCGAGGCGCGCGCCCGCGCCGTGACCGACCAGGCGCACGGCACAGGTGCGGTTGTCCTCGCCCCACGCGATCGTGGTCGGCGCGAAGGAGCCCGCGGCGAAGCGCTTGTAGGAGTTGATGTTGGGCGCGTAGAGGAGCGTGAGGTCGGCCATCGTCGCCAGCACGCCCGCGATGAAGTGGTCGTAGACCGCCGTCCGGCCGTGCGTGTCGTCGTCCCAGAACACGGTCTCGCCCGACGGACCCCGCAGCGACAGGTGGATGTGGCACGAGTTGCCCTCGCGGGCGTCGTACTTGGCCATGAACGTGATCGACTGCCCGCGCTGGGCGGCGATCTCCTTGGCCATCGTCTTGTAGACGCTGTGGTTGTCGGCCGTGACCAGCACGTCGTTGTAGAGGAAGCCGATCTCGTGCTGGCCGAGGTTGCACTCGCCCTTCGCGCCCTCGGTGTCGAGCCCCGCGGCGTAGGTCGCGTTGCGGATCTCGCGCAGCAGCGGCTCGATCCGCGAGGTGCCGACGATGGAGTAGTCGACGTTGTACTGGTTGGCGGGAGTGAGGTCGCGGTAGCCGAGGTCGTGGGCGGCCTCGTAGCTGTCCTCGAACACGATGAACTCCAGCTCGGTGCCCGCGACGGCGGTGTAGCCGAGGCCGGCGGCGCGCTCGCGCTGCGCGGTGAGGATCGCCCGTGGCGACTGCACGACCGGCTCGAGCGCCGGGCCCGGCCAGACCAGGTCGCACTGGATCATCGCGGTGGCCGGGTGGTGGGGGAGCAGCCGGATCGTGTCGAGGTCGAGCACGAACTCCATGTCGCCGTAGCCGCGCTCCCACGACGTGATCGCGTAGCCGTCGACGGTGTTCATGTCGACGTCGACGCCGAGCAGGTAGTTGCAGCCCTCGGTGCCGTGGTCGAGCACGAAGTCGCGGAAGTAGGCGCCGTGCAGCCGCTTGCCCTGGAGCCGCCCCTGCATGTCGGTGAAGGCGACGACGACGGTGTCGATCTCCCCGTTGTCGATCGCGGCCGTGAGGCCGGCGACGCTGAGGTGGCGATCGTTGCGCATGGCCGGAGTCCTTTCCATCGGGCTAGCCGACCAGGCCGCGCAGCAGCGCCGCCGTGTCGTCGCAGTGTTGTTCCATGGCGCGGCGCGCCTTGTCGGGCCGGCCGTCGAGGATCGCGCGTACGACGGCCGCGTGCTGGCGGTCGGAGTGCGCGATGTTGGCGTCGAGCACCGGGATCGCGAGCAGCATCTCGTGCAGCACCTTCTGCACGTCGGTCACCGCGGCGACCAGTCGGGTGGACCCCGAGAGCGCGGCGACGGTCAGGTGGAACCGGGAGTCGGCCTGCCGGTGCGGCGCGGGCCGGTCGGCCGCCGCGACCTCGTCGAGCGCCGCGTGCAGCTGGTCGCGCTGCGCGTCGTCGAGGCCGCCCTCCTTGCGGCGGACCGCGGCGAGGTAGGCGGCACCGGGCTCGGTGATCCGGCGGTACTCCAGCACGTCGAGCCAGTCGGCCCGCACCTCGGCGCTCACCCGGGCTGCCTTGCGCGCCGACGGGGTCTTCGGCTTCAGCGTCACGATCGTGCCTCCGCCGCGCCCGCGCCGGGTCTCGACGAGGCCGGCCTGCCGGAGCGCTGCGATCGCCTCGCGCAGCGTGGCCCGCGAGACCCCCAGCCGCTCGGCGAGCTCGCGCTCGCCCGGCAGGGTGCTGCCCAGCGGGTAGACGCCCAGCCGGATGGCCGTCGCGAGCTGCTCGACGCATCCCTCGAACGCATGGTGGGTGCGCACCGGCCGCAGCACGGACGCGCCGAGAACCGCGTCGCTCCGGGCGGGGAGGGCTGGCATGGGGGTCATCCTGCCACGGCTTCCCACTGGGTAAAGGTCTGGGTTCATACCAATTTCACAGGATCTGTTTACAACCGTCTCGCGGCGGGTCTAGCGTCCCGGACAATCCCGAATCGGAGGTTTCCCATGTCCGACGCACATGAGCCGGTCGCGTCCTCGTCACTGGGCGACGAAGCGCATCTCGCCAAGCTCGGCTACAAGCAGGAGCTCGCCCGGACCTGGTCCGGGTTCTCGAACTTCGCGATCTCGTTCTCGATCATCTCGATCCTGGCCGGCTGCCTCACCAACTACGCCGTCGCCATCAACAACGGCGGCCCGATGGCCGTCGCCTGGACCTGGCCGATCCTGAGCGTCTTCATCCTCATCATCGGCTTCACGATGTCCGAGCTCGTGTCCGCGATGCCGACCTCGGGTGGCATCTACTGGTGGGCCGCCAAGATGGGCGGCCCCAAGGCCGGCTTCTACACCGGCTGGCTGAACTGGATCGGCCTGGTCGCCGTGACCGCCGGCGTCGCATACGGGTGCGCGACGTTCATCGACCTCACCATCAGCACCTTCTCCGAGGACTACGCCGGCAACTACTCGCTCACGCGCGTCTTCATCACGTTCGTGATCGTGCTCGCCCTGGCCGCCGTGCTGAACATCTTCAGCGGCCACCTGATGGCGATCATGAACAACATCTCGGTGTGGTGGCACGTCGTCGGCGCCGCCGCGATCGTCATCGTGCTCGTCGTCGTCCCCGACAACCACCTCAGCTTCGGCCAGGTGTTCGGCGATCGGTTCAACAACTCGGGCTTCGCCGAGGGCGCCACCAACGGCGGCACCTTCTGGTTCCTGGTGCTGCCGCTGGCGTTCCTGCTCACGCAGTACACGATCACCGGCTTCGACGCCTCCGCCCACCTCTCCGAGGAGACGTCGGGCGCGGCGATGGGCGCGGCGAAGGGGATCTGGCAGTCGATCTTCTACTCCGCGGTCGGCGGCTACATCCTGCTGCTCGCCGTCACCTTCGCGATCCCGGAGGACGCGCTCGGCAACCCCGACTACGCCGGTGTCGGCGGCGGTGGCGTGGGCTACCTGTTCAACGAGGCACTGGGCAGCAACTGGGCCGGCGTCGTGCTGTTCATCTCGGCGAGCGCGCAGTTCTTCTGCGCCACCGCGTGCCTGACCTCGGCCTCGCGGATGACGTTCGCGTTCAGCCGCGACCGCGCGCTCCCGGGCTCCGACTTCCTGCGGAAGCTGACGGCGGCGAAGGTCCCGGCCAACGCGGTGATCACCGTGGCCGTGCTCGCGGCGCTGCTCACGCTGCCGGCGCTGATCGAGGTGAACCTCGGCACCGAGGAGGCGCCGCTCATCGTCCCGGTCGCGTTCTTCGCGGTCACGTCGATCGCCGTGCAGGGCCTCTACCTGTCGTTCGCGATCCCGATCTACCTGCGGTGGAAGGCCGGCGACTCGTTCGAGGTCGGCGCGTGGAACAACGGGTCGAAGTACAAGTGGATGAACCTGGTCGCCGTCATCGAGATCGTGCTGGTGTCGCTCTACCTGATGCTGCCCGCCAACACCTTCGCGGTGCCGTGGAACGACGGGTTCGCCTGGAAGTTCGTCAACTACGCGCCGATCGTCACCCTGGGCGCCCTGATCCTCCTGACCATCTGGTGGGAGGTCTCGGTCAAGAAGTGGTTCAAGGGACCGGTCCACACGATCGACGAGCCTGACGAGCCGGTCGCCGCCACCGAGTGACCGGAGCCGCTCCCGACCTGGAGCGCCTGGCCGTCCTGGCCGGGCGCTCCTGGCGGGTCACGCCCCTGCCCGGCGGGCTGACCAACACCAACCTCCGGGTCACCTCCGACGACGAGGTCCCGCCGCGGCTCGACCTGGTGGTCCGCTGCTCCCAGGCCGGCGCCGAGCTGCTGGGGATCGACCGCGACGCCGAGTGCGCCAACACGGCGGCCGCCGCGGAGGCCGGCGTGGGAGCCGCCGTCGTCGAGTACCGCCCGGACCTCGGGATGCTGGTGATCGAGTACCTCGATGCGTCCCCGCTGACCGACGACTCGTTCGCCGACGCTGGCGTGCTCACCCGCGCCGCGCACGCCGTACGGCGGCTGCACGCGGGGCCACGCTTCACCGGGGACTTCGACATGTTCGCGCGGCAGGCGTCGTACCTCTCGACCATCCGGGAGCGCGGGTTCGCCCTGCCGGACGGCTACGAGTCGTACGGCGACGCGTGGTCGAGGGTCCGCCGGGCACTGGCGGCGGACCCGCGACCGACCGTCCCGTGCAACAACGACCTGCTGGCCGCCAACTACCTCGACGACGGCGAGCGGACCTGGCTCATCGACTACGAGTATTCCGGCAACAACGACGCCTGCTTCGAGCTCGGCAACACCGTCACCGAGTGCGGCTTCTCGCCCGAGCAGACCGAGGCGTGGGTCGAGGCCTACTTCGGCGCGCCGACGGCGGCCGACCTGGCGCGGGTGCGGCTCCAGGCGCTGTGCAGCTGCTACGGCTGGTCGCTCTGGGGCTTCATCCAGGCGGCGGCATCGCCGATCGACTTCGACTTCTGGGAGTGGGGGATGGAGCGCTACGACAAGGCCCGGGCGACCTTCGGCTCGGGTGACTTCGAGCGACTGCTCGAGGAGGCCGCGTCCGGTGGTTGATGTGCGAGCGCAGCGAGCCTCGAAACCCGGAGACCTGCCTGCCCGGGCGGAGATCGTCGTCGTCGGAGGCGGCGTCGTCGGCTGCTCGGTGGCCTACCACCTGGCGCGGCTGGGCCGCAGCGACGTCCTGCTGCTGGAGCAGGGGCACCTCTCGGGCGGCACCACCTGGCACGCGGCCGGACTGGTCGGCCCGCTCCGCGCGTCGGAGTCCGGCACCCGGCTGGTCCGCTACTCGGCCGAGCTGTATGCGCGCCTCGAGGAGGAGACCGGGCTGGCCACCGGCTACCTCAACACCGGCGGCCTGGTCCTCGCCCGGACGCCCGACCGGATGACGCAGCTGCGCCGGACGGCGGCGTACGGCGCGGCGTACGGCCTGGAGGCGGAGGTGGTCTCCGCCGAGCGGGCACGCGAGATGTGGCCGCCGATGCAGGTGGACGACCTCCTCGGTGCCCTGTGGCTGCCGGGGGACGGGAAGGTCAACCCGGCCGACCTCACCCAGTCCCTCGCCCGTGGCGCGCGTCAGGGGGGCGCGACCATCCGCGAGCGGACCCGGGTGCTCGAGCTGCTGGTCTCCGAGACGGCCGCCGGCCGCGCGGTGACCGGCGTCCGAACGGACGCCGGGGATGTCGAGGCCGACCGGGTCGTCCTCTGCGCCGGCCAGTGGTCCAAGGCGCTCGGCGACGCCGCGGGTGTGGTCGTGCCGCTGCACAGCGCCGAGCACTTCTACGTCGTCACCGAGGCCGTCGAGGGCACGCGCCCGGACCTGCCGATCATGCGCGACCAGGACGGGTGGACCTACTTCAAGGAGGAGGTCGGCGGCCTCGTCGTCGGCGGGTTCGAGCCGAACGCGAAGGCCTGGGTCGCGCCGGACCAGATCCCGTACCCGTTCGAGTTCGCGCTGCTGGAGGAGGACTGGGAGCACTTCTCGCTGCTGATGGACGAGGCGGTCCACCGGATCCCGTCGCTGGCGACCACCGGCATCCGCAAGTTCTACAACGGGCCCGAGTCCTTCACGCCCGACAACCAGTTCCTGCTCGGCGAGACCCCCGAAGTCCGCGGGCTCTACGTCGGCTGCGGCTTCAACTCCGTCGGCATCGCGTCCGCCGGAGGCGCCGGGCGCGCGCTCGCGGAGTGGATCGTCGGCGACGGGCCGCAGGACGACCTGACCGGTGTCGACGTACGCCGGTTCGGGCCACCGCAGAACGACGTCGGCTTCCTGCGGGAGCGGGTGGTCGAGACCCTGGGGCTGCACTACGCGATCCCGTGGCCCAACCGGGAGCCGGTCTCCGGCCGTCCGCAGCGGACCTCGCCGCTCCACGACGTGCTCAGGGGCCGCGGCGCGCTCTTCGGCACCCGCAACGGCTGGGAGCGCCCGCTCGTCTACGGGCCGGCCGAGCTCGACTACACCTGGGGCAAGCCGGCCTGGCTGGCGGCGTCGGCGGCCGAGCACCGCGCCTGCCGGACGGGCGTCGCCGTCTTCGACCAGACCTCGTTCAGCAAGTACGCCGTGAGCGGTCCGGACGCCCTGGCGCTGCTCCAGTGGCTGTGCGCTGCCGACGTCGACGTCCAGGTCGGAGGCTGCGTCTACACGCCCTGGCTCAACGAGCGTGGCGGCTACGAGGCCGACGTGACGGTGACCCGCACCGCTGACGATGCGTTCCTCGTCGTGTCGTCGGCGGCGACGACCTACCGCGACCTGGACTGGCTGGCGCGCCACCGATCGCCCGGGCAGGACGTCCGGTTCGCCGACGTCACCGGCGACCTCGCCGTGCTCGGGACGATGGGGCCGGGCGCACGCGACCTGCTGTCCCGGCACACGACGGCCGACCTCGCCGACGAGGCGTTCCCGTTCGGGACGTCACAGGAGATCGAGGTGGCGGGAGTGCGGCTGCGGGCCACCCGGATGACCTACGTCGGCGAGCTGGGCTGGGAGCTCTACGTGCCGGTCGACGGGGCGGTGGCGGTGCACGCGGCGCTGACCGGGGACAGCGCCGTCGACGCGGGCTACTCGGCCATCGAGTCGTTGCGGCTGGAGAAGGGCTACCGCGCGTTCGGGAGGGAGCTCCTGCCCGACGTCACGCCCCGCGAGGCCGGCCTGGTCTTCGCGACCGCGCTGCGCGGCGACAAGGACTTCCTGGGGCGGGCGGCGCTCGTGGCCGCGCCCGGTCCGGCGCGCCGGCTGGTGTCGCTGGTCTGCGCGGATCCGGAGGCCATGCTCTGGGGCGGGGAGCTGTTGCTCCGCCGGGGCGAGCCGGTCGGCCAGGTCACCAGCGCGGCCTGGGGAGCGACCGTCGGCGCCGCGGTCGGGCTCGCCTGGGTGCGCGGCCAGGTCGACGCGGCGCTGCTCGACGCGGGTGGCTTCTCGGTCGACGTCGGAGGCGGCGACGCGGCTGTGCGACTTTCCCTCCGAGCGCCCCTGCGCTGAGTACGCTTGCCAGGTGGACGAGCTGCTGAGCGGTCTGCGTGACCGGCTCCAGGAGCTGTGCCGGGTCCCGCCGCTACCCGACGACTGGACGTGCGCCTCCGCCATGCTCGCGGCGCACGGCTTCCGCTACGGCGGCGACTTCTTCGTCGCCGGGCTCCTCGACCTGCCGACCGGCCCCGGTCTGCAGATGGTGCTGGTCGACGTCTGTGGCAAGGGGGACACCGCGCTGCCCGACGCCGTGCAGTTCGCCGGCGCGCTCCAGGCCCTCCTGGGCGTGATCCCGGCCGACGACATGCTCCAGGCGGCCAACGACTACCTGCTGCGCCAGCCCGACCCCGAGGCCATGGCGACGGCCGTCCAGGTGGTGCTCGACTTCGGCTCGGGGCGCTACCTGATCCGCAGCGCGGGCCATCCACCCGTCCTGCGCTACGACACGACGGTCGGCGACTGCCTCGTCGACAACGCCCGCGGCACGGCCCTCGGCGCGGTCGCGGAGCCGGAGTTCGACATCAGCGAGGGCACGCTGCTGCCGGGCGAGGGCCTGCTGTTCTACACCGACGGTGTCGTGGAGTCGCGCTCCCAGGACATCGAGGTGGGCATCTCCTGGCTGTGCCGTACGGCGAAGGCCGCCACCCTCGAAGGGCTCGACCGGGCGCCCGCCGCGATCCTCGAGCAGGTGGAGCAGGGCGACGACGACCGCGCCGTGCTCATCCTCGGGCGGCGCGGAATAGCGTCGCCGGGCGCCGCGTTGGCAGGGTAGTTCGAGATTCAACTATCTAGCTCAGGGAGAATGCAGTCATGCAGATCGGCATCTTCACCGTCGGCGACGTGACGACGGACCCTACGACCGGTCGGACCCCCACCGAGCACGAGCGCATCAAGGCGACCGTCGAGATCGCCAAGAAGGCCGAGGAGATAGGCCTCGACGTCTTCGCGACCGGCGAGCACCACAACCCGCCGTTCATCGCGTCCGCGCCGACCACGACGCTCGCCTACATCGGCGCCCAGACCGAGAACATCATCCTGTCCACCGCGACCACGCTGATCACGACCACCGACCCGGTGCTGATCGCCGAGAACTACGCGAAGCTCCAGCACCTCACCGACGGCCGGGTCGACCTGATGATGGGCCGCGGCAACACCGGCCCGGTCTACCCGTGGTTCGGCAAGGACATCCGCCAGGGCATCAACCTCGCCGTCGAGAACTACGCCCTGCTCCACCGCCTCTGGCGCGAGGACGTCGTCGACTGGGAGGGTCGCTTCCGCACGCCGCTCCAGGGCTACACCTCGACCCCGCGGCCGCTCGACGGAGCGCCGCCGTTCGTGTGGCACGGGTCGATCCGCAGCCCCGAGATCGCGGAGCAGGCCGCCTACTACGGCGACGGCTACTTCCACAACCACATCTTCTGGCCGCCGTCCCACGCGGCGCAGATGATCGACCTCTACCGCCGTCGGTGGGAGCACTACGGCCACGGCCCCGCTGACACCGCCATCGTCGGCCTCGGCGGCCAGATCTTCATGCGGAAGAACAGCCAGGACGCGATCAACGAGTTCCGTCCCTACTTCGACAACGCCCCCGTTTACGGTCACGGCCCGTCGCTGGAGGACTTCATGGCGGGCACGCCGCTGACCGTCGGGTCGCCGCAGCAGGTGCTGGAGCGCACGCTGAGCTTCCGCGACAACGTCGGCCACTACCAGCGCCAGCTGTTCCTGATGGACCACGCCGGACTGCCGCTCAAGACGGTGCTCGAGCAGCTCGACCTGCTGGGCGAGATCCTCCCGGAGATGCGGAAGGGCTTCGCGGAAGGACGCCCGGCGCACATCCCGGAGGCGCCCACGCATGCGTCGCTGGTGGCCGCGGCCGGCGGACCGAAGGACTCGACCGTCTACGCCGAGGGCGACTCCGCCACCGGCAGCAGCGACCGCGACCTGGGCGACCCGGAGGTCGCCAAGGTGCTGGAAGGGGAGCTCTGATGACCAGGAAGATCGTCGTCGTCGCCGCGGGGCTCTCGGTCCCGTCGTCGACGCGGCTGCTGGCCGACACCCTCGGCGGTGCCGTCGAGGGCGCGGTGGCGGCACGGGGCGAGGAGGTGGAGGTCGAGTACGTCGAGCTCCGGCCGCTGGCCCACGCCCTCGCCGACCACATGCTGACCGGGTTCCCGACGGGCGACCTGGCCGACGCCATCGACAAGGTGACCCGCGCCGACGCGCTCGTCGTGGTCACCCCGGTCTTCGCCGGCTCCTACTCCGGCTTGTTCAAGACGTTCTTCGACGTGCTCGAGATCGGCGCCCTGGAGGGCAAGCCGGTCCTGATCGGCGCCACCGCCGGCACCGCCCGGCACAGCCTGGTCCTCGACCACGCGCTGCGGCCCCTGTTCGCCTACCTGCGCGCGCTGGTCGTCCCGACCGGCGTCTTCGCCGCCAGCGAGGACTTCGGCGGCACGGCGCTCGAGGGGGGCTTGCGGAAGCGTGCCGAGCGCGCGGCCATCGAGCTGGCGGCGCTCCTCGGTTGCAGCGGGCAGACCGCGTCCCGGCCCGCCCGACGCCGTCTCGTGGAGGACGAGTTCGCCGACGTCACCCCGTTCGAGCAGCTGCTGCGCGAGGCCGGGGGCGACTCCGTCCGCTGACCAGACCTGCTCACCCCCGCGGCGGCACCTCGCGCGCGAGCTCCTCGGGCATCGGCTCGTAGTGCGCGAACGTGCGTGAGAACGTGCCCGCGCCGTGGCTCATCGCGCGCAGGTCGATCGCGTAGCGCACCAGCTCCCGCTGAGGCACGTGGGCTCGCACGAGCGTGCGGTCGGCGACCTGCTCGGTGCCGAGCGGCCGGCCGCGGCGGGCGGCGAGGTCGCTCATGACGTTGCCGACGAGGTCGTCGCTCACGAGCACCGACACCTCGTCGTAGGGCTCGAGGAACGACACCGACGTCTGCTCGGCGGCGTCGCGCAGTGCCAGCGCGCCGGCGGTCTGGAACGCCATGTCGGAGGAGTCCACGCTGTGGGCCTTGCCGTCGGTGAGCGTCGCCCGGAGGTCGACCACCGGGTAGCCGGCCCGCACGCCGCGCGCCATCTGGGTGCGCACGCCCTTCTCGACGCTCGGGATGAACGAGCGGGGGACCGCGCCACCGACCACCTTGTCGACGAACTCGAAGCCGCTGCCCTCGGGCAGCGGCTCGAACGTGAGCCGGCAGACGGCGTACTGGCCGTGGCCGCCCGACTGCTTGACGTTGCGCCCGAGGCCCTCGGCCTTGCCGGTGAGGCACTCGCGCAGCGGGATCACCAGGTCGACCTGCTCGACCGCGACGCCGTAGCGGTGCTGGAGGCGGTCGAGCGCGACCTCGGCGTGGGCCTCGCCCATCACCCACACGACCAGCTGCCCGGTCTCGGAGTTGTGCTCGACGCGCAGGCTCGGGTCCTCGGCGGCCAGTCGCGCCAGTGCAGGCGAGAGCTTGTCCTCGTCGGAGCGGCTCGCCGCCTCGATCGCGACCGGCAGCAGCGGGTCGGGCAGCTCCCACGGCTTGAGCAGCCGCGGCTCCTCCGGGGAGGACAGCGTGTCGCCGGTCTCGGCGCGCGACAGCCGGCCGACGATCGCGATGTCGCCGGCCACGACGTACGGCGCCGGCACCTGCTGGCCCGCGCTCGGGAAGGCGAGCGCGCCGATGCGCTCGTCCTCGTCGTGGCTCTCGTGCCCGGCCGCGCCGAAGCTGTCGAAGTGGCCGGAGACGTGCACGGGCACGTCGGGCAGCAGGGTGCCGGAGAAGACCCGGACCACGCTGACGCGGCCGAGGTAGGGGTCGCTGGTCGTGCGCACCACCTCGGCGACCAAGGGCCCGTCGGGGTCGCAGGCCACCGGCGCCGCAGCCTTGCCGACCGGGGTGAAGACCTCCGGCGACGGGTGCTCGCTGGGCGGCGGGAACGCGCGCACGCACAGGTCCAGCAGCTCGCCGAGGCCGGTGCCGGTCGTGGCGCAGACGGGGATCAGCGGGAACAGCGTGGCGCGGGCGATCGCCTGCTCGAGGTCGTCGATCAGGAGCTTCTCGTCGATCTGCTCCCCGCCGATGTAGCGGTCCATCAGGGTCTCGTCCTCGGACTCCTCGATCACCGCCTCGATGAGCTCGCCACGGCGGGGGTCGTCGGTGGCCGCCTCGAGCAGGCTCACCACGCCGGAGCCGTCGGTGACGTAGACCGGCAGCACCTTCTCGCCGAACGAGGCACGCGCGGCCGCGAGCACCGCGGCGACGTCGGCGCGGGCGTGGTCGAGCTTGGTGACCACGACCGCGCGGGGCATGCCGACGGCGGCGCACTCCCGCCACAGCTGGCGCGTCGACTCGTCGACGCCCTCGTTGGCGCCGACGACGAAGAGGGCGCAGTCGGCCGCCCGCAGCCCGGCGCGCACCTCGCCGACGAAGTCGGCGTAGCCCGGGGTGTCGAGCAGGTTGATCTTGATGCCCTGGTGCAGCAGCGGCTGCACGGTCAGGGCCACGGACCGCCCGTCGGGCACCGTCGCCGCACGGACACCGGTGCCATGGGCGAGGAGGGCCTCGACGAGCGAGGTCTTGCCGGCTTGTGAGGGCCCGACCAGGACCACGTTGCGGATCCGGTCGGGCCCGGGCGCCGCCAGGTCGGAGTCGGCGCCCTTCCTGCTGAGCTTGTCCGCCATGGGCCTACGAAACTCCCGTCGGGCCGGGATCACAAGGGCTCAGTGCGGATCGGTCCGCCTCAGTGCTGGTAGGTGCCGACGATCTGGCCGCGGGCGATCGCCTTGAACGCCAGGTTGAAGCCGACGACGGCGGGGGACGCGCTGCCGTCGACGCCCAGCTGCTCCTCCTTCACCGCGTGGACCACGAAGTAGTAGCGGTGCACGTGGTCGCCCTCCGGCGGCGCCGCACCGCCGAACGCGTGCTCGCCGAAGTCGCTGCGGACGTGGAACGCACCGCCGGGGAGGGCGTCGTCGCTCGCGCCCGCGCCGGTGTCGAGGCTGGTCACGTCGGCCGGGATGTCGACGGCGACCCAGTGCCAGAAGCCGCTCGGGATGGGGGCGTCGGGGTCGAAGCAGGTGACGACGTAGCTCTTGGTGCCCTCCGGTCCGGGCTCCCAGGAAAGCTGCGGCGAGGTGTTGCCCTCGGCGTAGACCTGGTCGGACTTCAGGGGCTGCCCGTCCGTCACGTCGGCGCTGGTCACCGAGATGGCCGGGAGCGCGGGCATCAGCTCGTAGGGGTCAGGAGCGACGGGGCGTTCGATCGACATGCCTGCAAACGTAGTCCGACCCGTGAGTCGCGGGGTAGGGGGAAACGCGCACCCAGGAAGATGAGGGCATGGACTTCCCGCCGTACCCCTCCGGTCTCCAGCTGGCCGGACGCCGCGTGGTCGTCGTGGGCGGCGGGAGCGTCGCTCAGCGCCGCGTCCCGCAGCTGATCGCGTCCGGCGCCGACGTCCACGTGGTGTCGCCCGGGGTGACGCCGGCGATCGAGGGGCTCGTCGGCTCGGGGGAGATCACCTGGCACGCCCGCGGGTTCGAGGACGCCGACCTCGACGGCGCCTGGTACGTCGTCGCGGCGACCGATGAGCGTGCCGTCAACGACCGCGTGAGCACGCTCTGCGAGGACCTCCGCATCTTCTGCGTGCGCTCCGACGACGCGACGCAGGGGAGTGCCTGGACGCCGGCCGTCGGCCGGCACGCCGGGGTCACCGTGGCCGTGCTCGGCGACCGCGACCCGCGCCGCTCCGTCCAGGTCCGCGACGAGATCCTCGAGGGGCTGCGCGAGGGCGTGATCGCCGCGCCGCACCACCGCGACCGCACGCCCGGCGTCACCCTGGTCGGCGGCGGCCCGGGCGACCCCGAGCTGATGACCGTGGCCGGCCGCAAGGCGCTGATGGAGGCCGACGTCGTCGTCGCCGACCGACTCGCCCCCCGCGAGCTGCTCGGCGAGCTGCCCGCGGACGTGGAGCTGGTGGACGTGGCGAAGCTGCCACGCGGCCGTTCGGCGCAGCAGGAGGAGATCAACCGGGTCATCGTCGACCGCGCCCTCGCCGGCAAGCGTGTGGTGCGGTTCAAGGGCGGCGACAACTTCGTCTTCGGTCGCGGCTACGAGGAGGTGCTCGCCTGTCGCGACGCGGGCGTGCCGGTCACCGTGGTGCCCGGCCTCACCTCGCCGGTCGCCGTCCCTGCGATCGCTGGCATCCCGGTGACCCATCGCGGCGTCACCCACGAGTTCGCCGTGGTCTCCGGCCACCTTCCGCCCGGGCACCCGGAGTCGCTGGTCGACTACGGCGCGCTCGCCCGGATGCGCGGGACGATCGTGCTGATGATGGGCGTCGAGAACGCCCCGGCGATCGCCGCCGCGCTCGTCGACGGCGGGCGTCCCGCCGACACCCCGGTGGCCGTCGTGTGCGACGGCACGATGCCGACCCAGCGGACCGTGCTCGCGCGGCTCGGCACCCTGGCCGAGCGGCTCGCCGAGGAGCGGGTCAGGCCCCCCGCCATCATCGTGGTCGGCGAGGTCGTCCGCATCGCCCATCCCGAGGCGTTCGACGGCTGATGGCCGAGCTGGTCCAGATCACCACGGCCGACGACCCCCGGCTCGCCGACTACCGCGACCTGCGCGACGTCCAGCTGCGCCGCAGCCTCGAGGCCGAGCACGGGCTGTTCCTCGCCGAGGGCGAGAAGGTGGTGCGCCGTGCGGTCGAGGCCGGCTACGCGCCCCGGTCGTTCCTCATGGCCCCGCGCTGGCTCGACGGGCTGGGCGACGTGCTGGAGCGCTCGGACGCGCCCTGCTACGTGCTGTCGGAGGCGCTCGCCGAGCAGGTCACCGGCTTCCACGTGCACCGCGGCGCCCTGGCCTCGCTCGTACGGCGCCCACTGCCGACCGTCGACTCAGTGCTGGCGGATGCGCGCTCGGTGCTGGTGCTCGAGGACGTCGTCGACCACACCAACGTCGGCGCGATCTTCCGCTCCGGCGCCGCGCTCGGGTTCGACGCCGTGCTGCTCGCCCCGCGCTGCGCCGACCCGCTCTACCGCCGGTCGGTGAAGGTCGCGATGGGTGCCGTGTTCGGCGTGCCCTGGACCCGCCTCGACGACTGGCACGGCGCGCTGCCGTCCCTCAGCGAGCGCGGGTTCACCACGGTCGCGCTCACGCTGGCCGTGGACGCCGTACCGGTCGAGGAGGCGGTGGCGGGCGTGGACAAGGTCGCCCTGGTCCTCGGCGGCGAGGGCCACGGGCTCTCCGCACGCTGGGAGGAGACCGCCGACCGGCGCGCGATCATCCCGATGGCGCGGGGGAGGGAGCACGGCATCGACTCCCTCAACGTGGCGGCCGCGACGGCCGTCGCCTGCTACGTCACCGCGCGGCGTGCCTGATCACTGGGACTGGCTCCGCTGCACGACTGCGACGACACCTGAGATGACGACACCCGTGAGCACGGGTCGGAGGATCTTCAAGCCGACGTCCTCGCCGAACGAAGTGAACGCGACGGCCATCGTCGCGGCGAAGACGACCCCGAACACGAACCAGTTCCACAGCGCCAACCCGCGGAAGGACCTGCGCACGACATAGCGGCGGACGCTGCGGGGAACCTGCCGCACGACACGGAGCGTGTACGCGCAGACCCCGACGATGAGCATCGCCCCGATGCTGCGGGTCGTAGCCGAGACGCCGTCGTCGGCGAAGTTGAAACCGGCCGCCGCGATGAGTGCGACGACGGACGCGAGCCACAACCGCAAGGGGAACGAAGTGGCGATGCTGTCGAGGTTCTCCTGCGCCACACCGATCTGCGGATCCGCATTGAGTGCACCGGCGTAGCCGCGGATCGCCTTGGAGACGTTCCACTGCCCGCGGAGCGTGGTGAGGTTGTTCAGCGCCGCCGCGTGATCGGGCTCGAGCTCGAGCACCCGCTCGTACGCCGCCTCCGCCTCGGCGACGGCGTTGCGCCGATGCTCGACGACGCCCAGCGCGAAGTGAGCGTCCGGCTCGTTCGGCGCGAGCCGGACGCCGGTCCGCGCGGCTTCGTGAGCGAGGATCAGCTCGCCCGGCACGTCCGCTGCGATCAGGGCGCACTGGATGTGCGCGTTCGGGTTGTGCGGAGCGAGACGAACCGCCTCCTGGATGGCGCGGAGGGCAGCACGGTGGTCGCCGAGGCGGTCCAGCGCGATCGCGACCAGCCGGTGCCCCCAATCGCTTTCGGGCCGCAGTGCCACCAGGCGGTTGGCAGCGTCGAACGCGGCCCGGAAGTCGCCCTGACCGAGGCAGGCCTGGGCGAGGTAGCCGTGGGTGTCGGCGTCATCGGGCGACGTGGCCAGGATCTGGCTCGCGCGGGCCCTGGCGTCGTGCCAGCGACCGATGTCGATCAGGTGCGGAAGCTGCTGACGCGCGCGGTGGTCCTGGCTCACAGCTTGCGGGCCTTGCGCATGTACTTCGCGAGCTCGTCGTAGCTACCGTCCCCGTTGGCGAACTGGACGACATTGCGGGCCGTGTCGAACCACGGCCCGACCGAGGGCCGGACCTCGCTCAGCGCGGCTTCGACGTCCGTCTGTCCGATGAGCCGCAGCTCGCCCGACTCCGCCGCGGCCAACAACGCCACCTCGGCGGCGGCCTCACAGGCATGGGCGATGTCCGCCCCCGTGTATCCGTCGGTCATCTTGGCGAGTCGCTTCACGTCGATCTTGGCGACCGGACGATCCGACAGCTGCAGCCGCCAGATCGCCTCGCGCGCCTCCTGGTCCGGGGGCAGCACGAGAAGCGTGCGATCGAAGCGGCCCGGACGCCGCAGCGCGGCGTCGACGTCCCACGGCGCGTTCGTCGCAGCGAGGACGAAGACCCCCTCGTTGTCTCCTTCAACGCCGTCGAGCTCCAGCAGGAGCTGATTGACGGCGCCGCGCATCGCATCGGAGCTCAGCCGGCTGCGCTTGTGACCGATCGCGTCGACCTCGTCGAGGAAGAGAACGCACGGAGCCGACGCTCGCGCGGTCTGGAAGATCTCGTGCACGTTCTTCTCGCTGTTGCCGACGTACATGTCCAGCACGTCGGCGATCGAGACGGTCATGAACCGCACGCCCATCTCGCCCGCGAGCGCGCGGGCGAGAAAGGTCTTGCCACAACCGGGCGGCCCGTAGAGCAGCAGTCCGCCGCGCAGCGACTTGCTGTACATCTTGCGGAGCGCTTCGTTGCGCATGGGGGCGAGGAAGGCGGCATGGAGCCGCTTCTTGACCTCCTGCATGCCTCCCACATCGGCGAGCGTGACACCGCCCTCCTCGACGTCGTAGGCGCTGACCTCCGAGCTGGCACCGTCGGAGTCGGCGAACATCGGCGGGGCGATGTCGCCGACCTCCTCCTCGGCCAGCGTCCAGTCGAAACCGCGATCGACCGGCGGGGTCTCGGCCGACCGCGACGAGGCGTCCCCGCCTGCGCCCGACATCGGCGCGGCTGATCCTCCTGGGTCCAGAGCGCGTGCCATCAGCGCACGCGCTTCGGCGGAGTCCGGAGCGGACGCCAGCGCTGCCGCGAGGTGGGGCACGGCCTCGTCGGCGCGACCGGCCCTGATCAACAGGTCGGCCAGGTGGATCCTCAGCGCCGCATCGCCGGGCGCCGCCGCCACGGCGCGCAGGATCGCGTCGATCACGCTCTCGCTCATGCGCAAAGGTTAAGGCCAGCGCGTGCCTCCGGCCGGGCCCGCCAGATTTCACCGCCGGTCGTGCCACTACCGCCCACTACCGCGGAGACGCGCCACCGCCTACGCTCGCGCCATGGCGAACGAGAACACGTTCTACTCCGCGGTCCCGGTCGTGGTGTGGGGCACCGGCAACATGGGCCGGGCGTCGATCCGCGCGGTCGCCGCGCACCCCGGGCTGCGGCTGGCGGCCGTGGTGGTCAACGACCCGGGCAAGGTCGGTCGCGACGCGGGCGACCTGGCGGGCCTGGGTCGCGACCTCGGCGTGAGCGCGACCGACGACGTCGACGCCGCGCTCGCCACCCTCGACGGCGGGGGAGCCGTGGCCTACGCGGCGTCGGGGGAGCTGCGCCCCGACGACGCCGTGGCCGACATCAGGCGCGCGCTCGCCGGCGGTGCGGTCGTGGTGACCCCGTCGGTCTACGCGCTCTACGACCACCGGAGCGCGCCGCCCGAGCTGCGGGAGCCGCTCGAGAAGGCGTGCGCCGACGGCGGCAGCGCGCTGTTCGTCAGCGGCATCGACCCGGGCTGGGGCAACGACCTGCTGCCCGCTCTGGTGAGCGGCCTCGCCAGCGAGGTCGACCAGGTCCGGTGCCAGGAGATCTTCGACTACTCGACGTACGACGCCGAGGACTCGGTGCGCTACATCGTCGGCATGGGGCAGCCGATGGACTACGAGCCGCCGATGGTCGCCGCCGGCATCCCGTCGATGGTCTGGGGTGGCCAGGTCCGGATCGTCGCGCGCGCTCTCGGCGTGGAGGTCGACGAGCTGCGCGAGACCGTCGACCGGCGCGCGCTCGACGCCGACGTGACGACCGCGCTCGGCGACTTCGCGGCCGGCACCCAGGGGGCGCTCCGGTTCGAGGTGCAGGGCATCGTCGGCGGCGAGCCACGGATCGTCATCGAGCACGTCACCCGGATCAGCGCCTCGTGCGCCGGCGACTGGCCGATGCCACCCGACGGGGGCGACGGCGCGCACCGGGTGATCATCGAGGGCCGTCCCCGCATCGAGATCAACGTCGAGGCCACCGACGAGGGCGGCAACCGGGCCGCGGGCGGCAACGCGACGGCCGCGAACCGGCTCGTCAACGCCATCCCGTGGCTCCGCGTCGCCGCCCCCGGCCTCTACGACGGGCTCGACGTGCCCCTCGTCCCGTCCACCTACCTGCGCACCACCGACACCAGCACCATGACGGAGGCCTGATGTTCATCGACGTACCCGACGGCAAGGACCCGATCATGCACGTGTGGGGCGAGCTGGTGCCCGGCATCGGGCCCGCGGCGTCCGCACTGGCCATGAGCGTGTACGAGCACAGCACCCTCGGGCTGCGCGAGTTCGAGGCGGCCCGGCTCCGGATCGCGCAGATCAACGGCTGCCTGTTCTGCCAGGACTGGCGAACCGAGCGCGACGGGCAGAAGGTCGAGGACACCTTCGACCAGGCGGTGGCCGACTGGCGCACCACCCGTGACTTCGACGACCGGACGCGGCTGGCGGCGGAGTACGCCGAGCGGTACGCGCTGGACCACCACGGGATCGACGACGCCTTCTGGAAGCGGATGCGTCAGCACTACTCGGACCGGGAGATCGTCGAGCTGTCGATGTGCCTCGGCTCGTGGCTGTCGTTCGGGCGCCTCAACCGGGTGCTCGGCCTGGACGCGGCGTGCGTGCTGCCGAGCCACGCCGGGCAGGGCTGACCCGCCCGGAACGGCTCAGGCAGGCCAGTCCGGCGGGTACTCGTCGGCGATCTTGTCGTGCTGCTTCTGCAGCTTCTTGCGCGCCCGGTCGGGGATCCGGTCGCCGAAGACCGTGCCCAGGGTGTGGTCGGTCTCGTGCTGGAGACACCGCGCGAGCAGCCCGTCGCCCTCGAAGTGCACCGGCTCGCCGTCGAGCCCGAAGCCGTCCACCGCGGCCCAGTCGGGACGCGCGCACGGCGCGAACGCGCCGGGGAACGACAGGCAGCCCTCCTCGCCGTCGTCGAGACGCCGGTCCTTGCCCTCGGGGAGCGTCACCGTCGGGTTGCACACGACGCCGACCGTGCGGCGGCCCGACTCGTCGGGGCAGTCGAACACGAAGACGGCCAGGTCCACCCCGATCTGGCACGCGGCCAGGCCGACCCCGTCGGCGGCGTACATCGTGGCGGTCATGTCGGCCACCAGCGCGCGCAGATCGTCGTCGTACGACGTCACCTGCGCCTGGGGGCGGTGCATCACCGGCGTGCCCCACCGGGTCATCGGCCGGACCGTGCCGCCCTCGGGCAGCGGGCCGTGGGGCATGTTGAGGGGCTCGTCGGCGGGGCCGGGATCGGGGGCGGTCATGGGACCGGAGCATAGGCGAGGGGGCACGTGTGACATGACCCACCCGCGCGTCTGTAGCGCGATGTGTAACTCGAAGTTACATTTGACGGCATGTCCCTGATCAGCAACCTCAAGCCGGGCGGCAAGCACGGGGTTCCGAGCACGGAGAACCGAGACCCCATCGGTTTCCTCGTCGCCGGTCTCAACAAGCTCGCCCAGAGCGACCTCATCGACAAGATCGGTCTCCGCAAGCAGTCCGAGCAGGTCGTCTTCAACGTCACCCGCACCGGGTTCAAGACGATGACCACGGCCAGCCGGACCTTCGCCAAGTCGGGCAAGAAGGGGCAGCCGGGCACCCGGCCGGCCGCGACCGCCGGCACCGGGCCGTTCGACCTCACGCCGACCGAGGACGAGCAGATGCTCGTCGACGTGGTGAGCGAGTACGCCGAGGAGGTCGTGCGCCCCGCCGCGTTCGAGGCGGACAAGGCGTGCGCCGCTCCCGACGAGCTGCTCAAGTCCAGCCTCGAGATCGGCCTGCCGATCCTCGGTGTGCCGGAGGCGCTCGGCGGCATCTCCGAGGAGCGCTCCGCGATGGCGGGCACGCTCGTGGCCGAGGCCCTCGCGAAGGGCGACATGGGCCTCGCCGTCGCCACCCTGGCGCCCGGCTCGGTCGCCACCGCCCTCGGGCTGTGGGGCACCGACGCGCAGCAGCAGACCTACCTGCCCGCCTTCACCGGGGAGGAGGTGCCGGCCGCCGCGCTCGCGCTCAACGAGCCCGCCGTGCTCTTCGACGTCCTCTCCCCGAAGACGACCGCAACCAAGTCCGGTGACGGCTACCTCCTCAACGGCACCAAGAGCCTGGTCGCCCGTGGCGCCGAGGCCGAGCTGTTCGTCGTGGGCGCCCAGCTCGACGGCAAGCCGGTCCTCTTCCTGGTCGAGTCGGGCGCCGAGGGCATGACGGTGGAGGGCGACCCGGCGATGGGCGTCCGGGCCGCCGGCATGACCAAGCTGAACCTCGAGGACGTGAAGGTCCCCGCCGACGCCGTGCTCGGCGAGACCGACGGGTCGACCTACACCGAGTGCGTGCGTCTCTCGCGCCTCGCGTGGTGCGCGCTCGCGATCGGCACTGCCCAGGCGGTGCTCGACTACGTCACGCCGTACGTCAAGGAGCGCGAGGCGTTCGGCGAGCCGATCGCCCACCGCCAGGCGGTGGCGTTCATGGTCGCCAACATCGCGATCGAGCTGCAGGGCATGCGCCTGCTGACCTACCGCGCGGCCGCCCGCGCCGCGGCGGGCAAGGACTTCTCCAAGGAGGTCGCCCTGGCCCGCAAGATCTGCGCCGACAGGGGCATGCAGATCGGCAACGACGGCGTGCAGCTGCTCGGTGGCCACGGATTCGTCAAGGAGCACCCGGTCGAGCGGTGGTACCGCGACCTGCGTGCCATCGGCATCATGGAAGGGACGGTGCTGGTCTGATGGCCATCAACCTGGAAGTTCCCAAGAAGCACCGCCCGCTGATCGAGCAGGCCCACCAGGTCGCGATGAACATGCTGCGGCCGATCTCGCGCAAGTACGACATCGCCGAGCACGAGTACCCCAAGGAGCTCGACACGCTCGCGGCGATGATCGACGGGCTCAACGAGTCCGGCGCGTCCGAGGGTGCCGGCGCGAGCGGCGTCGGCCGCGGCTCGAAGGTCTCCGAGGGCGACGGCGTCAAGAACGGCTCCAACATGGCCTCGGTGACCTCGATCGCCGAGATGTGCTGGGGCGACGTCGGGCTGATGCTGTCGTTCCCGCGGCAGGGCCTCGGCAACTCCGCGATCGCGTCGGTCGCCAACGACGAGCAGCTCGAGCGGTTCAAGGGCACCTGGGCGTCGATGGCGATCACCGAGCCGAGCTTCGGCTCCGACTCCTCGCAGGTCTCGACCACCGCGGTGCTCGACGGCGACGAGTACGTCATCAACGGCGAGAAGATCTTCGTCACCTCGGGTGAGCGGTCCGACTCCATCGTCGTGTGGGCGACGCTCGACAAGTCCCTCGGCCGCGCGGCGATCAAGTCGTTCCTGGTCACCAAGGACATGCCGGGCGTGAAGGTCGAGCGGCTCGAGGAGAAGCTCGGCATCCGGGCGTCCGACACCGCCGTGATCACGTTCACCGACGTCCGCGTGCCCAAGGAGAACCTCCTCGGTTCCCCGGAGATCAACACCGAGCAGGGCTTCGCCGGCGCGATGGCGACGTTCGACAACACCCGCCCGCTGGTGGCCGCGATGGCTGTCGGCGTCGCCCGGGCGTCGCTCGACCTCACCCGCGACCTGCTCGCGCAGGCCGGCATCGAGATCGACTACGACAGGCCGGCCAACCTGCAGTCCGCGGCCGCTGCGAAGTTCCTCCAGCTCGAGTCGGACTGGGAGGCGGGGCGCCTGCTCACCCTCCAGGCCGCATGGATGGCCGACAACCGCAAGCCGAACTCGCTCGAGGCCTCGATGGCCAAGGCGAAGGCCGGCCGCGTCGGCTCCGACGTCACGCTGTCCTGCGTCGAGCTGTGCTCGTCGGTGGGCTACAGCGAGGCCGAGCTGCTCGAGAAGTGGTCGCGCGACTCCAAGATCCTCGACATCTTCGAGGGCACCCAGCAGATCCAGCAGCTGATCGTGGCGCGCCGGATCCTCGGCCTGTCGAGCTCCGAGCTCAAGTGAGCGAGGCTCGGTCACCGGGCGATAGGTTCGTCCGGTGACCGAGCATCTCGTCGTCGCCGCGACCGAGGCCGAGGCGGCGTACGTCCCGGCCGGCCTGCCCGTCCTGATCACCGGCATCGGCAAGACCGCGGCCGCCACCGCGGTGGCCCGCGCGCTCGCTTCGTACGGCGATCTCGGCGACCTCACCGTCATCAACATCGGCACGGCGGGCTCGCTCCACGACCACCACGACGGCCTGTTCGAGCCGGGCATCGTGATCAACCACGACATCGACGCCGCGGCGATCCGGGCCCTCGGCTACGACCCGCGGGAGCGGCTCGAGTGCGGCTCCGGCAGTGCGAGCGTGGTGCTCGCCACCGGCGACGTGTTCGTCAGCGAGCCCGACGTCCGGACCCGGCTGGCGGTCGACGCCGACCTCGTCGACATGGAGGGCTACGCCGTGGTCTACGCCGCGCAGCAGTTCGGCGTACCGGTCCGGCTCGTCAAGCACGTGTCCGACAACGCCGACGAGAGCGCCTTGGACTGGCCGTCGGTGGTCGACCACAGTGCACGGCACCTGGGGGAGTGGCTGGTGCGCAACGTCGTGGACCCCGAGGTCCAGGAGGAGGACCCACCCGCAGTCGGCTAGCGGCTCAGGCCGCGGCCGCTGCCCGCTCTCCGGCCGCGCGCCACCCCCACGAAGTCCTGGTGCACGTCGCTGTCCGCGTCGCGCAGCCAGATCAGCGCGACCTGGGTGGGCTCGAGGTCGGTCACCGGCCGGCTCACGACGTCCTTGCGGGCGTGCAGCCGGGCCACGGACATCGGCAGGATCACCACGCCGGTGCCCGACGCCACGACCTCGACCGCGTCCTTGTCGGACATCGACGGCCAGTCCAGCTGCTCGGCGTCCGGCCGCCACCCCGACGGGTGCGGGGCGACGAGCTGCTCGTCGGCGAGGTCGGCCAGGGTGACTCCGCCCTCGGGATCGGCGGCGGCCACCAGGTGCTCCCTGCCCGCGACGACCACCTGCTGCTCGTCGTACAGCCGCACGCAGTGGAGGGGCCGCGGCCGGTCGAGGTCGACGGGCAGCCGGGCGAGCACCATGTCGGCGGCGCCGTCGTCGAGGACGGCGCGCTGCGCCGCCTGCTCGACAGGGACCAGGTCGATCGGGATGTGGGGGTGCCGCTCCCGCCAGACGCGGGCCCACTTGTCCGGGGTGGCGCCGGTCACGAACGCCAGGCGCAGCCGTTCCATGGCGCGGAGCCTATGCGGTCGGGCATGCTTGTCCTGCACACCCCGTGAGTCGGGAGGAGGCACGCCGATGGCCAGCTACGGCCCCGTGGTGCTGCTCAACGCCTCCTACGAGCCGCACGACGTCGTCTCGTTCCCTCATGCGGTGAAGATGCTCTTCCGGGGCGTCGCGGTCGTGCACGAGGCCGACGAGGACCGGACGATCGGGCCGCACCCCTGGCCGAAGGTGGTGCGGCTCGTGCGTTATGTGGTCGCCTCCTGGATGTACCGCCCGGCCGCCTACGGCCGTACGGCGGTGCTGCGCCGCGACCGCAACCGATGCGCCTACTGCGACGGGCACGCCGACACGGTCGACCACGTCGTGCCCCGCTCCCGCGGCGGCACCTGGACCTGGCTCAACACCGTCGCGGCCTGCAACCGGTGCAACAGCCGCAAGGGCAACCGGACGCCCGCCGAGGCGGGGATGCGCCTGCGCTTCGAGCCGTGGGTGCCGACGCGGATCGAGGTCACCGGCTGGAGCCGGCGCTGACCGTCTGGTGGAGCAGCGTGACGTCGAACCAGACCTCGCTGCCGTCGTCGCACTCGTGCAGGTCGAGGAGCCGCTCGCCGCGCTGCTCGTAGCGCACGTGCCGCGACGTCCGGCCGCGCTGGGCGAGCGCGTCGACCTCGTCGCTGACGCGGAGCACGCCCCACGGCCGGTCGTAGGTGCCGTCGCCGCTCTTGAGGATGGCCCGCACCGCGATCCTGGCGAGGGTGCGCTCGCGGTCGGCGGCCTTGCCCTGCCCGAGGTGGTCGTAGCAGTCGGCGAGCAGGCCGTGCGTGCCCGGACTCAACATCGCGCCGGGCATCAGCTCCAGCAGCACGGGCAGCAGCTCGCCGTACCTCCTGTCCTGGAGGTACGGCGCCGCGATCCGCTCGAGCGGGAGCTCCGGGTCGTAGTTGCCGCCGCCGGAGATGTCCCGATGAACCGCGCTGAGCGTGGCCGGGGTCGGCGTGCGGAGATAGCTTTCGACGAGTTGCGCGAACAGGGTGCCCACGTATCGCCCCTTCCCGAGAAGTCGGAGCAGTCGGTCGACGCTACCGCGTCCCGGCGGACCTCGGCCGCACCCGTCCTGAGCCGTGGGCAGGTGATGCCCCCGATGAGGGGATCGGGCCCCTCCTTTGCTACTGTTTCGCCGCACTCGTCCGGGTGGCGGAATTGGCAGACGCGCTAGCTTGAGGTGCTAGTGCCCGTATTAGGGCGTGGGGGTTCAAGTCCCCCCTCGGACACCAGACGAAGAGCCCCTGACCTGCACAGACGCGGGTCGGGGGCTCTTGTCTTCTCCGCTCCCGGCTTGCGCTCCGGGTGCCTCTCCTGACAACGTCTTCTGGTCCTCCATGGGGGAGGACAGTGCGGAATTGAGCCGACGAACGGACCCGAAGTGACGCTGGAGAAGAACGATCGAACGACCCCCGAGCGCAGGGTGGCGGGGCACGCCAGGGACGCCCTGGCGTCACCCGCCGGCGACGTGGTGCCGCACCCGGCGCTGGACCTCCCGCCCGCGGCCGCCGACGAGCGACGCGGCATCGACAAGATCGTCTTCGGGGTGAGCGCCGCGGTCTCGATCGCGTTCGTCCTGTGGGGCGCGCTCGGCACCGATTCGCTGGGCACGGTCTCGACCGACGCCCTCGGCTGGGTGATGGCCAACACCGGCTGGCTGTTCGTCCTCGCGGCGAGCGCGTTCGTGGTATTCGTCGTCTGGCTCGCGCTCAGCCGCTACGGCGCCATCACGCTGGGCCGCGACGACGAGGAGCCCGAGTTCAACACGGTGTCCTGGGTGGCGATGATGTTCAGCGCCGGCATGGGCATCGGGCTGATGTTCTACGGCGTCAGCGAGCCGGTGACCCACTTCGTGACGCCGCCGCCCGGGACCGGCAGCGAGGGCAGCGCCCAGACCGCGATGGCGACCACGATGTTCCACTGGACCATCCACCCGTGGGCGATCTACGCCCTGGTCGGGCTGTCGATCGCCTACGGCGTCTACCGCAAGGGCCGCCACCAGCTCATCTCCTCGGCCTTCGCCCCGCTCCTCGGCCGCCACGCCGACGGGCCGGGCGGCAAGGTGATCGACATGTTCGCGATCTTCGCGACGCTCTTCGGCTCGGCGACCTCGCTCGGGCTCGGCGCGCTCCAGATCCGCAGCGGTCTCCAGATCGTCGGCGGCATCGGAACCGTCGGCAACTCGGTGCTGGTCGGCATCATCGCCGTCCTGACGGTCGCGTTCGTCCTGTCCGCCGTGTCCGGCGTCGCGAAGGGCATCCAGTGGCTGTCCAACACCAACATGGTGCTCGCGGTGGTGCTCGCGCTGTTCCTGTTCGTCGTCGGGCCGACGGTGTTCATCCTCAACCTGGTGCCGACCTCGGTGGGCAGCTATGTCCAGGACCTGGCCATGATGTCTGCCCGCACCGGGGCCGAGGGCGCGGCCACCGAGGCGTGGCTGGGCTCCTGGACCGTCTTCTACTGGGCCTGGTGGCTCTCGTGGACGCCGTTCGTCGGCATGTTCATCGCCCGGATCTCCCGCGGGCGCACGATCCGGCAGTTCGTCGCGGGCGTGCTGCTCGTGCCGAGCCTCGTCAGCGTCATCTGGTTCTGCATCCTCGGTGGCACCGCCATCGACCTCCAGGAGGCGGGCACCGACATCGCCGGCGCCGGCGGCCTCGAGCAGCAGCTCTTCACGACGCTCGAGTCCTACCCGCTGGCAACGGCCGCGAGCGTGGTCGTCATGGTGCTGGTCGCGATCTTCTTCGTCTCGGGCGCCGACGCCGCGTCGATCGTCATGGGCAGCCTGTCCGAGCGCGGCACCCAGTCGCCGTCACGACCCATCGTGATCTTCTGGGGCGTCGCCACCGGAGCGGTCGCCGCGGTGATGCTGGTCGCCGGGGGCGAGGACGCTCTCGCGGGCTTGCAGACGATCACGATCGTCGCCGCGCTGCCGTTCGTCGTGGTCATGGTCGGCCTGGCCGTCGCCCTGATGCGCGACCTGCGCGAGGACCCGCTCATGGTGCGGCGTCGGTACGGCGAGGAGGCGGTCGAGCAGGCCGTGATCGCAGGCGTGACCGAGCACGGCGACGACTTCGCGATCGTCGTGGAGCCGGCCGAGACGTCCGACGCGGCGTCCGGTGAGGCCGCGAGCGAGGAGGGGAAGGCCCGGCAGCGCGGGGACTGACGCCGTCGGTCACTTCCTCAGGTTGTCCACCGTCGCTGCCGATGGGAGTTTCGCGCAACCTTCTCGGGGAATCAGGCGTCTCAACCGATGAAGGAGGTGACCGACATGCGCAACACCGCACCCGGCCAGCAGGGCAGGTCGACCCTGCCGCTGGCGGACGCCAAGTGCGACTTCCCCGGCTGCGAGCACTGGGCCGTCACGGTCACCTCGATGTGCGAGCTGCACCGCCGGGTCACGGTCTCGGGCACCGGGTCCTGGCTCGAGGCCGGCTGAGCCGCACCGGTCAGACCGGGATGCCCCAGTCCGCGAGCGCGGCCTCGGGGTCGACAGGGTCGCCGCCGCCGGGGCGCACCTCGAGGTGGAGGTGCGGGCCGGTCGTGTTGCCGGTCATGCCGACGTAGCCGACCTCCTGGCCGGCCGTGACGTGCTCGCCCGGCGCGACCGTCACGGAGTCCTGGTGGCAGAGCCAGAGCTCGGTGCCGTCCTCGGTGCGCAGCACCGTCTTGAGGCCGTAGGACCCGTCGTAGTCCGTCGAGACCACGACGGCGTCGGTGATGGCGCGGATGGCGGTGCCCTGCGGCACCGCGAAGTCCAGGCCGGTGTGGGAGGAGGACCACAGCCCGCTGCTCGCGCCGAAGCGGCCGGTGAGCTCGTAGCCCTCGACGGGCCGCACCAGCTGCACGGGGTGGATCACCTGGCCGCGCTGGATCCGGATGCGTCCGGTCAGCGGGCCGGTGTTCGCGGACACGAGGGTGATCCGGTCGGTCTCCGGGTCGGGCACGTCGTTCGCCGACGCGGTCAACGTCGGGGTCAGCGTCGCGCCGGTCAGTGCGAGGCCGGCCAGCGTGGGGCCGGCCAGGAGGCGGGGCAGGTGGGGCATCTCGTTCACGTCCTGTTTCTCGGTTCACTTCGCTCGAGCGGCGCTTGCAACAGCAAGCACGAGCAAGCAACCAGTGCGCCAGAACGCCGCGTTCACGCTCAAATCGCCTGACAATCCGCCGTGGTGCCGCTAACAGGAACGCGTTCTCGTTCACGCTCAGGAGGGTCGGATCCTGGGAGGGAGATCACAGGTATGCGTTCGCGCGCCGTTCACCGATCTCGCGGGGAAATGCGGGACCAAGGTCCCCATAGCGCCGGGTCGGTGCAGCGCGTTGAGGAGGGCATGAACGCGTCGTCCCGGATCCCGGAGGCCACCCTCCGCGAGGAGTGGTCGGCGACGTACGTCGCGTGGGCGGGCACGCTGCGCCCCTCGGTGCCCACGCACCGCCGAACCGCCGCTGCGGAGCCGAACGCCGAGCGCGACTCCCAGCGGGCCGAGGCCCTGCTCCGGCTCGCCTCCGACACCCGCGCCACCCCGCACGAGCGGGCGCTGGCGGCCCAGAAGGCGGCGGAGCTGCTCGTGCGAGGATGACGACATGGAGGTCGTCGACATCTGCCGCGAGCTGATCCGGATCGACACGTCCAACTACGGCGCCGACGGCGGGCCGGGGGAGCGGAAGGCGGCGGAGTACGTCGCCGGGCTGCTGGACGAGGTCGGTATCGAGTCGACCATCCACGAGAGCGAGCCCGGCCGCGCGAGCGTGGTCGCCCGGTGGGGCGGCGGGAGCGACCGCACCGACGGGCTGCTGCTGCACGGCCACCTCGACGTGGTGCCCGCTGCCGCCGAGGACTGGCAGGTGCACCCCTTCTCGGGCGAGGTCCAGGACGGCTACGTCTGGGGCCGGGGAGCGGTCGACATGAAGGACTTCGACGCGATGCTGCTGCAGGTCGTGCGCGACCGGCAGCGCAGTGGCCGGGTGCCCGACCGGCCGGTCGTGCTCTGCTTCACCGCCGACGAGGAGGCCGGTGGGCACCTCGGGGCCGAGGTGCTGATCCGCGACCACCCGGAGGTCTTCGAGGGCTGCACCGAGGCGGTCGGCGAGGTCGGCGGGTTCAGCACCACCGTGCGCGGCCGGCGCCTCTACCTGGTGCAGGCCGCCGAGCGGGGCATGGCCTGGACTCGGCTCACGGCGCGCGGGCGCGCGGGGCACGGGTCGATGGTCAACCACGACAACGCCGTCACCCGGCTCGCCGCCGCGGTGACCCGGATCGGCAGCCACGAGTGGCCGGTCCGCCTCACGCCGACGATGCGCACGCTGCTGGCGGCCGTCGCCGACCTGGCGGGCACCGAGGCGACACCCGACAACGCGGTCTCCCTCATCGAGGAGTTCGGCGACGCGGCGCGGATGATCGGCGCCGTCCTGCGCAACTCGATCAACCCGACCATGCTCGACGCCGGCTACAAGGTCAACGTGGTCCCCAGCGAGGCGACGGCGTACGTCGACGGCCGCTTCCTGCCCGGCTACGAGGACGAGTTCTTCGCGACCCTCGCCGAGCTCTGCGGCGACGACGTCACCGTCGACTACGTGAGCAACCAGCCGCCGTGGGAGGTGCCCTACGAGGGTGCGCTGGTCGACGCGATGCAGCAGAGCATCCTCGCCGAGGACCCGGAGGCCGTCGTGGCGCCGTACCTCATGAGCGGTGGCACCGACGCCAAGCACTTCCTCAAGCTCGGCATGCGCACCTACGGCTTCGCGCCGCTCCGACTGCCCGACGACCTCGACTTCACCGCGCTGTTCCACGGCGTCGACGAGCGGGTCCCGGTCGACGCGCTGGAGTTCGGCGTGCGGGTGATGGACCGGTTCCTCGACCAGGTCTAGGCGGTCCGCACCGCGCGGATGATCTTGCGGCGCAGCACCACGCGGCGCTTGCCGTCGGCGCCGATCTGGAGCCGGTCGAGCTCCCAGCCGCCGTGCTCGGCGCGCTCGGTGAGCAACCGGGTGACGGCGTTGCGCGACAGCACGCGGTCGAAGGTGACCCGTTCGAACTCCCACTCCACGAGTCCGCGGCGGCGGAGCTGGACGGCGGTCACGCCGCGGACTCCGACACGTCGTCGAGCGCGGCGCGGATCTCGGGCGGCAGCTCCTTGTCCTCGGCGCCGAGCGCGGCCTTGAGCTGGACGGTGGTCCGGGACCCGACGATCGGGGCGGTGACGCCCGGGCGGTCGCGCACCCACACCAGGGCGACCTCGAGCGGCGTCCAGCCGAGCCCGTCGGCGGCCCGGACGACCGACTCGACGATGCCGCGGCTGCCCTCGTCGAGGTAGGCCTCGATCTTGCCGGCGTGCTCGGAGGCGCCGCGGGAGTCGGACGGGATGCCGCCGCGGTACTTGCCGGTCAGCACGCCCTTGCCGAGCGGGGAGTACGGCAGGACCCCGAGCCCACAGGCCGCGGCGGCGGGCAGCACCTCGGCCTCGATCGCGCGGTTGACCAGCGAGTACTCCATCTGGGTGCTGGCGAGCTGCGCCCGGCCCGGCACCGCCTGCTGCCAGGTGGCGGCCTGCGCGGTCTGCCAGCCGGTGTAGTTCGAGATGCCGACGTACGCCGCCCGCCCGCTGCTGACCGCGGTGTCGAGCGCGGCCAGGGTCTCGTCGAGGGGCGTGCCGTCGTCCCAGACGTGCATCTGCCACAGGTCGACGTGGTCGACGCCCAGCCGGCGGAGGGAGAGGTCGAGGGTCGAGAGCAGGTAGCCGCGGGAGGTGTCGTAGACCCGCTGCCCGCGCCGGAGCCCGAAGCCAGCCTTGGTGGCGATGACCAGCTCCTCGCGCGGCACGACGTCGCCGACCAGGCTGCCGAGCAGCTCCTCGGAGGCGCCGGCGCCGTACACGTTGGCGGTGTCGACCAGGTTGCCACCGGCCTCGACGAACGCGATCAGCTGGTCGCGCGCCTCGTGCTCGTCGGTGGCGGTGCCCCAGGTCATGGTGCCGAGGCCCGTCCTCGACACGCGAAGACCCGTGCGACCGAGGTTGCGCTCCTGCATGCGGGACAACCTAGCCGTCCGGTCGCGATGCTCGGGCATGCCTCGCCCAACTGCCCGGCGATGACGGCAGGATCACACGGTCTCCGTAGGATCCCTCCCCGTGACCGACTACCTGCAGGCCCTGTTCCTCGGCGTCTTGCAAGGCCTGACGGAGTTCCTCCCGATCTCCAGCAGCGCGCACCTGCGGATCTTCCCCGAGCTGTTCGGCTGGGGCGACCCGGGCGCCGCGTTCACCGCGGTCATCCAGATCGGCACCGAGCTCGCCGTGCTCATCTACTTCCGCAAGGACATCTGGAACATCGGCTGGACCTGGCTGCGCTCGCTGGTCAAGCCGGAGTACCGCGGCCACGTCGACGCGCGGATGGGCTGGTTCATCATCGTCGGCTCGCTGCCGATCGTGATCCTCGGCGTGCTCCTCAAGGACATCATCGAGCGCGACTTCCGCAACCTCTGGATCATCGGCACCACGCTCGTCGTGCTGGGCGTCGTCCTCGGCATCGCCGACCGGATCGGCGGCCAGGAGAAGCGGATCAAGCAGATGTCGCTGCGCGACGCCGCCCTGCTCGGCGGGGCCCAGGCGCTCGCCCTGATCCCGGGAGTCTCCCGCTCCGGCGCGACGATCTCCATGGGTCGCTTCCTGGGCTACGAGCGCGAGGCGGCCACCCGCTTCGCGTTCCTGCTCGCCATCCCCGCCGTGGTCGGCGCGGGCCTGTTCGAGCTCCAGGAGATCGGCGACGTCGGCGTCGCGCACGCCGGCGAGGCGAGCTACGGATGGGGGCCGACGATCCTGGCGACGATCGTGTCGTTCGTCGTCGGGTACGCCGCGATCGCGTGGCTGCTGCGCTACGTCAGCACCAGGTCCTACACGCCCTTCGTGCTCTACCGCGTGGCGCTCGGCGGCTCGGTGCTGGTGCTGCTCGCCGCCGGCGTGCTCTCGGCGTGACTAGAGCCAGCCCGACCGCTTGAAGAACCAGAGCAGGCCCGCGGAGCTGCCGACCATCAGCAGCAGCGCGAACGGGTAGCCCAACAGCCACTTGAGCTCGGGCATGTGGTCGAAGTTCATGCCGTAGATCCCGGCGATCAGCGTCGGCACCACGACCAGGGCGGCTCCGGCGGAGATCTTGCGCATGTCGTCGTTCTGCTGCACCGAGATCCGCGCGAGGTGGGCCTCGAACGCGCTCGACAGCAGGCTGTCGAGGGTGTCGACGGTCTCCGCCGCCTGCGCCAGGTGGTCGCCGACGTCGCGGAAGAACGGGCCGGACGCCTCCTCGATCCCGGGCACCGTGCCCGCGGTGAAGCGCCGGATCGGCTCCCGCAGCGGCAGCACCGCGCGCCGTACCTCCGCGATCTCGCGCTTGAGCGTGTAGATCCGGGTGGAGTCGTTGGTGCGGCGGTCGGAGAACACCGAGGTCTCGACCTCGTCGACGTCGGTCTGGAGCTCCTCGACGACCGCGAGGTAGCCGTCGACGACGGTGTCGCACACGGCGTAGACGACCGCGGAGGGCCCGTGGTCGAGCACGGCCTGCTGCTGCTCCAGCGCCCGGCGGGCGTCCTTGAGCTGCGACCCGCGGCCGTGGCGCACGGTGATCACGAAGTCCTTGCCGACGAACAGGTTGATCTCACCCGTCTCGACGGCGTCGTCCTCGTCGACGTACCAGAGCGTCTTGAGCACCATGAAGATGCTCTCGTCGTAGAGCTCGAGCTTGGGCCGCTGGTGGGCGACCACCGCGTCCTCGACCGCGAGGTCGTGCAGGTTGAAGGCCGCGGCGATGTCGGCCAGCTCGAGGTGGCTCGGCTCGTAGAGGCCCACCCACACGAACGCGTGGTGCTCCATGTCGGCGGCGGCCCGGAGCGCGGCGTAGTCGTGGGAGTGGCAGTCGACGGGCACGCGCTTGCCGTGCCGGTAGACGGCGCTGTCGACGATCACGTGCTCACGGTAGGCCACTACGCTCACCGGCATGGCCACCGTGATCCTGCTGCGACACGGTCGCACCACCGCCAACGCGTCGGGCATCCTCGCCGGCCGGCTCCAGGGCGTGCGGCTCGACGACACCGGCGTCGCGCAGGCGCAGCGGGCGGCCGAGCGGATCGCGACGGCGCCGGTCGCCGCTCTCGTCACCAGCCCCCAGGAGCGCTGCCGCCAGACCGCCCGCGCGGTCGCCAAGGCAATGGGCGGCCTGGCGACGTCGACCGAGCGCGGCCTCGCCGAGTGCGACTATGGCGACTGGCAGGGCCGGCCGATCAAGGAGCTCGCCAAGGAGAAGCTCTGGCAGACCGTGCAGCGCCACCCGTCGGCCGCCGCGTTCCCCGGTGGCGAGTCGATGGTCGCCATGCAGCACCGCGCGGTCACCGCCGTACGGCGCCGCGACGCCGCCGTCGAGGCCGAGCACGGTGCCGGAGCGGTCTGGGTGGCGGTGAGCCACGGCGACATCATCAAGTCCGTGCTCGCCGACGCGCTCGGGATGCACCTCGACCTCTTCCAGCGGCTCAGCGTCGACCCGGCGTCGGTGTCGGTGATCCAGTACACCGCCGAGCGCCCCTACGTGCTCGCGACCAACACCCACGCCGGCGACCTGTCCTGGCTGCGTCGCCCGGAGGCCAAGCGGCGGGCGCGGCGGGGCGCGACCATCGGCGGCGGGGCGGGCGCTGGCTCCGCCCCCTAATGTGGATCCCATGGCGATCGTCCACGGCTTCGACTCACCCGACCGCTTCGTCGCGGGCACGGTGGGCGAGCCCGGCGCGCGCACGTTCTTCCTCCAGGCCCGCGACGGCGGCCGGGTCACGTCCGTCGCGCTGGAGAAGCAGCAGGTCGAGGCGCTGGCGGAGCGCGTCGACGAGCTGCTCGACGAGGTGATGACCCAGGCCGAGACCCGCGACGTCGTGCCCGCGGTCGCCCCGCTCGGCATGGTCGACGACGGCCCGCTGGACGCGCCGATCGAGGAGGAGTTCCGCGCCGGCACCATGACGCTCTCCTGGGATCCCGACGAGGAGCGCGTCGTGATCGAGGTGTTCCCGGTCGGCGAGGAGCTGGTCGGGATGACCGAGCCGGAGGCCGAGCTCGAGGACGCCCCGGAGCCCTCCGAGGTGTTCGTGGTGCGCATCGAGGCGGCCCGTGCCCGGGCCTTCGTCCAGCGCGCCAACAAGATCGTCGGCGCCGGCCGGCCCAGCTGCCCGTTCTGCGGGCAGCCCGTCGACCCCGACGGCCACCTGTGCGTCCGCGCCAACGGCTTCCGTCGCCGCGACCCGGCCTGACCACACGGCGTGATGGACGGACTCCAGCTGCGCGGGAGGATCATGCCCGCCTCCAACGCGACGTTCCTCGCCGACCTCGACGGCCGCGAGGTCGTCTACAAGCCGGTCGCGGGAGAGCGGCCGCTCTGGGACTTCCCCGACGGCACCCTCGCCGATCGCGAGGTCGCGTCCTACCTGGTCGCCGAGGCGACCGGCTGGGGGCTGGTCCCGCGCACCTGGCTCGGCGACGGGCCGCACGGACCCGGCATGCTCCAGGAGTGGCAGGTGGTCGACGAGACCCAGGAGGCGGTGACGCTGGTGCCCACCGGCGCGGAGCCCGACGGGTTCCTGGCGGTGTTCGAGGGCCTCGACGAGTACGACCGTGACGTCACCCTGGTCCACGAGGACGGTACGGCGCTGCGCCGGCTCGCCGTGCTCGACGTGCTCATCAACAACGCCGACCGCAAGGGCGGCCACGTGCTCGCGATGGCCGACGGTCGCCGGCTCGGCGTCGACCACGGCGTGACGCTGCACCACGAGCCGAAGCTCCGCACCGTCCTGTGGGGCTGGGCGGGCCTGCCGCTGACCGACGAGGAGCGCCTCGTCGTCGACCGCGTGCTCGCCGCGGTGCGGGGCGACCTGGGCACCGCGCTCGCGGCGCACCTCACGGACCTGGAGCTGCACGCCCTGGAGCGGCGGGCCGAGCGGCTGCTGGCCCACGGGGTGCTCCCGCACCCGAGCGGCGGGTGGCCGTCCATCCCGTGGCCGCCGTTCTGACCCCCACGGATAGCATCACCACATGCGCTCGTGGAACGCCCCGGAGGTCCCCTCCCTGCCCGTGGCCGGACCCTCCGTGCGGATCCACGACACGGCGACCGGGGGTCTCGTCGACACGCCCGGCGACGGCACGGCAGGGCTCTACGTCTGCGGCATCACGCCGTACGACGCGACCCACCTGGGTCACGCCAACACCTACGTGGCGTTCGACCTGCTCAACCGCGCCTGGCGCAACGCCGGGCTGCCGGTCCGCTACGTGCAGAACGTCACCGACGTCGACGACCCGCTCCTTGAGCGCGCCGCGAAGGTGCACGTCGACTGGGCGGCGCTCGCCGAGCGCGAGACCGAGCTGTTCCGGCGGGACATGCAGGCGCTCCGCGTGCTCCCGCCCGACGAGTTCGTGGGCGCCGTCGAGTCCATCCCGCTCGTGGTCGAGCTGATCGGGCGGCTCCAGGCCGCCGGGGCCGTCTACCGGGTCGAGGACGACCTCTACTTCTCCGTGGCCGCCGACCCCGCCTTCGGCGACGAGTCCGGCTACGACCGGGAGACGATGCTGAGCCTCTTCGGCGAGCGCGGCGGCGATCCCGACCGCGAGGGCAAGAAGGACCCGCTCGACCCGCTGGTCTGGCGCGGCGCCCGCGAGGGCGAGCCCTCCTGGGAAAGCCCGTTCGGTGCCGGCCGGCCCGGCTGGCACATCGAGTGCGCCGCCATCGCCCGCACCCACCTCGGCGACGCGTTCGCGGTCCAGGGCGGCGGCAGCGACCTGGTCTTCCCGCACCACGAGATGTGTGCCGGCCACGCGCAGGTTGCGTCCGGCGGCGAGCCGTTCGCCCGCGCCTACTCCCACGCCGGGATGGTCGGCTACGACGGCGAGAAGATGTCGAAGTCCAAGGGCAACCTGGTCTTCGTCTCCGCCCTGCGCAACAGCGACGTCGACCCGATGGCGATCCGCCTCGCGCTCCTGCGCCACCACTACCGCGCCGACTGGGAGTGGGCCGACGCCGAGCTCTGGCAGGCGGTCGACGACCTCGACCGCTGGCGGCGTGCCTTCGCCGTCGGGGCCGGGGCCCCGGCCGCGCCGGTGGTGACCGAGGTGCTCGCGGCGATCGCCGACGACCTCGACGCGCCCCGCGCGACCGCCGCGATCGACGCCTGGGTCGGCGCCACGCTGGGCACCGACGGCCTGGCCGACACCACCGACGCCGACGCGGCCGCGACCCTGCTGCCCGTCCTCGACGCCGCGCTGGGCCTGGCCCTGTAGATCAGGCGGTCAGCTCAGTCGTCCTGGCCGCGGCGCTTGAGGTAGCGCTCGAACTCCCGGGCGATCGCCTCGCCGGACGCCTCCGGCAGGTCGGTGGTGTCCCGGGCCTCCTCGAGGGAGCGGACGTACTCCGCGACGTCCTCGTCCTCCTCGGCGAGCTCGTCGACGCCGCGCTCCCAGGCGCGCGCCTCGTCGGGCAGGTCGCCGAGGGGGATGCTGACCTCGAGCAGGTCCTCGAGCTGCCCGAGCAGCGCGATCGTCGCCTTGGGGCACGGCGGCTGGGCCACGTAGTGCGGCACCGCCGCCCAGTAGGAGACGGCCGGGATGTCCAGCTTGACGCAGGCGTCCTGGACGACGCCCACGATGCCGGTCGGCCCCTCGTAGGTGGACTGCTCCAGGTCGAGGCGGTCGATCAGGTCGGGCTCGGTCGCCGTACCCGTGACCGGGATCGGCCGGGTGTGCGGCGCGTCGGCGAGCAGGGCGCCCATCGTGATCACGAGCTGGCCGCCGAGGTCGTCGACCGCGGCCAGCAGCTCCGCGGTGAACGCGCGCCAACGCATGTTGGGCTCGATGCCGCGGATCAGGATGACGTCGCGGTCGAGGTCCGGGGGAGAGGCGACGGCGACGTGGGTGCTCGGCCAGGTCAGCTTGCGGAAGCCGTTGTCGTCGAGGCCGACGCTGGGCCGGTTGACCTGGAAGTCGTAGTAGTCCTCGGGGTCGATCGCCGCGACGACCCTGCCGTTCCAGACCTCCATCAGGTGGTCGACCACGGCCGACGCCGACTCGGCGGCATCGTTCCAGCCCTCGAACGCCGCGATGACCACGGGGTTGACGAGCTCCGGAACCTCCTCGATCTCCATCACACGATCGAGCCTAGTGGCCCACCATGCGGAAATTCGGCGGGCCTCATGTCCGGCACCGTAAGATCGTGGGTGCCGAGAGGCGTTGCAACGGCAGTCCCCCCAGCTGGACCGCCGCCACGCTCGGCGATGATCAAGGACGCCTTCCATCACGGAAGGATCAGGCATGGTCGAGCAGAACCCCGGGTGGCGCCCCGACGCCACCGACGAGCTCGCGCAGCTGCTCCGCGAGCGCATCGTCATCCTCGACGGCGCGATGGGCACGGCGATCCAGCGCGACCGGCCCGACGAGGCCGGCTACCGCGGGGAGCGGTTCGCCGACTGGCCCAGCGACCTCCAGGGCAACAACGACCTGCTCTCGCTCACCCAGCCGGGCATCATCGCCGGCATCCACCGGGAGTACCTCGAGGCCGGCGCCGACATCCTCGAGACCAACACGTTCAACGCCAACGCCGTCTCGATGGCGGACTACGGCATGGAGGAGCTCGCCTACGAGCTCAACCTCGAGTCCGCGCGGCTGGCGCGCAAGGTCGCCGACGAGGTCGCGTCGGAGACCGGCCGCGCCCGCTACGTCGCCGGCGCCCTCGGCCCGACCACCCGCACCGCCTCGATCAGCCCCGACGTCAACGACCCGGGCGCCCGCAACGTCTCGTGGGACCAGCTGGTCGACGCCTATCTCACCGCCGCGCGTGGCCTGGTCGACGGCGGCGCCGACCTGCTCTTCATCGAGACGATCTTCGACACGCTCAACGCGAAGGCGGCGATCTTCGCCGTGCAGACGCTGTTCGAGGAGGCCGGCCGGCGCTGGCCCGTCGTCATCTCCGGCACCATCACCGACGCGTCCGGCCGGACCCTGTCCGGGCAGGTGACCGAGGCGTTCTGGGACTCCGTCCGCCACGCCCAGCCCCTCGCCGTGGGCCTCAACTGCGCGCTGGGCGCCAAGGAGATGCGGCCCTACATCGCCGAGATGTCCCGGGTCGCCGACACGTTCGTGTCCGCCTACCCCAACGCCGGCCTGCCCAACGCGTTCGGCGAGTACGACGAGGCGCCGGAGGACACCGCCGCGATCCTGGGCGAGTTCGCGGAAGCGGGCTTCGTCAACATCGTGGGCGGCTGCTGCGGCACCACGCCCGACCACATCGCGGCGATCGCGCGGGCCGTGGAGGGCAAGGAGCGCCGCGAGCCGTCGAGCAGCCACGCCGCACTGCGACTCTCGGGTCTCGAGCCGTTCACGGTCACCGAGGACAGCCTCTTCGTCAACGTCGGCGAGCGCACCAACATCACCGGCTCGGCGCGCTTCCGCAACCTGATCAAGGACGGCGACTACGACACCGCCCTGTCGGTCGCCGCGCAGCAGGTGGAGAACGGCGCGCAGGTCATCGACGTCAACATGGACGAGGGCATGATCGACGGCGTCGCCGCGATGGACCGCTTCCTCAAGCTGGTCGCGTCCGAGCCCGACATCAGCCGGGTGCCGGTGATGATCGACTCCTCGAAGTGGGAGGTCATCGAGGCGGGCCTGAAGAACGTCCAGGGCAAGCCGATCGTCAACTCGATCTCCATGAAGGAGGGCGAGGAGAAGTTCATCGAGCACGCGCGGCTCTGCAAGAAGTACGGCGCCGCGGCGGTCGTGATGGCCTTCGACGAGGAGGGGCAGGCCGACACCCTCGAGCGGCGCAAGCAGATCTGCGAGCGGGCCTACCGGATCCTGGTCGACCGGGTCGGCTTCCCGGCCGACGACATCATCTTCGACCCCAACGTGTTCGCGGTCGCGACCGGCATCGAGGAGCACGCCAACTACGGCGTCGACTTCATCGAGGCCACGCGCTGGATCAAGCAGAACCTGCCCGGCGCCAAGGTCTCCGGCGGCATCTCGAACGTCAGCTTCAGCTTCCGCGGAAACAACCCGGTGCGGGAGGCGATCCACGCGGTCTTCCTGTTCCACGCGATCGAGGCCGGCCTCGACATGGGCATCGTCAACGCCGGCGCCCTCGTCGTCTACGACCAGGTCGACCCCGAGCTGCGCGACGCGATCGAGGACGTCGTCCTCAACCGCACCGACGACTCGCTCGCGGCGACCGAGCGGCTGCTCGAGCTCGCCGAGCGGCACCGGGGGAACGGCGAGAAGGCGGAGGCCGCGACCGAGGAGTGGCGCAGCCTCCCTGTCGGCGAGCGCATCACCCACGCCCTCGTGAAGGGCCTCGACGCCTACGTCGAGGAGGACACCGAGGAGCTCCGCCAGGAGATCGCCGCCCGCGGCGGCCGCCCGATCGAGGTCATCGAGGGCCCGCTGATGGACGGCATGAACGTCGTCGGCGACCTGTTCGGCGCCGGCAAGATGTTCCTCCCTCAGGTCGTGAAGTCCGCCCGGGTGATGAAGAAGGCCGTCGCCTACCTCATCCCGTTCATCGAGCAGGAGAAGGCCGACCTCGGCACGACCGGCGAGAAGGACACCAACGGCACGGTCGTGATGGCGACCGTGAAGGGCGACGTCCACGACATCGGCAAGAACATCGTCGGCGTCGTCCTCCAGTGCAACAACTACGAGGTCATCGACCTCGGCGTGATGGTGCCGACCCAGAAGATCCTCGACGCCGCGGTCGAGCACAAGGCCGACATCATCGGACTGTCCGGCCTGATCACCCCGTCGCTCGACGAGATGGTCACGGTCGCCACCGAGATGGCGCGCCAGGGCTTCGAGATCCCGCTGCTCATCGGCGGCGCCACGACCTCGCGCGCCCACACCGCGGTCAAGGTCGACCGGAAGTACGACGGCCCGGTGGTCTGGGTCAAGGACGCCTCGCGCTCGGTGCCGGTCGCCGCCGCCCTGCTGTCCGACGAGCAGCGTCCAGCGCTGCTCGCCGACCTGGCGGCCGACTACGACTCGCTCCGCGCCCGGCACGCCCAGAAGTCCGACCGCCCGCAGCTCGCCTTCGGCGACGCGCAGGCCAACGCGACGCCGATCGACTGGACCGGCTACGCGCCGCCGCAGCCGAACACGCCCGGCGTGCACGTGCTCAACGACTACGACCTCGCCGAGCTGCGCGACTACATCGACTGGCAGCCGTTCTTCAACGCGTGGGAGATGAAGGGCAAGTTCCCCGACATCCTCAACAACCCCGCGTCGGGAGAGGCGGCGCGCAAGCTCTACGACGACGCGCAGGCGATGCTCGACCGGATGATCGCCGAGAAGTGGGTCACCGCCCACGGCGTCTACGGGCTCTTCCCCGCCGCCAGCACTGGCGAGGACGTCCTCGTGTACGACGAGCCCGGCGGCGCCGTACGAGCGACCCTGCACCAGCTCCGCCAGCAGGGCCAGCACCGCGAGGGCATCCCCAACCGGTCGCTCGCCGACTACGTGGCGCCCATCGGCGCCGACCTCGCCGACGGGGCCAGCGACTGGGTGGGCGCGTTCGCCGTGACCGCGGGCATCGGCCTGCCCGAGAAGATCATGGAGTTCAAGAAGGAGCTCGACGACTACTCCGCGATCATGCTCGAGGCGCTCGCCGACCGGTTGGCCGAGGCCTTCGCGGAGCGGCTGCACCAGCGGGTGCGCACGGAGTTCTGGGGCCACGCGCCCGCGGAGCAGCTGACCAACGAGGACCTGATCGCCGAGAAGTACACCGGCATCCGGCCGGCGCCGGGCTATCCGGCGTGCCCCGAGCACACGGAGAAGCGCACCATCTGGGAGCTGCTGGACGTCGAGAAGGCCACCGGCATCGAGCTCACCGAGTCGATGGCGATGTGGCCGGGCGCGTCGGTGTCGGGCGTCTACTACAGCCACCCGCAGGCGCAGTACTTCGTCGTCGGTCGCCTCGGCCGCGACCAGGTCGCCGACTACGCCGCCCGCAAGGGCTGGAGCGTCGAAGAGGCCGAGAAGTGGCTGTCGCCCAACCTCGGCTACGACCCGGACGACTGACCGAGCGCCGTCGCCGGGGTGGGGCGCCGGGCGGCCCGGAACGCGGCCGGGCTCTCCCCGGCGCGACGCTGGAAGTCGCGCGTGAGGTGGCTCTGGTCGGCGTACCCGTGCCGGTCGGCCACCTCGGCGAGCGATCGTGACCCGAGGTCGTTGCTCGCGCGCTCGAAGCGGATGACCCCGGCCGCGCCCTTGGGGGTCATCCCGGTGTGCCGCCGGAACCGTGCGACGACGTGGCGGTGGCTGAAGCCGGTCTGCTCGACGAGGCCGGCGATGGAGGCCCGGCCGCCGCTCCTGGCGAGCTGTCCCCACATCCATTCGCCGAGGTCGTCCTCCGCGGCGTCCGTTCGTGCCGCACGTGCCAGCAGAGCGGCCTCGACGAGCGCGAGCCGCTCGTGCCAGGTGGCGGTGTCGGCGAGCCGCTCGGATATCGCGGACCAGCTCCGGCCCTGGGGCCCGACGTCGGCGACGTCGATGACGCGACCGGCGGCCTCCCGGGCGGGCTGGCCGACGAGTCGGGACACGCCCGACGGGGTCAGGTAGACCTGGACGCACCGATAGCTGCCCGCGATCGTCGTGTCGACAAATCCCGACATCGGCCCAGCGAGGAAGCTTCCGTAGATCCCGGCCCCGGTGCCCTCCGACGGCGCGTCGACCTCGATCGGGGTCCCGAACGACAGCACCAGCGGCAGCACGCTCCCCGCCGGCTGTCGCCGACGGATGCCGGAGCCCGCTTCCTCCGCCAGGCCCACCATGCCGACCACGAGGCCGCGGAGCGCCGGGTGGACGGCGTGCCGCGCGAGCTGGACCTCGGTGCTCACGGACCGATTCCACCACGAAACCGCCGCCCGTGACGGTCAGGAATCTTCAAGACCACGGTCTCTGTCGACGCCCAGACTCAACGGCGGAAAGGAGACACCCATGCGCTCACTGGTTGCCATCGAATTCATCACCCTCGACGGTGTCATGCAGGGCCTCGGGTCACCCGAGGAGGACACGGACGGCGGCTTCACCCACGGTGGGTGGGGCGCGCCGTACGCCGACGGCATCCACCGGTCCGTCGGGGCCGCGTCGGCGGGCGACACCTCGGCGTACCTGTTCGGACGGAGGACCTACCAGAAGATGGCCGCCTTCTGGCCGTCCCAGCCCGACAGCAACCCGATCGCAGCCAGCATGAACTCGACGCCGAAGTACGTCGCCAGCCGCACCCTGCGCACGCTCGAGTGGGACGGCTCCCACCTGCTGTCCGGCGACCTCGAGGAAGCAGTCCGGGGGCTCAAGGGCGAGGGCGAGGGCGACATCGCCGTGCTCGGCAGCGGGGTGCTGCTGCACCAGCTGATGGCGCTCGGGCTCGTCGACGAGCTGATGCTGTTCGTGCACCCGCTGATCCTCGGCACCGGGAAGCGCCTGTTCCGCGACCTCCCGACCCCGCAGACCGCGCGGCTCGCGGACGTCTCGAGCACGGACCAGGGCAGCCTCTGCCTCCGCTACTACCTGCTCGGCGGCTGAGGGCACACCTGGCGGCGCCGGTGTGCGCAGGCCGCCCTAGGCTGGCACCGCACGTGCACCCGACGCCTGGAGCCGACGCTGAACGCCGAGACGCCCCACCTTCCTGCCGCCGTCCTGTGGGACATGGACGGCACCCTCGTCGACACCGAGCCCTACTGGATGGCGACCGAGGAGGCGCTCGCCGAGCAGCACGGCGCGCAGTGGACCCACGAGGACGCGATGCACCTGGTCGGCAACGACCTGCTCACGTCGGGCCGCTACATCAAGCAGCGGATGGGGCTGCCGCAGAGCCCGGAGGAGATCGTCGAGCTGCTGCTCGACGGTGTCGTCGAGCGGGTGCAGCACGCGGTGCCGTGGTGCCCGGGCGCGCGGGAGCTCCTGCTCGCGCTCCACGACGCCGGCGTGCCGTGCGGCCTGGTCACGATGTCCTACCAACGGTTCGTCGCCCCGATCGTGGAGCACCTGCCGCCGGAGACGTTCCGGGTGATCGTCACCGGCGACCTGGTGGAGTACGGCAAGCCGCACCCCGAGCCGTACCTCACGGCCGCTGCGTCGCTGGGTGTCGACCCCGCTGAGTGCGTGGCGATCGAGGACTCGAACACGGGCGCCACGTCGGCTGCGGCAGCGGGCTGCCAGGTGCTCGTGGTGCCCAACCACGTGGTCGTGCCCGCGGGCGAGCGGCGTACTTTCCGCACCTCGCTGGAGGGCATGACGCCCGCCGATCTCGCCGCACTGACCTGAGCCGTACGGCGAAAACGTTGCCGGATCGAGACCAACGCGGCGGGGATCTTCCCTAGCAACCGCCTCGGAGCCGGGAGTATCTTCCGCACGAGTCGCGCCCCCGACCAGCGGGGGCCGAGAGATCGATGTTGGGGTGACATAGGTGAAGCGGAAGCTCTTCGCGCTCCTCGGAGCGGGAACCCTGGCCGTATCGCTGGCAGCGTGCGGTGACGACAGCGGTGGCGGCGGGGGGACCGAGGGAGGATCCGGAGAGTCCTGGATCCTCGGCACCACGGACACGGTGACGGCCATGGACCCGGCCGGGTCCTACGACCTGGGCTCGTCCACGCTCGACTACAGCGTCTACCAGACGCTGGTCACGGTGCCGGCAGGCTCCAACGACATCGTCGGCGACGCGGCCGAGGAGTGCACCTACGACGACCCGCAGACCCTCACCTGCACGCTGAAGGAGGGCCTGAAGTTCTCCAACGGCAACGAGCTGACCTCCTCCGACGTCAAGTACAGCTTCGAGCGGTCGATCGCGATCCAGGACCCCAACGGCGCGGCGATCTACCTGCTCGGCAGCATCACCGACACCGACAAGAAGGGCGTCGTCACCCTCAACGAGGGTGCGATCGAGACCCCGGACGACACCACGGTGATCTTCCACCTCGACCAGCCCGACACCACGTTCCAGTACGTGCTGACCTACCCGGGCGCCGGCGCGATCGTCGACGAGGAGACCTTCCCGGCCGAGGAGAAGCTCGCCGACGAGGAGGTCGTGGGCTCCGGTCCCTACAAGCTGAGCCAGTACAAGGCCGGCGAGCAGGCCGTGCTCGAGCTCAACGAGGAGTACACCGGCGACAAGACCGGCGGCGCGGCGCAGATCTTCATCCAGTACTTCTCCGAGGCCTCCGCGCTCAAGCTCGCCGTCGAGAACGGCGAGGTCGACGTGGCCTGGCGCAGCCTGAGCCCGACCGACATCACCGACCTCGAGGGCAACGACGAGCTCACCGTCGCCACGGGCGAGGGCGCCGAGATCCGCTACTGGGTCTGGCGTGCCGACAGCGGCGTCGGCAAGGACGTCGCCGTCCGCCAGGCCGCCGCGCAGGTCTTCGACCGCGAGGCGATCGCCCAGAACGCCTACGACGGCACCGTCGACCCGCTGTACTCCATCGTCCCGCCGGGCTACGCGGGCCAGAAGGACTCCTTCCAGGAGACGTACGGCGACCCCGACCCCGCCGCGGCGGAGCAGATCCTCAAGGACGCCGGCGTGAAGACGCCCGTCCCGCTGACCGTCGGCTGGACGCCCACGCACTACGGCCCCAACGCCGAGGACGAGGCCAACGAGGTCGAGCGCCAGCTCGAGGAGAGCGGCCTGTTCGACGTCACGCTGAAGAGCGCGGAGTGGGAGCAGTACCAGACGGTCTACAAGGAGGGCGCCTACGACCTGTGGATGCTCGGCTGGTTCCCGGACTACCCGGACGCCGACACCTACCTGTCGCCCTTCATGGTCGACGGCGGCTTCTTCCAGAACGGCTACTCCAACCCCGAGGCCAACGAGCTGGTCGACGCCGAGCAGGGCACCAGCGACCAGGCCGAGCGCGAGGAGGCCATCGGTCAGCTGCAGGACCTGGCGGCGACCGACGTGCCGTTCATCCCGTCGTGGGTCGGCAAGAACATCGCCATCTACGGTGAGGGCATGGAGGGCATCGAGGACACCCTCGACCCGTCGTTCATCTTCCGGTTCTGGATGGTCACCAAGAACGGCTGAGCGACACAACCCACGAGGTCGTGGGGAGACAGCCCCTCGGGGGTGGTCTCCCCACGACCCGTGTGTGGAGATGATCTGACATGACTCGATCCGGCTCGGGCTCGCTCCCGCGCTACATCCTCCAGCGGGTGCTGCTGGTGATCCCCATGATCTGGGTGATCCTGACCCTCGTCTTCGTCGTGCTGCGGGTCGCGCCGGGCGACCCGGTCTCGGCGGCCATGGGCGGCAAGCTCAACGACGAGGCGCTCGACCAGCGACGCGAGGCGCTCGGCTTCAACGAGCCGCTGCTCGCGCAGTACTGGGACTACCTGTCCTCGGTCGCGCGCTTCGACTTCGGCACGACGTTCAGCGACAACCAGCAGGTCCTGCACGTGGTCCGCGACAACGGCGGCGCGACGCTGAGCCTGACGATCGTGTCGTTCCTCATCGCGCTGCTCATCGGCATCCCGCTAGGGATGATCGCCGGCCGCTACCGCGACTCGGTCCCCGACGCGTTCATCCGCCTGTTCGGGATCCTCACCTACGCCGCGCCGATCTTCTTCGTCGGCTTCCTGCTCCAGGCGTACGTCGCCGGCCCGCTCGGCCTGCCGACGTCCGGCATGGCCAGCCCGATCACCGTCTTCAGCGTGGAGCCGAAGACGCACATCCTGCTGATCGACGTGTTCCTCAGCGGTGACGGCGCGGCGATCGAGGACGTCCTCAAGCACCTGATCCTGCCGTCGATCACGCTCGGCCTGCTGATCTGCGGCGTCTTCATCCGGCTGGTGCGGGTCAACATCCTCCAGACGATGCACGCCGACTACGTCGAGGCCGCCGAGGCCCGTGGCATCAGCCGCGGAAAGGTCACCCGGCGCCACGCGTTCCGCAACGCGCTGGTGCCGGTCATCACCGTCGTCGGCCTCCAGTTCGCGCTGCTGCTCGGCGGCGCAGTGCTGACCGAGTCGACGTTCAACTGGCCCGGCCTGGGCGAGAAGCTCGTCGACTACATCAACGACCGCGACTACGGCGCGGTGCAGGGCATCATCACCATCTTCGCGATCGCGGTGGTGCTGATCAGCCTGCTCGTCGACATCGTCAACGCGCTCATCGACCCCCGAGTGAGGTACTGATGCGCAGGATCCTCCACAGCCTGACCAAGCCCTTCCGGGAGACCGTCGGCCTGGCCCGCTGGATGCTGGTCGCCGGTCTCGTGATCACTGCCGTGTTCCTGATCTTCGCGCTGTTCGCGCCGTGGATCGCGCCCTACGGCTTCTCGCAGACGTCGTCCGGCGGAGCGGACTTCCCGAAGGCGGCTTCGCCCAGCGGCGACCACTGGTTCGGCACCGACCGGCTCTTCTTCGACGTGCTCTCGCGCACGATCTGGGGGGCGCGCACGGCGATCGAGGTCGTCGTCCTGTCGATCCTCTTCTGCGTCGTGGTCGGCGTCCCGCTGGGGCTCGTGTCCGGCTACTACGGCGGCTGGCTCGACCGGATCCTGATGCTCATCATGGACGCGATCTTCGCGTTCCCGTCGTTCCTGCTGGCGATCGTGTTCTCGTTCCTGCTGACCGGGATCATCGGCGGCAGCGTCATCGCGGTCGCGCTGTCGCTGTCGGTGGTCTACGTGCCGCAGTACTTCCGCGTCGTGCGCAACACCACGGTGAGCGCGAAGGAGGCGACGTACGTCGAAGCCGCGCGCGCCATCGGCGCGACCGACGGCGTGATCATGCGCCGCTACCTGTTCGGCAACGTGGTGCAGAGCGTGCCGGTGCTCGGCACGCTCAACGCCGCCGACGCGATCCTGACGCTGGCCGGCCTTGGCTTCCTGGGGCTCGGCATCCAGTCCACCGACGCGGCGGAGTGGGGCCACGACCTCAACCGGGCGCTGGCCGACGCCGGCGCCGGCATCTGGTGGACCGGCCTCTACCCGGGGCTCGCGATCGTGCTGCTCGTCACCGGCCTCACCCTGGTCGGCGAAGGCCTCAACGAGACCCTGAACCCGACGCTCCGGCGCCAGCGGCTGCTGCCGGTCGTCATGACGCCCCGGAAGGAGCGCTGATGTCCGCGCAACAGGAGCCGGTGATCTCGGCCCGCGACGTGCGGGTCTGGTACGGCACCACCCGGGGCGCCATCCGGGCGGTCGACGGCGTCAGCTTCGACCTGGCGCCGGGGGAGACCCTCGGCCTCGTCGGCGAGTCGGGCTGCGGGAAGTCGACGCTCGGACGCGGGCTGATGGGCCTGCTGCCCAAGGGGGCCAAGCGCGACGGTGAGGTGATGTTCCAGGGCAAGGACATCCTCTCGCTCAGCCCGAAGGCGGCCTACGCGCTGCGCGGGCACGAGCTGGGGATGATCTTCCAGGAGCCGCTCACCCGGCTGAACCCGCTGATGCGGATCTCCCAGCACTTCGAGGAGGCGATCCGCCAGCACGAGCCGAAGCTGCCGAAGGCCGAGGTGACCGAGCGGGCCCTGGAGACGATGCGCCTGATGGGCATCCCGCCGACCCGCTACAAGTCCTACCCGCACGAGTTCTCCGGCGGCATGCGGCAGCGGCTGATGATCGCGCTCGCGCTCGTGCTGCGGCCGGCGTTCGTCGTGGCCGACGAGCCCACCACGGCGCTCGACGTGCTCGTCGAGTCGCAGATCGTGCAGATCCTCAACGACCTGCGGCGCAACTTCAACACGTCGCTGCTGCTGATCACGCACAACGTGGGCATCGTCGCCGAGGCGTGCGACCGGGTCGCGGTCATGTACGCCGGCCGCATCGTCGAGCAGGGGCGGGTGTCCGACGTGTTCGCCAACCCGCAGCACCCCTACACCCGCGAGCTGCTGCGCTCGACGATCTCGCTGAGCACGACCGGCCTCAACTTCATCCCGGGCGCGCCACCGGACCTGGTCGACCCGCCCGAGGGCTGCCGCTTCCACCCGCGGTGCCCCGACGCCATGAACGTCTGCGCCACCAAGGACCCCGTCAACATCGAGCGACCCGGCGGCGGCCGGGTCGAGTGCTGGCTGCGCGGACCCGAGGAGCTGATCCCGCCCGGTGGCACGGAGAAGCTGAAGCAGGAGGAGCTGGCCGTTGCCGACGAAGCCTGAGGCACCCACCGAGACCCGGACGCCGGGGGAGACCGTCGTCGACGTGCGCGACCTGTCGGTGCACTTCGGCCTGCGCGGCGGCAACCTCGCCCGCCTGTTCGGCCGCGACGCCGGCACCGTGAAGGCCGTCGACGGCGTCAACCTGCGGCTGGGCCGCGGCGAGGTCGTCGGCGTCGTCGGCGAGAGCGGCAGCGGCAAGTCCACGCTCGGCCGCGCGCTGCTCGGCCTGGCGCCCGCCACCGAGGGCTCGATCCTGTTCGAGGACGAGGACATCGCGGGGATGAGCCGGCGCCGCCTGCGCGAGATCCGCCGGCACATCCAGATGGTCTTCCAGGACCCCAACGCCGCGCTCAATCCCTCGATGACGGTCGAGACGGCAGTCGGCGACGCGCTCCGCGTGCAGGGCGTGAAGGACGCCGACGAGCGGCGGGCCCGGGTGATCGACGCGTTGGAGCGGGTCGGGCTGTCGCCGGTGGAGCTGTTCCTCTCGAAGTACCCGCGCGACCTCTCCGGTGGACAGAAGCAGCGCGTCGTCATGGCGAGGGCGATCGTCATGGGTCCGAGCGTGCTCGTCGCCGACGAGCCGATCTCGATGCTCGACATGTCGGTGCGCGCCAAGATCCTGCAGCTGATGCTCGACCTCAAGCAGGACCTCGGGCTGACCTACCTCTACATCACCCACGACCTCGCGAGCGCCAAGTTCTTCTGCGACCGGATCGCGATCATGTACCTCGGCCGGATCGTCGAGATCGGTCCGACCGAGGAGATCTTCGCCAACCCGCGGCACCCCTACACCCAGGCCCTGCTCAGCGCGATCCCCGACCCGGACCCGAGCCGGATGGTCGAGCGCGAGCTGCCGCGGGGTGAGATCCCCGACGCGGCCGACCCGCCGCTGGGCTGCTCGTTCCACCCGCGCTGCCCCCAGGCGACGCCGATCTGCGGCTGGGAGTCGCGCGACCTGCGGACGGTCGTCGAGGCGCACTGGACCCGCCGGTCCCCGGAGGAGTACGACGCCGAGAAGGGGCTCGTCGGCGACCTCGACCACCTCGACACCGCGAGCAAATCAGCCACCCTCGGGTCGTCGAGCCCCGACGAGGTGCGCGCCCTGCTCGACCGGATGCGCGAGGAGGCGCCCGCGGAGCCGCTCTGGGAGGGCGTCGACTCGATCAGCGACCACGGCAAGGGCGTGCGGATCGACTTCCACGAGGGCGTCGACCCGGTGCTGCGGCGTGCCGGCGGGGTGGAGGTCGCCTGCGTGCTCTACCCGGAGGATGAGTCCGGGGCCTGAGCGGCCGCGGCATCGGGCGACCTCTCGGGCAGCGGCGGCGGCGTGCCGCCGTACTCCGGGCAGATGGCCTGGTGGGCGCACCACGTGCACCCGTAGCCCTTGCGCGGCTGCCAGTCGCCGGTCTCGCGCGCGAGCCGCACCGCGTCCCACACCGCCTGCACCTTGCGCTCGGTGGCGAGCAGGTCGTGCTCGTCGGGCTCGTAGCTGAGGATCTCGCTGTTGCCGAGGTAGATCAACTGGAGGCGCTTGGGGATGACGCCGCGCATCCGCCAGATCACCAGGCCGTAGAACTTGAGCTGGAAGAGCGCCTTGCCCTCGAACTCCGGCGGGCTCGACGAGCTCGTCTTGTAGTCGACGATCCGGATCGCCCCGTCGGGCGCCACGTCGACCCGGTCGACGACGCCGCGGAGCAGCAGCTTGGTGTCGGTGAGGGTCTCGACGTAGAGCTCGCGGTCGGCCGGCTCGAGGCGGCGCGGGTCCTCGAGGTCGAAGTAGCGCGCGAGCACCTCGCGGCACGACGACAGCCAGGCCACCACGTCGGCACCGTCGCCGTCGAACATCGTGCCGAGCGCGGGCTCGGCGTCGAGCAGCTCGTTCCACGCCGGCGCCACCATCGTCTCGGCCCGGTCGGGGGTGCGGTCGGCTGCCGGGAGGTCGAAGAGCTGCTCGAGGACGCGGTGCACGACGGTGCCGCGGACGGCGGCGGGCGACGGCGGCTCGGGCAGCCGGTCGATCGTGCGGAACCGGAAGAGCAGCGGGCAGGACAGGAAGTCGCCGACCCGCGACGGCGACAGCGCACCGAGCACGTCGACGCCGTCGACCGCCGTGCCGACCCGCTCGGCGGGGTCGACCGGGGTGACCGCGGTCGGAGGTGTCGTCGTCATGGACGTGACTGTAGGACCGACCGCCGACAGCGCCGGATAGCCTCGGTGGCATGTCCGGAGCCGACCCGTCGCCTCGCCGCCGCACCCCGGTGCCGCCCGGCACGTTCCGGATCGGCAGCATCGCCGGCAGCGACGTGCTCGTCTCCTCGTCGTGGTTCCTCGTCGCGGCGCTGATCGCGTTCGTGATGGCGCCCGTCGTCGACGAGCGGCAGCCCGGCCTCGGCGGCTGGAAGTACGTCGTGGGCGTGCTGTTCGCGGTGGTGCTCTACCTGGCCGTGCTCCTGCACGAGGCCTCCCACGCGCTCGTGGCGCGCCGCTACGGGTTCCAGGTGCAGTCCATCACCCTGCACTTCCTCGGCGGCGTGACCGCGATCCGCGGGGAGGCGCGCACGCCGCGCCAGGAGTTCTGGATCGCGGTCGTCGGGCCGCTCACGTCGCTCGGCGTGGGCGCGGCGGCGGTGGCGGTCCTGTTCGTGATCCCCGACCGCAGCCTGCTGTCGCTGACCGTCGAGGGCCTGGCCGGCGCCAACCTGCTGATCGGCGTCCTCAACCTGGTGCCCGGCCTGCCGCTCGACGGCGGCCGGGTGCTGAAGGCCGCGGTCTGGGGCATCACCGGTCGCAGCACCAGCGGCACCATCGCCGCCGGGTGGGGCGGCCGGGTCGCCGCGGTGGGCGTGGTCGCGTTCCCGTTCGTGCAGCCCGCCGTGCTCGGCACCGAGCCCAACCTGCTCGACGTCGCGCTCTGCGCCCTGATCGCGGCGTTCCTGTGGGGCGGTGCGTCGAGCGCGATCGCCACGGCCCGGATCCAGGGCCGGCTCGAGGAGGTCCGCGCACGCGACCTCGCGCGCCGCACCCTCGCCGTACCCGACGACCTGCCGCTGGCCGAGGCCGTGCGCCGGGCGCACGAGGCGGGGGCCGGGAGCATCGTCACCGTCACCTCCGACGGCCGACCCGTCGGCGTGGTCAACGAAGCGGCGGTGCGGGCGACGCCTGCCGACCGGCAGCCGTGGGTCGCGGTCTCGGCGGTGGCCCGGACGCTCGACCCCGGGCTCCGGCTGCCGGTGTCGATCACCGGCGCCGAGCTGGTCGACGCGATCCGCGCCACGCCCGCCAGCGAGTACCTGCTGCTCGACGAGAGCGGGGGCGTGTTCGGCGTGCTCGCGACGTCCGACGTCGAGAAGGCGGTCCGCGCCGCCAGGTGAGGGCCTGCCCGGTGCCCTCGATAGGGTGCCTCGGTGATGGATGACCAGTTGAACGACGTCGCGCCGGAGGCCTGGTCGGGCGTCCACCGCGGCCCGCTCCGCGAGGGCGAGTGGGTCCGGTTGGTCGACGGCAAGGGCCGCAAGCACAACTTCGAGCTGGTCGCCGGCAAGCGCTTCTTCTCCAACAAGGGGCACCTCGACCACGACGAGCTGATCGGCCGCGAGGAGGGCTTCACGGTCACCTCCTCGGCGGGTGGCGAGTACCTCGTGTTCCGGCCGCTGCTGTCGGAGTTCGTCGTCTCGATGCCGCGTGGCGCCGCCGTCGTCTACCCCAAGGACTCCGCTCAGATCGTCGCGATGGCCGACATCTTCCCCGGGGCGCACGTCGTCGAGGCCGGCGTCGGCTCCGGCGCGCTCACCTGCTCGCTGCTGCGCGCCGTCGGCCCCCACGGCCGGGTGTCGTCCTACGAGCGGCGCGAGGAGTTCGCCGACGTGGCGCGCCGCAACGTCGAGCAGTTCTTCGGTACGGCGGGCGGGAGCACCCATCCCGCGTGGCGGCTCACCGTCGGCGACCTCGCCGAGGAGCTGCCGCGGGCGGGGGAGCGCTGCGACCGGATCATCCTCGACATGCTCGCGCCGTGGGACTGCCTCGACGCGGCGGCCGACGCGCTGCTGCCCGGCGGCATCGTCTGCGCGTACGTCGCCACCACGACCCAGCTGTCGCGCTTCGTCGAGACCGTCCGCGCCCACGGCGGGTTCACCGAGCCGCACGCCTGGGAGTCGCTGGTCCGCGACTGGCACCTCGAGGGCCTGGCCGTGCGTCCCGACCACAAGATGATGGGCCACACCGCGTTCCTCGTGACCGCCCGCCGGATGGCACCGGGGGAGCGCGCCCCGCTGAAGAAGCGGCGGCCGGCGCCCGGCGCCTACGGACGCGACTACTCCGGGCCGCGGCCCGCGAACGGCGTACCTCCCGTCGACGAGGAAGCCGAAGCAACAGAAACGTGATGGCCGCCCCTCGGCGTTGCGCTCCCACCTCACACGCTTCCGAGTAATGTCGGAAGCCCAGAGCAGGGAGGTGTGTGCCGATGTCGAGCATGGGTGACGGTGCCTCGGGTTCGCCGAGCCGCGAGGAGCTCCAGGAGCAAGTCCACTACCTCGAGTCGGAGGTGCACGACCTCCGGTTCCGGCTGGCCGAAGCGCCCGGCGGGCAGGCGCGCGCGCTCGAGCTCCGGCTCTCCGACGCGCAGCGCTCCCTCGCCTCGGTCACCGCGCAGAACGAGCGGCTCGCCAGCACCCTCCGCGAGGCGCGCGAGCAGATCCTCAAGCTGAAGGAGGAGGTCGACCGGCTGGCCCAGCCGCCCGCCGGCTTCGGCACGTTCCTCCAGCGCAACGACGACGACACGGTCGACATCCACACCGGTGGTCGCAAGCTGCGGGTGAGCGTCAGCCCCAACGTCGACCTCGACACCCTGCGCCGCGGCCAGGAGGTCATGCTCAACGAGGCGCTCAACGTGGTCGCGGCGTTCGACTACGAGACGGTGGGCGAGGTCGTCATGTTCAAGGAGCTGCTCGCCGACGGCGAGCGGGTCCTGGTGATCGCCAACGCCGACGAGGAGCGCGTCGTTCGGCTCGCCGAGCCGCTGGTCGGCCAGCCGCTGCGTGCCGGTGACTCCCTCCTGCTCGACGCGCGCGCCGGCTACGTCTACGAGCGGGTCCCGAAGTCGGAGGTCGAGGAGCTCGTCCTCGAAGAGGTCCCCGACATCACCTACGAGACGATCGGCGGCCTCGGCAACCAGATCGAGATGATCCAGGACGCCGTCGAGCTGCCCTACCTCTATCCCGACCTGTTCGCCGAGCACGAGCTCAAGCCGCCGAAAGGCATCCTGCTCTACGGCCCGCCGGGCTGCGGCAAGACGCTGATCGCCAAGGCCGTCGCCAACTCGCTGGCCAAGAAGGTCGCGGCGAAGACGGGCTCCGAGGGCAAGTCCTACTTCCTCAACATCAAGGGCCCCGAGCTGCTCAACAAGTACGTCGGCGAGACCGAGCGCCACATCCGCCTGGTCTTCCAGCGCGCCCGCGAGAAGGCGTCGACCGGAACGCCGGTCATCGTGTTCTTCGACGAGATGGACTCGCTGTTCAGGACCCGCGGCTCCGGCGTCTCCTCCGACGTCGAGAACACGATCGTCCCGCAGCTGCTCAGCGAGATCGACGGCGTGGAGCTGCTCGAGAACGTGCTCGTGATCGGCGCGTCCAACCGCGAGGACATGATCGACCCGGCGATCCTGCGCCCGGGCCGGCTCGACGTGAAGATCAAGATCGAGCGTCCCGACGCCGAGGCCGCGCGCGACATCTTCAGCAAGTACCTCACGCCCAACCTGCCGCTGCACGCCGACGACCTCCGCGAGTTCGGCGGCGACCGTGCCGACTGCGCCGCGGGCATGATCCGGGCCGCGGTGGAGCGGATGTACACCGAGACCGAGGAGAACCGCTTCCTGGAGGTCACCTACGCCAACGGTGACAAGGAGGTCCTCTACTTCAAGGACTTCAACTCCGGCGCGATGATCCAGAACATCGTCGACCGCGCGAAGAAGATGGCCATCAAGGACTTCCTCGAGCACGACCAGAAGGGTCTGCGGGTCTCGCACCTGCTCCAGGCCTGCGTCGACGAGTTCAAGGAGAACGAGGACCTGCCCAACACGACCAACCCCGACGACTGGGCGCGGATCTCGGGCAAGAAGGGCGAGCGGATCGTGTTCATCCGCACGCTCATCACCGGCAAGCAGGGCACCGAGCCCGGCCGCTCGATCGACACCGTCTCGAACACCGGGCAGTACCTGTAGGCCGCGCGTCCGGGGACCCGCGCACGTGGCGGGTCCCCGGAGCGTGGTCAGCCCGTGGCCTCGATCAGCAGGTTGTACGGCGCCCGCGCCGCGACGCGTGCGTCGGTGAACCCCGCGTCGCGGAACACCTCGAGCAGCCGCGCCGGTCCCGCCTGCGCACCGAGCGCCGCGCCACCCTGCGCGATGCTGTTGGGCACGCACAGGCACGAGCTCGCCGCGAAGTAGGTGAGGGCGACCGGGCTGCCGACCGCCTCCTCCAGCGTGTCGGCGGCGGCGGGCTCGACGGCGAAGATCCGTCCTCCCGGGGCGAGGTGACGCCGGGCGTGCTGGAGGGCACCGACCGGGTCGCCGAGGTCGTGGAGGGAGTCGAAGAAGCAGATCAGGTCGTACTCCCCGTCGTAGGACGTCGCGTCGGCGACCCGGAAGCCGACCCGGTCGCCCACGCCGGCCTCGGCGGCGGCAGCGACGGCCCGCCGGACGGACTCGTCGTGGTAGTCCACGCCGGTGAAGGTCGACCGCGGGAACGCCCCGGCCATCACGATGTCGGCCGTCCCGAGGCCGCACCCGACGTCGAGCACGCGCAGGCCGGCCCCGAGCGACTCCTCGAGCCCCTCGACGGCCGGGATCCACTCCTGGACGAGGGTGCTCCGGTACTGGGTGCCGAAGAACCGGTCGACGCCCGCGTAGAGACGGGCGTCGTGCTCGTGCCAGCCGACGCCCTCGCCGGTCGCGTAGGCGTGGGCGAGCTGGTCGGCAGCGGCCCACACGGCCGAGATCACCTCGAAGCCGGCGATGCCGGAGGCGGGCGTGTCCTCGTCGGCGAGGACCAGCGCCTTCTCGACCGGCAGGGCGAAGGAGCCGCTGGCGGCGTCGTAGTCGACGTAGCCGATCGCGGCCTGGGTCGAGAGCCACTCGCGGAGGTAGCGCTCGGAGAGGCCGCACCGCTCGGCGAGCTCCGCGGAGGTGAACCGGGCGCCGGCGGCGAGCGCACGCCAGATGCCGAGGCGGTCGCCGAGGTAGACGAGCACGCCGTTGTAGGCGGCCGCGCGGTCGATCGCGACCTTGGTCGCGAAGGCCTCGAGCGCCTCGAGGTCGGGCGCCGTCGCGTCGATGGTGGTGGTCATGGGACTTCCCTTCGGTGCAGCCGCACCCGGCGGGTGCGGTCGTGGGACCACCGTCGCGACCGGTCCTCGCACCGCGCTGTCATCGCCGCCCCGCCGACCTCGGCGCCGTGACAGGGCCGTGACAGCGGATCCGCTGAGCCTGGGTGCATGAGGACCGAGGAACTGCCCACGACGATCCCGATCGGCGCCGACGAGGTCGGGCTGCTCGGCACCGTGCTCACCGTGTGGGCGCACCCCGACGACGAGACCTATCTCGCCGGCGGGCTGCTGGCGGCGCTCGCTGACGCCGGACAGCGTGCCGTCTGCGTCACCGCGACCAGGGGAGAGGCGGCGGACCCGGGTGCGACGCCCGGCGAGCGCGCCGCGCTGGGACGGACCCGGACCGAGGAGCTGCACCGCGCGCTCGCCGGCCTCGGCGTCACCGAGCACCACTGGCTCGACCTCCCCGACGGGCGGTGCGCCGAGATCGACCCGGCCGTCCCGGTCGCCTGCCTGCGCGCGGTGCTCGACGAGGTGCGCCCGGACACGGTCGTGGCGTTCGGCCCCGACGGCGTCACCGGCCATCCCGACCACCGCGCCGTCGCCGGCTGGGTGGTCGACGCGCTGGCGGGCTGGTCCGGCAGGCCCACGCTCCTGCACCCGGTCGTGCTGGCCGAGAACGTGGGGCGCGACCGCGCGCTGGACGAGGACTTCGGGGTCTACGAGCTCGGGCGCCCGCGGGTGTGCTCGATGGCCGAGGTGACCGTCCACCTCGACCTCGCCGGGCCGCTGCTCGACCGCAAGGTCGCGGCTCTGGCCGCGCAGGCCTCGCAGACGGCCGGGCTGGTGGCTGCGGTCGGACCGGACCGCTTCCGCGAGTGGGTGCGCTTCGAGACCCTCGCGGTACCCCTGGAGTAGTGGAAATCCGGTGTCGGTCGCCCTCCGGCTCGGGCATCGTGACCGTGTGTCCGAGCACGAGCCGTCTCTCCCCGCACTGCGCGTCGACGTGCTCGGCCCGCTGGCACTCCGGGTGGGACCGGCTCCGGTCGCCGTGCCCGGCGGCCGGCGGCGGGCGCTGCTCGCGGTGCTGGCCCTGGACGCCGGCCGAGCGGTCGGCGCCGAGAGGCTCATCGACGCCCTGTGGCCCGAGGATCCACCCGACAACGCCGTGCAGGCGCTCTACAACCACGTCTCCCGGCTGCGTGGTCACCTCGGGCCGCTCGCCGGGCGGATCCAGCGGAGCGGTTCGGGCTACGCGCTCCGGCTCGAGCCGGAGGAGCTCGACGTCGACGAGGCCCGCAGTCTCGCCGCCGAGGTCGGGAACGCCGCCCGCACGCCGGCGGAGAGGGTCGCCCTCGCCCGGAGCGCCCTGGCACTGTGGCGTGGTCCCGCGCTCGAGGAGTTCCGGGCCGTCCCGGCCCTGGAGGTGCAGTCGGTGGCGCTCGACGAGCTCCGCCTCCGGCTTGTCGACGACCTGATCGCGGCCCGCCTCGCGGCCGGCGAGCCCGACGTGGTCGCGGATGCGGCGCGTGCCGCCGCGGCAGAGCCGCTGCGCGAGTCCACCGCGGTCCTCCACGTCCGTTCCCTCGCCGCGGACGGCCGGACCTCGGACGCCATGGCCGCGGCGCGGGCGTTCCGGCGGAGGCTGGCGGAGGAGACCGGGCTCGACCCGGGCCCCGCCTTCGCCGACCTCGAGCAGGCCGTCGCCACCGGCGCCCTCGGCGCACCCCTCCGATCGGGACAGGTGGGCGCGTCACTCGTCCGCCGCCCCCTGCCCAGCCCCGACGTCCCCCTCGTCGGGCGGCAGCACGAGCGGGCCGAGGTGGTCCGCCTGCTGGCGGGCCACCGACTGGTCACGATCGCCGGGCCGGGCGGGGTCGGCAAGACCTCGCTCGCCCTCGACGTCGCCGCTGGCCCGGGCGACGACGCGGACGTCGCGGTCGTGGACCTAGCGGCGGTCGACCGCGCCGAGCGCCTGTGCCAGGCGGTCGCCAGCTCCCTCGGGCTGCGCCTCGACGGCGAGATCGGGCCGGCGGACGTCGCCCGCGGGATCGGCGACCGGCCGATGCTTCTCGTTCTCGACAACTGCGAGCACGTCGCCGAGGCCTGCCGGAGCCTCGCGGACGCGATCACGCGCACGACTGCAGCGGTCCGCGTGCTCGCCACCTCCCGGGCGCCCCTCCACGCGCCGGGGGAGTACGTCGTCCGCCTCCAGCCGCTGCCCGTCCCGCGGGACGCCGGGGACCTCGACGCCTTCCGGCGGCAGCCGGGTGTGCGCGCGTTCGTCGAGCACGCCCGCCGCCGCGCCCCCGGCTACGAGGTCACCGCGGCCGACGCCGACCACCTGGTGGAGGTGCTGCACCGGCTCGACGGGCTGCCGCTCGGGATCGAGCTCGCCGCCCGCCAGGTCGCCGTCATGCCGTTGAGCGACGTGCGCGACCGCCTCGACCGCGCTCTCGACCTCGCCACCGGCGAGGCCCGGGCGGGAGACGGGCGCCAGGGCACGCTGCGGGCGACCATCGCGTCGTCGTACCGCCTCCTGGCCGAGAGCGACCGTGCGCTCCTGCGGGCGCTGGCGCCGTTCCCGGGCGGGGCCGACCTCGACACCCTGGAGGCGGTCGCGGCCGACGTGCGCGTGCCGGGGGACCCCGTGGACGCGGTGCACCGGCTCGTCGACGCGTCGCTCCTTGTCGCCGACCCCGCAGGCGGGCGGTTCCGGCTGCTGTTCACCGTGCGCGCGTTCCTGCACGACGAGCTGCGCGAGCGCGGCGACCTAGCCACGGCCGAGACCAGGTTCCTCGACCGGTGCCTCGCGATCGCGCGTGACGTCGGGGTGCGCATCCTCGGGCAGGAGGAAGCCGCCATGGACCGGCGGCTGCGCACCGAGCTCGACAACCTGCGGGCCGCCCGCGACCTCGCGCGGGCCCACGGGCGTGACGACGTCCGCATCGGCCTCACCCTCGCGCTCGACGAGGGCTGCATCTGGCGCGACCTGCGGGAGCCCTGGACCTGGGCGTTGGAGCTGGCCGCGGATCCCGGTCTCGACGGGCACCCGGACCAGGCCCAGGTGCTCGGTGCGGCCGCCGAGGCGGCCCGGCTGACCGGGGAGCTCGACCTGGCGCAGGAGCTGGCGGAGCGCGCCATGGAGGTGGCGGGCGCCGACCCCGCGCCGGCACGGGTGAGCGGGGCGCTGCGCGCCCTCGGGTCGGTCGCGCACTTCCGCGGCGACTTCGACCGCGCGCGGGACCTCTGGGAGCGCTCGGGCCAGGGACGCGAGGTCGAGTCGGGCGCGTGGCTGGCGTCGGCCGCACTCGCGGCGTCGTACGGCGGGCACGCGGAGCAGGCGCGGCGGATGCTCGACCGCGCCAACGAGCTGATCGCTCGCAACCGCTGCGGCTCCCACCTCGCCTTCGCGGCCTACGTCGAGGGGGAGCTGAGAGCGGCGACGGACCCGGCCGCCGCGGTGTCGTTCTACGAGGACGCGATCGTGACGTCGAGGTCGGCGGGCACGGCGTTCGTGGCCGGGGTCGCCGGCGTCGCGCTGGCCTCGGCCCACACCCGGCTCGGCGACACGCGCCGCGCGGCGACGGGCTTCGCCGACCTGCTGGACACGTGGCGGCGCAGCGGGCACACCACGCAGCTGTGGACGACCGCCCGCAACGCGGCCGGACTCCTCGTGGACGCCGGGCGGCACCGCACGGCGGCGCTGGTCCTCGTCGTGGCCGGGCGACAGCCGGGCGCCGCCGCGGTCGACGACACCATCGCCCGCACCAGCGGCCGCGTCTACGTGCCGGTGGAGGACGTGCTGCCGCCCGGCGAGCTCGACCTGGTCCGTGAGGAGGCCGCGCGGACCGACCCCGGACGGGTGATCGACCTGCTCCGCCACGAGCTCGCCGACCTGGCGGCCGCGCCCGGAGCGGACGCGTAGCGTCAGGCGCCGCGCAGGTACCACGCGCGGAACACGTGGTAGACCCCGTAGCAGGCGAGCCCGATCGCGACGACGAGCAGCAGCCACGGTCCGTAGGGCTCGTCCCGCAGGCGCACGATCGCCTGGTCGAGACCACCGGACTTGTCGGCGTCGTGGGTGAGCCCGGCCCACACGAAGAGTCCGCCGACCACGCCGAAGGCGGCTGCCCGGGTGACGTAGCCGGTGCGGGCGAGCGCCGTCACCAGGCTGCCGACGGTGCCGGTCTGCCCGTCGACCTCGAGGTCCTTGCGCCAGCGCCCGCTGAGGCCCTTGTAGGCACTGCCCAGGCCGACGCCGACGATCGCCACGCCGAGGGCGACCACCAGCGCGGGGCCCAGCGGCATCGACATCAGGTCCGCCGTCAGCCCGTCGCTGCCGCCGCCCCCGGAGTCGCCGAGCGCGGTCATCACGGCGAGCACCGCGAGCACGGCGAACACCGTCCCGCGCCCGGCCGAGGCCGCGCGGGCGCCCCAGCGCCGTACGCCCTCGTCGGACCGGTGGCCGCCGACCGCCTGGCACGCCTCCCACACGGCCAGGGCCGCCAGGCCGCCGGCGGCGAGCCAGAGGGACACGGCGCCCAGCGGCTGCTCGGCGATCTCGTGCAGCGCGCCCTGCCCCGACGCGCCGCCCTCCCGGTCGCCGAGTGCCAAGTGCCCCGCGAGCCACCCCACGAGCGCGTAGACGACGCCGTAGGCCGCCATCCCGAAGCGCGCCGGCCACTCGAGCGCGGGATGGTCCCGGGCTTCGCGCGCATCGGCGGCTGCGGTCATGGGCTCCTCCTTGGTGCTCTGTCACTACCCAGCGGGCGCAGGAGCATCCACGCCGTAGTCTGGACGCATGAGTGTGCGCCGAGTGATGGGCACCGAGGTCGAGTACGGCATCTCGGTCCAGGGACAGCCGACGGCCAACCCCATGGTCGCGTCGTCCCAGGTCGTCAACGCCTACGCCTCGGCGACGGTCCGCGCGCGGCGCGCCCGCTGGGACTTCGAGGAGGAGTCGCCGCTGCGCGACGCCCGCGGGTTCGACATGTCCCGCCAGATCGCCGACCCGACCCAGCTCACCGACGAGGACCTCGGCCTCGCCAACGTGATCCTCACCAACGGCGCCCGCTTGTACGTCGACCACGCGCACCCGGAGTACTCCACGCCGGAGGTGGTGACGCCCCTCGACGCCGTCCGCTGGGACAAGGCGGGGGAGCTGGTGATGCTCGACGCCGCCAAGCTGGCCACGCAGCTGCCGGGCAACCCGTCGATCGTGCTCTACAAGAACAACACCGACAACAAGGGCGCGTCCTACGGCGCCCACGAGAACTACCTGATGCGGCGGTCGACGCCGTTCGCCGACATCGTCCGGCACCTCACGCCGTTCTTCGTCAGCCGTCAGGTGATCACCGGCGCCGGTCGCGTCGGCCGGGGCCAGGACGGCCGCGACGAGGGCTTCCAGATCAGCCAGCGCGCCGACTTCTTCGAGGTCGAGGTGGGGCTCGAGACGACGCTCAAGCGCCCGATCATCAACACCCGCGACGAGCCGCACGCCGACCCGGAGAAGTACCGCCGGCTGCACGTCATCATCGGCGACGCCAACCTGTCGGAGATCTCCACCTACCTCAAGATCGGCACCACCTCCCTGGTGCTGGCGATGATCGAGGACCGGTTCATCGGCCGCGACCTCACGGTCGACACGCCGGTGTCGTCGCTCCGCGCGCTCTCGCACGACCCGGGCCTCCAGCAGACGGTGACGCTCGCCGACGGCAGGAAGCTGACCGGCGTACAGCTCCAGCTCGAGTACCTCGACCTCGCCAAGAAGTACGTCGAGGACCGCCTCGGCACCGACGCCGACGAGCAGACGCTCGACGTGCTGGCACGGTGGGAGGACGTGCTCGACCGGCTCGAGCGCGACCCGATGTCCCTGGCCGATCAGCTCGACTGGGTCGCCAAGCTCAAGCTGCTCGAGCAGTACCGCTCCCGCGACGGCCTGGCCTGGGACGACGCCAAGCTCCAGCTCATCGACTACCAGTACTCCGACATCCGCCCGGAGAAGGGCCTCTACCACCGGCTGGTCAAGGCCGGCCGGATGCAGCGGCTGCTCACCGACGACGTGGTCGAGGCGGCGATGCACGAGCCGCCGGTCGAGACCCGCGCCTACTTCCGGGGCCGCTGCCTGGACAAGTACGCCGCCCACGTCGCCGCCGCGTCGTGGGACTCGGTGATCTTCGACCTGCCGGGCCGGGAGTCGCTCCAGCGGGTGCCGACGATCGACCCGCTGCGTGGCAGCAAGGCGCACGTGGGCCATCTCATCGACGAATCCGAGACCGCCGCCGAGCTGGTCGCTGCCCTGAGTCGGTAGGGGTCGGTAGGGTTCAGTCATGGCCCAGGAGCAGAAGCAGCCTCGCAAGTCCTCCGAGGAGGTCGAGGAGACCGAGGTCGCGCCCGAGGAGGGCGTGGCCGAGCGCAAGGAGGCGCTCGACGACGACGTCGACGCGATCCTCGACGAGATCGACGACGTCCTCGAGTCCAACGCCGAGGACTTCGTGAAGTCCTTCATCCAGAAGGGTGGCGAGTGACCGACGCGCGCATCCCGGCGGCCTTCCTGCAGCCGGGCACCTCCTCCTTCAGCGACTTCCTCACCGAGCACAAGCCCGACCTCCTCCCGGCACGCAAGTCGCTGCCCGCCGGCGCGGTGCAGTCGGGTGCCGACATCGCCCCGCACGGCACCACGATCGTGGCGGCGACGTTCCCCGGCGGCCTGGTGATGGCCGGTGACCGCCGCGCGACGATGGGCAACGTCATCGCGCAGCGCGACATCGAGAAGGTCTTCCCGGCCGACGAGTACTCCGTGGTCGGCATCGCCGGCACGGCAGGGCTCGCGGTCGAGATGGTCCGCCTGTTCCAGGTCGAGCTCGAGCACTACGAGAAGATCGAGGGCTCGGTGCTCTCGCTCGACGGCAAGGCCAACCGGCTCTCGGCGCTGATCCGCGCCAACCTCGGCATGGCCATGCAGGGCCTCGCCGTGGTGCCGATGTTCGCCGGCTTCGACCTCGACCGCGGGATCGGCCGGATCTTCGGCTACGACGTCACGGGCGGCCGCCACGAGGAGACCTCGTTCTTCAGCGTCGGCTCCGGCTCGCTCTTCGCCCGCGGTGCGCTCAAGAAGCTCTACCGGGACGACCTGACGCCCGAGGAGGCCGTGAGCGCCTGCCTCCAGGCCCTCTACGACGCGGCCGACGACGACTCCGCCACGGGCGGGCCCGACCTCACCCGCCGCATCTTCCCGGTCGTCTGGGTGGTCACCGCCGACGGCGGCGCTCGCCTGACCGACGAGGAGGTGGCCGCGATCGCCGACCGGGTGGTCGGCGGCCGGATGGTGCGTCCCGACGGTCCGTTGGCCCCGCTGACCGGCCCGACGAGCGGGGAGGAGGCCTGAGATGAGCACTCCGTTCTACGTCTCGCCCGAGCAGCTCATGAAGGACCGGGCCGACTTCGCCCGGAAGGGCATCGCGCGCGGTCGGTCCCTCGTGGCCGTCCAGTACGCCGACGGCGTCCTGATGGTCACCGAGAACCCGTCGCAGGCGCTGCACAAGGTCTCCGAGATCTACGACCGGATCGCGTTCGCCGCGGTGGGCCGCTACAACGAGTTCGAGAACCTGCGCATCGCGGGCGTGCGGCTGGCCGACATGCGCGGCTACGCCTACGACCGCCGCGACGTCACCGGACGCGGGCTCGCCAACGCCTACGCCCAGACCCTCGGCACGATCTTCTCCAGTGGCGGCGAGAAGCCCTACGAGGTGGAGATCTTCGTCGCCGAGATCGGCGACACCCCCGAGGCCGACCAGATCTACCGGCTGACCTACGAGGGCCGGGTCGGCGACGAGCACGGGTTCGCGGTCATGGGCGGCGACGCCGAGACCGTCGCCGGCTATCTCCAGGAGCACTACCGCGAGGGCTGCTCGCTCGACGACGCGCTCCGCGTCGCGGTGGCCGCCCTGGGTCACAGCACGAGCGAGGACCGGGTCATCCCCGTCACCGACCTCGAGGTGGCGGTCCTCGACCGCACCCGGGTGCAGCCGCGCAAGTTCGCGCGCATCCGGCCCGCCCGGCTCGAGGAGCTCCTCGGCGAGCGCGGCCCGGCTGAGCACGCGCCGCCGGTGCCGGAGGACGGCGACCCGGGTTCGGCCTCGACCGCGCCGTCGACCGACGCGCCCGACGACCCGACCGACCAGGTCAGCGGCGACGTACCCCCGCTGGAGGACCCGGGCAGCGGAGAGCCCCCGGTGGCGCCGCCGCTCTGACGGGGGCTACGCCTTCCGCAGGCCGCAGATCGCGGGGCCGTCCAGCACGTCCCCGTCGGCGGTGAACCGGGAGCCGTGGAGCGGGCAGTCCCAGGACTGCTCGGCGTCGTTCCAGCGGACGACGCCCTGCAGGTGGGAGCAGACCAGCGCCTCGCGCCCGGGTGCCACCCGCTTGGCGACCCCTGCCGCCATCTGCGCGCCGACCTCGGCGTTGAAGACGGCGGTGCGGGGCGCGCCCGCGACCTCGCGCGGGCTCCACGTGGCGAAGGCACCGCCCCAGCGCGGCTTCTCACCGCCGACGGTGCGCTCGAGGATCGTCTTGGCGAGCAGCAGCGCGGCGGCGGGCGCGTTGGTGAACCCCCACTTGTCGAACCCCGTCGCCAGCAGCACGGTCCGGTCGCGGGGCAGCATCGGCCCGACGTAGGGGAGCCCGGTGGCCGTCGCCTGGTCCTGGGCGGACCAGGTGTGGGTGAGGCTGCTGCCGCTGAACGTCGAGCGCGCCCAGTGCACCAGCCGGTCGAGGTGTCGCTGCGGCGACCGGCTGCGCCCGGTCGGGTGGCCGTAGCCTCCGACGAGCAGCAGCTCGTCGCCACCGGGCACCGGGAGCGAGCGCAGCGACTGCGTGGTGGGGTCCGAGGACAGGTACATCCCGTGCGGGGTCCACGGTGAGGTGAACGCGGCTGCGTAGGACCGGTTGGCCTTCTCGCGGGCGAAGAACCCGTGGCGCAGCAGGATCGGCTGGTTGGTCGCCAGGACGACGTGTCGCGCGGTGACGGTCGCCGTCTCGGTCACGACCTCGGCGCCGCGGTCGAGGCGCCGTACGTCCACCACGCGGGTGCGCTCGTAGAGGTCACCGCCCTCCGAGATCAGGTTGGAGACGATCGCGTCGACGAGGTCCATCGCGTGCAGCTGGAGCTGGTCGGCGAGGCGCACCGCGCCGCGGACCGGGAACGGGAGCTCGGTCTCGGTCTCCCAGGAGACGTCGAGGCCGGTGAGGCGGGCCGTGGACAGCTCCGCCTGGGCGCGCATCTCGCCGAGCCGCGTGGTCGCGAAGGTGTAGGCCGGACGCGTCTGGGTCGCGACCCCGTGGTCGTCGCAGAACCGCGCGAGCCACGCCTGGCCCTCCCGGTTGGCCTCGACGTACGAACGGACCGCCGACGGGGGACTCGAGGCCAGGGCCCGGCTGAGCTTGGTGCCCTGGAGCAGGCTGACCTTCGCCGTCGTGTTGCCGGTCGCCCCGTCGGCCACCTGGCGCGCCTCCAGCACGACCACGGAGAGGCCGCTGCGCGCCACCAGGAGCCCGGTCAGGAGGCCGGTGAGCCCGCCGCCGACGACCGCGACGTCGTAGGCACGGTCCTCCTGGAGCGGTGGGTGCGGAGCCCGGGGGCGGTCCAGCCAGACGGAGGTGTGATCGGCGCGGGTGTCGGCATTGGTGTCGGACGAGGTCTCGGCCATGTTGTCGGGGTACCCCCGGGGTGGCGCATCACCCCGTAGGGTTTGGTCATGGACCGCCGGATCTTCGGGATCGAGAACGAGTACGGCGTCACGTGCACGTTCAAGGGGCAGCGTCGGCTGAGCCCCGACGAGGTGGCGCGCTACCTGTTCCGCAAGGTGGTGTCCTGGGGGCGGTCCAGCAACGTCTTCCTGCGCAACGGCGCCCGCCTCTACCTCGACGTCGGCAGCCACCCCGAGTACGCCACGCCCGAGTGCGACGACGTCGTCGACCTCGTCACCCACGACAAGGCGGGGGAGCGGGTGCTCGAGGGGCTGCTCCTCGACGCCGAGCAGCGTCTCCACGACGAGGGCATCGCGGGGGAGATCTACCTCTTCAAGAACAACACCGACTCCGCGGGCAACTCCTACGGCTGCCATGAGAACTACCTGGTGGGCCGCTCGGGAGAGTTCAGCCGGCTGGCGGACGTGCTGATCCCGTTCCTGGTCACCCGGCAGATCGTGGTCGGCGCGGGCAAGGTCACGCAGACGCCGCGCGGGACGTCGTACTCGATCAGCCAGCGCGCGGAGCACATCTGGGAGGGCGTCAGCAGCGCGACGACACGCAGCCGCCCGATCATCAACACCCGCGACGAGCCGCACGCCGACGCCGAGAAGTACCGCCGGCTGCACGTCATCGTCGGTGACTCCAACATGAGCGAGACGACCACCATGCTCAAGGTCGCCAGCTGCGACCTGGTGCTGCGGATGATCGAGGAGGGGGTCGTCATGCGCGACCTCACCCTCGAGAACCCCATCCGGGCGATCCGCGAGATCTCCCACGACGTCTCCGGCAGCCGCAAGATCCGGCTCGCCAACGGCCGCGAGGCCAGCGCGCTCGAGATCCAGTCCGAGTACCTCACCAAGGCCCGCGAGTTCGTCGACCGGCGCGGTATCAGCACGCCGACCATCGAGCGCTCCCTCGACCTGTGGGAGCGCGGGCTCAAGGCGTTCGAGTCGGGCGACCTCGGCCTGGTCGACCGCGAGCTCGACTGGGTGATCAAGTGGAAGCTGATCGACCGCTACCGCGCAAAGCACGGGTTGCCGCTGAGCCACCCGCGGGTCGCGCAGCTCGACCTGGCCTACCACGACATCCACCGCGGTCGCGGGCTCTACTACCTGCTCGAGAAGCGGGGCGCTGTCGCCCGGGTGACCAGCGACCTGAAGATCTTCGAGGCCAAGTCGGTGCCGCCGCAGAACACCCGCGCCCGCCTGCGCGGCGAGTTCATCCGCAAGGCCCAGGAGCGGCGCCGCGACTTCACCGTCGACTGGGTGCACCTCAAGCTCAACGACCAGGCGCAGCGCACGGTGCTGTGCAAGGACCCGTTCAAGGCCTACGACGAGCGGGTTCAGCGACTCATCGACGGGATGTAAGGCACTACTTGTAAGGTTTCGGCCGTGCTCAGCCGACCCGCCCGCCGCGCCGCGGCCCTCGTGACCCTGCCCGTCCTCGCGCTCTCCCTCGCCGCCTGCGGCGACGAGCCCGAGGAGGAGACGGCTCAGGGCTTCGACGCCGTCGAGATCACCGGCCAGCCGGGCGAGACCCCCGAGTTCTCGTGGGACGCCAACCTGGAGGCCGACGAGGCCGTCACCGAGGTGCTGAGCGAGGGCGACGGACCGGTGCTGAAGAAGGGCCAGAAGGTCCTGGTCAACGTCGCGGTCTCCAACGACTGGGACGAGCGGGTCACCTACGACACGTTCGGCGAGGACCTGGCCGCGTCGCAGCTCGAGGTCGGCGCCAAGGCCGAGCCCACCGTCGCCAGCGACCTGGTCGTGCAGCTCGTCGCCGACCAGGTCAAGGCCGACGAGACGACGGTCGGCACCCGGTACGCCGTCGTGCTCGAGTCCGACAAGGAGTGGGCCGACTTCAACGTGGTCGAGCTCGGCGTCGGCAACGAGGACGGCGTCGCCGCGGTCGTCGAGCTCAGCTCGGTCGTCCGGCCCGGCCCGACGCCCGCGCCGAAGACGCCCGCCGCGTGGGCCCCGACCCTGGAGAAGGGCGAGGGCGGCGTACCGACCGGCCTCGACAGCAGCGGCATCCCCAAGCCCGACGTCAAGGGCGAGGAGGTCCGGGTGACCACCCTGCTCGAGGGCAACGGCGAGCCGGTCGAGAAGGGCGACCTCGCGGTCGTCGACTACCTGGGCCAGACCTGGGGCGGCGAGGAGCCGTTCGACCAGAGCTACGGCGAGGACAAGGAGCCGCTGGCGGTCAACGTCGGTGCCGGGGTCACCGGCGGCGGCATCAACGTCATCGACGGCTGGTCCGAGGGTCTCGTCGGGGTGCCGGTCGGCAGCCGCGTGATCATCGAGATCCCGCCGGCCAAGGGCTACGGCAAGAAGGGCCAGGAGCCCGACATCAAGGGCGACGACATCCTCTACTTCGTCGTCGACGTCCTGGGCGCGGCCTGAAAATCAACGGTCGCCTCCCGAGCGAACGGGCAGACTAGGGACCATGCCCGCCCCCAAGAGCGAGCGGCTGCTCAACCTCCTCATCATGCTGCTGGTCCAGCGGCGACCGATCGCCAAGGACCGGATCCGGGAGCTGCTGTACGCCGACTCGCGCCATGACGCGTTCGAGAAGATGTTCGAGCGCGACAAGGAGGAGCTGCGCAGCCTCGGCGTACCGGTCGAGGTCGCGACGATCGACCCGCTCTTCGACGACGAGGTCGGCTACCGGATCCCCGTCGACGAGTTCGCGCTCCCCGACGTGTCGCTGACGCCGGAGGAGGCCGCGGTCGTCGCCCTCGCGTCGCGCGCCTGGCAGCACGCCACGATGGCCCAGGCGACCACCGACGCGGTCCGCAAGCTCACCGCCGCGGGCGCCGACCTCGACCTCAACGCGCTGGACATCGCCCAGCCGACCACGGCCGACGAGCCGGCGTTCGCGCGCTGCTGGGAGGCGGTCTGCGAGCGAACGGCAATCGAGTTCCGCTACCAGCGGCCCAACGAGACCGACACCCGGCTGCGGCACGTGCAGCCCTGGGGCGTGGTGCGCTCCGCGGGCCGGTGGTACGTCGTGGGCCACGACACCGACCGCGACGCCGAGCGCGTCTTCCGCCTCGACCGCGTGGTCGGCGAGGTGGCGCTGGTGGGGGAGCCGCACGCCTACACGGTCCCTGCCGACACCGACCTGCGCGCGGTCATCGAGCGGCTCGCCCCGGAGCCCGCGGCCCCGCACGCGGTGCTGCTCGCCCGCAAGGACACCGGGCACACCTTCCGCCGACGCGCCACGAGCGTGACTCCGGGCGTCGAGGGTCCGGACGGGACCCACGAGTGGGACCGGATCGACCTCGACCGGCCGCACCGGGGCCTGGTCGACCTGGTGCTCTACCACGGCCCCGACGTGGTGCTGGTCGAGCCGGAGTCGCTGCGCGCCGAGCTCGTGAGCCGGCTCCGGGCGGTGGTGGCGTGAAGCCCGCACCCGCACCGGGCGCCCGCGACCAGGTCGCCCGCCTGCTCACGCTCGTGCCGTTCCTGCACCAGCGCGAGCAGGTGCGCCTCGACGACGCCGCCGCTCTCCTGGGCACCTCGCCCAAGCAGGTGCTCGACGACCTCAAGGTCCTCTTCATGTGCGGCCTGCCGGGCGGCCTGCCCGACGACCTCATCGACGTCGACCTCGACGCGATCGAGCACGACGACGGCAGCCCCGTCTCGGCCGGCGTCATCCGCATCGACAACGCCGACTACCTCGCGCGGCCGATGCGGCTCAGCCCGACCGAGGCGTCGGCGGTCGTCGTCGCCCTCCACTCGCTGCGCGAGTCGTCCCCGGTCGCGACCCGGGCGGTCGTCGACTCGGTCCTCGCCAAGCTGGAGCAGGCCGCCGCGAGCGCGGCGGAGGCGCGGACCCTGGCCATCGCCACCGAGCCGTCCGAGACCGAGCTCGCGGCCCTCGCCGCGGCGCTGGAGCGCGCGGTGGCGGCGGGCCGGCAGGTGCGGCTGACCTACCACGTGCCGTCCCGCGACGAGCTGTCGGAGCGCGTGGTCGACCCGCGCGGGATCGTCACCTCCGGCCGCTTCTCCTACCTCGACGCGTGGTGCCACTCCGCGGGCGCGATGCGGTTCTTCCGGCTCGACCGGATCGACGCGGCCGAGGTGCTCGACAGCCCGGTCGAGACCGACCCGGAGCCGCCGCGCGAGGTCACCTCCGGCCTGCTGGCGGGGGAGTCGCCCACCGCCGGCACCACCGTCACCCTGCGGCTGGGGCGGGAGGCCGACTGGGTGCCCGACTACTACCCGGTCCAGGACGTCCGCCGCCATGACGACGGCTCGCTCGAGGTCGACATGGTCGTGAGCGACGTCCGGTGGGTCACCCGGCTGCTGCTGCGGCTGGCGCCGTACGCCTCCGTCGTCGCACCCGAAGAGTTCACGGAGACTTTCACCGCCTCGGCACGGGACACGCTCGCTCTCTATGCCTGAGCGCGGCGTACCATGTGGGAGTACGTCCCCTTCGATTCTCGAGAGTTGGTCGCCTGAGATGTCCCTTCCCCTGATCGGAATGCCCAACGGCTGGGAGTGGATCATCATCCTGGCCATTGTGATCCTGGTGTTCGGCGCGGCGAAGCTGCCTGACCTGGCGCGCGCGACGGGCCAGTCGCTGCGCATCTTCAAGACCGAGACGAAGGGTCTGCGTGACGACGACAAGGACAAGGACGACGCCCCTCCGGCCAAGCCCGCCGGCGAGCTCAACGCCGCCGACGACGGCGTCGCCGAGGGCGAGATCGTCGAGCCGCGTCGCGAGACCAACAACTGACCCGCTGACGTCCCGACCCAGCAGAACCTGACTTGTCGCTCACCGGAGTCGTCCAGCTCTTCGTCGGCAAGCCGGTCCACCCCGTCGGCGCCGACGGGCGGATGGCGCTGTCCGACCACCTGCGGGAGCTGCGCGCTCGCATCCTGAAGTGCGCGTTCGCCATCGCGATCGCGTTCGTCGTCGCACTGTTCTTCTTCGACCAGATCTTCGACGTCATCAACGACCCCTACCAGCAGGCGCGGGAGGAGCTCGGCGCCGAGCGCACGATGGCCACCACGAGTGGCGTCGCCGGCGGCTTCATCCTGTACCTGAAGCTGTGCAGCCTCGCCGCGATCGTCGGCACCAGCCCCATCTGGCTCTACCAGATCTGGGCGTTCATCCTCCCCGGCCTGCACTCCAACGAGAAGAAGTGGTCGGCGATCTTCGCCGTGATCGCCGGCCCCCTGTTCCTGGGCGGCATCGCCCTCGGCTACCTCACCCTGCCCAAGGGCTTGGAGCTCCTCATCGGGTTCACCCAGTCCGATCTCACCAACCTGGTGGAGTTCAACGACTACCTGACGTTCTTCACCCGGACGTTGTTGGCCTTCGGCATCGCGTTCGAGATCCCGGTGTTCGTGGTGATGCTCAACCTCGCAGGCGTCGTCTCCGGCAAGGCGCTCGGCGCCTACCGGCCGTGGATCATCGTCGGCACCTTCGTCTTCGCCGCGGTGGCGACGCCGTCGGGCGACCCGTTCACCATGTCGTTCATGGCGATCCCGATGGTCGTCCTGTTCGGGATCTCCGAGGTCATCGCCCGCCTCAACGACCGGCGCCGGTCTGACAAGGGTCCGAACGCCGGCCTGTCGCCCGACGAGCTCTCCGAGATCGACCCGTGAGGCCGATCGCGGCGTGCACCCAGGTCGACCCGTTCGACCTGCCCGAGTGGCTCGGCGTCGACGAGGTGACCTGGCACGCCGTGGGCCGCCTCGAGCACGGGATCGTGCCCGGTGCGCTGCGCAGCGACGTGTCGGGCACCGAGGTGCCGTGCGACCTGCTGGCCGCCGACGTCGCCTACCCGGCGATCGTGGTCGACGAGCCGACCCGGGTGCTGATCCACCAGGCGTGGCGCGGCGGGCAGGTGCACCTGGTCGACCGCGACGGCCGGCTCACGCTCGGGGCCCCCGGCACCGACTTCCCCGCACCCCGCGTGCTCGACGCCGTCGGCCGGCTCGCCAAGGCGGTCGGCGCGCCACCGGACCACTTCTGCGTCCGGCTCCGGGTGGCCCGTGAGGGCGGTGGCTGGGACCGCGGCGGATAGCGAGCCAGTAGGCTCGACACGTGTCCCGTGATGTCGTCGTGCTGACCAACCCCACGGCGGGGAAGGGCCGGGGCGCACGGGTCCGCGACGCAGCGGCCGCACGGCTCGAGGCGGCCGGCTGGCGCCTGCGGCACGTCGCCGGGCGCGACGCCGACGAGGCGCTCGACCTGGCGCTCAAGACCGTCGCCGACGGCCCCGACGCGCTGGTCGCGTGCGGGGGCGACGGGCTGGTCAACATCGCCGTCCAGGCGCTGGCCGGCAGCGCCGTACCTCTCGGCGTGCTGCCCGCGGGCACCGGCAACGACGTCGCACGCGTGCTCGGCGTGCCCCGCGACGACCCGGCCGCGGCGGCCGACCACCTGCTGGCCTGGCGGCCGCGCCCGATGGACCTCGCCCGGATCGGCGACCGCTACTTCGCCACGGTGCTCGCCGCCGGCTTCGACGCCGTCGTCAACGAGCGGGCCAACGAGATGACCTGGCCCCGCGGCCAGATGCGCTACAACCTCGCCACGTTGGCCGAGCTGCGCACGTTCGAGCCGCTGCATTACGTCCTGGACCTCGACGGTGAGACCCGCACGCTCGACGCCATGCTCGTGGCCGTCGGCAACGGCCCGTCCTTCGGCGGCGGGCTGCGCATCACCGAAGGGGCCCTGGTCGACGACGGCTTGCTCGACGTCGTGGTCATCAAGCCGATGAGCCGCTGGGAGCTGGTGCGCACCTATCCCAAGCTGTTCAGCGGCACCCACGTCCACCACCCGCAGTACGAGCGGCACCGCGTCCGCCGCGTCACCGTCGCCTCGGCCGGGATCGTGGGGTACGCCGACGGCGAGCGCTTCGGCCCGCTGCCGCTGACCGTCGAGTGCGTCCCCGGCGCCGTGCAGGTGCTCGTATGACCGACGCCAGCCCCGCCGAGCGCTACGCCTCCTACCGGCGCGACAAGGAGCACCCCGTGCTCCGCGACTTCGTCGCCGGCTACGAGTTCGACCTCGACGAGTTCCAGGTCGACGCGTGCCGCGAGATCGAGGACGGCCGCGGTGTCCTGGTTGCCGCGCCGACAGGCTCCGGCAAGACCGTCGTCGGCGAGTTCGCCGTGCACCTCGCGCTGGAGACCGGCCGCAAGGCGTTCTACACGACGCCGATCAAGGCGCTGTCCAACCAGAAGTACGCCGACCTGGTCGCCCGCTACGGAGCGGACCGGGTCGGCCTGCTCACCGGTGACACCAGCGTCAACGGCGAGGCCCCGGTGGTCGTGATGACCACCGAGGTGCTGCGCAACATGCTCTACGCCGGCTCCCGCACGCTCGTCGACCTCGGGTTCGTCGTGATGGACGAGGTGCACTACCTCGCCGACCGGTCCCGCGGCGCGGTCTGGGAGGAGGTCATCATCCACCTCCCCGAGTCGGTGTCGGTGGTCTCCCTGTCCGCCACCGTCTCCAACGCCGAGGAGTTCGGCGAGTGGCTCGAGACCGTGCGCGGCGAGACGACGACGATCGTCGCGGAGCGCCGCCCGGTTCCGCTCTACCAGCACGTGATGGTCGGCCGCCGTCTCCTCGACCTGTTCGCGTCCTCCGACGTCGACGCGGCCGCGGGCTTCGTGCGCGAGGGAGCGCCCGTCAACGACGAGCTGATGCGGATCGCCCGCGACGATTGGGCGAGCAGCCGGCTGATGCGCGACCGGCGCTCGCCGCGCAAGGGCAAGCCCGGGTCGTCGAAGAACCCGCGCTCGGTCGGCAACGGCCGCCGGGTCTGGATCCCCAGCCGGGTCGACGTGATCGACCGCCTGGAGCGCGAGCGACTGCTGCCGGCGATCGTGTTCATCTTCAGCCGTGCAGGCTGCGACGCGGCCGTCCAGCAGTGCCTCGACGCCAACCTGCGCCTCAACACGGCCGAGCAGCGCGACGAGGTCGTCGCCTACGTCGAGGAGCAGCTCGGCTCACTGCCCAACGCCGATCTCAACGTGCTCGGCTACCACGAGTTCCTCGACGCGCTCTCCCGCGGCGTCGCCGCGCACCACGCCGGGATGCTGCCGGCGTTCAAGGAGGTCGTGGAGGTGCTCTACCTCCGCGGGCTGGTCAAGGTCGTGTTCGCGACCGAGACCCTCGCGCTCGGCATCAACATGCCGGCGCGCACCGTCGTGCTCGAGAAGCTCTCGAAGTGGAACGGCGAGACCCACGCCGACATCACGCCGGGGGAGTACACCCAGCTCACCGGGCGGGCCGGACGCCGCGGGCTCGATGTCGAGGGCCACGCCGTCGTGCTCTGGCAGCCGGGCATGAACCCGCGGGAGGTCGCGGGTCTCGCCTCGACGCGCACCTACCCGCTCCGGTCGTCGTTCCGGCCGTCCTACAACATGGCGGTCAACCTGGTGCACCAGTTCGGCCGGCACCGCGCTCGGGAGCTGCTCGAGCAGTCCTTCGCCCAGTTCCAGGCCGACCGGGCCGTCGTCGGTCTGGCCCGCCAGCTGCGCAAGGCCGAGGAAGCGCTCGAAGGGTACGTCGAGGCCGCCACGTGCCACCTGGGCGACTTCATGGAGTACGCCGCGCTGCGCCGCCGGATCAGCGACCTGGAGAAGGAGGCGAGCCGCGCCCGACGTGCCGACCGTCGCGCCGACGCCGCGATGTCGCTCGAGAAGCTGCGCCCGGGCGACGTGATCGTCGTCCCCGCCGGGAAGTACGCCGGTCCCGCGGTCGTGCTCGACCCGGGCCTCTCCGAGCACGGTCACCGGCCGCAGGTGGTCACCTCGGAGCGGCAGGCCCGCCGCCTGGCGCTGCCCGACTTCCCGACGCCGGTCGAGCCGGTCGCGAAGGTGCGGGTGCCCAAGAAGTTCGACGCTCGCAACGCCGGCCAGCGACGCCAGCTCGCCGACGCGGTCAAGAACGCCGTCCACGCGCTGCCGCTCTCCGTCACCCACCCGCGGGGCGGGAAGGCCGAGCTCGACGACGGCACGGCCGCGGAGGTCGGCAGGCTGCGTGCCCAGCTCAAGGCGCACCCCTGCCACGGCTGCTCCGACCGCGAGGACCACGCACGCTGGGCCGAGCGGTGGTTCAAGCTCGGCCGCGACAGCCAGGTGCTCGCGCGCCGGATCGAGCGCCGCACCAACACCGTGGCCCGCCAGTTCGACCGGGTCTGCGAGGTGCTCGAGGCGCTCGGCTACCTGGCCGGCGAGGGCGAGGACGTCCACGTCACCGATCGCGGCCGCGGCCTGATGCGCATCTACTCCGAGCTCGACCTGGTCGCCGCCGAGGCCCTGCGCAGCGGCCTCTGGGACGACCTGTCGCCCTCGCAGCTCGGCGCCGTGCTCTCCGTGCTCGTCTACGAGGCGCGGCGGCCCGACGAGGCGCCGCCGTCGGTGCCCGGCGGCGCGGTCGCCACCGCCATCGACGCGATGCACCGGCTGTGGGCCCAGCTCGAGCAGCTCGAGCGCGACCACCACCTCGACTTCCTCCGCCGCCCCGACGCCGGGTTCGCCTGGACGGCCTACCGGTGGGCCGAGGGCGACGACCTCGACGGCCTGCTCACGCGCGCCGACCTGACCGCCGGCGACTTCGTGCGCCAGATGAAGCAGCTGGTCGACTTCGCAGGGCAGATCGCCGACGCCGGCGCCGGTACGCCGGTCCGCAAGACCGCGCGGGAGCTGATCGAGCTGATCCGGCGGGGGATCGTGCTGCCGGGTTAGCCCGCCAGCGTCTTCACCAGCCGCTCCACCGGCGACCCCAGCCCCCACCGCTCCGTGAGCTCCTCGAGCGCGTCCGGGTCGGCCGGGGCGGACGGCAGCGCCAGCGCGTCGCCGCGCGGCAGGTCCAGGTCGCGCGCGACCGCGACCACCCTCGGAGCCACGAGCAGGTAGTCGGCGGCCTCCTTGATCTTCAGCCGCGGCCCGGGCGCCAGGTCGCTCGTCGGGTCGTCGGCGGCGGCGACCAGGCCGGGCAGGTCGCCGAACCGCTGGAGCAGCGTCGCAGCGGTCTTCTCGCCGACGCCCTTCACGCCGGGCAGGCCGTCGGACGGGTCGCCGCGCAGGGTGGCGAAGTCGGCGTACTGCGACGCGGCCACGGCGTACTTCGCGAGCACCCAGGCCTCGTCGACGCGCTCATGCCGGCCGACGCCCTTGCCGATGTAGAGGATCCGGACGCCCGCGGCGTCGTCGACGAGCTGGAAGAGGTCGCGGTCGCCGGTCACGACGTCGACGGGCATGCCGGCGCCGGTGGCCAGCGTGCCGATCACGTCGTCGGCCTCGTAGCCGGGCGCGCCGACCACGGGTATCCCGAACGCCGCGAGCACCTCGCGCATGATCGGGACCTGGGCCTCCAGCGGGTCGGGCACCTCCTCGACGTCCGGTCCCGAGGGGACCTCCGCGACGACGCGGTGCGCCTTGTAGGTCGGGAGCAGCTCCACGCGCCAGGCGGGGCGCCAGTCGTCGTCCCAGCAGCACACGAGGTGGCTGGGGCGGTACTGCTCGACGAGGGAGGAGATGTAGCCCAGCAGTCCTCGGACGGCGTTCACGTTGGTGCCGTCGGGGGAGAGGATCTCGGGGGACCCGAAGAAGGCGCGGAAGTACATGGAGGCGGTGTCCAGCAGCATCAGCCGCCCGGCAGAGGCGTTCACCCGCTGAATCGTAGGGTGTGCCACCCACCGGATGCCCTAGGGTGACCGCGTGAGCCAGAGCAGCGCAGGCGGTGTCGAGAGCACCGACCGCCAGATCCTCGAGCTGCTCGCGACCGACGGGCGGATGTCCTACACCGACCTCGGCAAGGCGACCGGCCTGTCCACCTCCGCGGTGCACCAGCGGGTCAAGCGCCTCGAGCAGCGCGGCCTGATCCTCGGCTACGGCGCCACGGTCAACCACGCGGAGATCGGGCTCCCCCTCACCGCGTTCATCGCGATCCGGCCGATCGACCCCTCCCAGCCCGACGACGCGCCGGGGCGCCTCGAGGGCATGCCCGAGATCGAGTCGTGCTGGTCGGTGGCGGGCGAGGAGTCCTACATCATCAAGGTCCGCACGACCTCACCCGTCGAGCTGGAGGACCTGCTCGCCCGCGTCCGCGCGGCCGCGAACGTGTCGACCCGCACGACGATCGTGCTCTCGACGTACTACGAGAACCGACCGGTCACGGGCTGAGCCGCTTGCTGGCGTCGGCCAGCGCCTCGACGAAGCCGTCGACGTCGTCCTCGGTGGTGTCGAACGAGCACATCCACCGCACCACCTGGCCGTCGGGCGTCCAGTCGTAGAACAGGTAGCCGGCCTCGCGGGCGGCGTTGGCGACCTCGACGGGGAGCCGGGCGAACACGCCGTTGGCCTGGACCGGGTGCTCGAGCGAGATGCCCGGCACCGCTGCGGCCTTCTCGGCCAAGCGGGCCGCCATGGCGTTGGCGTGGGCGGCCGAGCGCAGCCACAGGTCGTCGGTCAGCAGCGCCTCGATCTGGGCCGAGACGAAGCGCATCTTCGAGGTGAGCTGCATGCTGTGCTTGCGGATGCGCAGCAGCCCACGGTCGAGGTCGGGGTTGAGCGCGAGCACGCACTCGCCGTACAGCATCCCGTTCTTGGTGCCGCCGAACGACAGCAGGTCGACGCCGGCGTCGGTCGTGAACTCACGGACGGGCACGCCGAGCGAGGCGGCGGCGTTGGCGACCCGGGCGCCGTCCATGTGCACGGCCATGCCGAGGCCGTGGGCGTGCTCGGCGAGCGCCGACACCTCGGCCGGCGTGTAGACGGTCCCGAGCTCGGTCGACTGCGTGATCGACAGGACCTGCGGCTTGGCGCGGTGCTCGTCGTCGAAGCCCCACGCCGCACGCGCGACGAGCTCGGGCGTCAGCTTCCCGTCCGGCGCCGCGACCGGGTAGAGCTTGAGGCCGGCGACCTTCTCGGGGGCCCCCGCCTCGTCGGTGTGGATGTGGGCCACGTCGGAGCACACCACAGCCCCCCAGCGGTCGGCGGCGGCGCTCAGGGCCACCACGTTGGCGCCGGTGCCGTTGAACACGGGGTACGCCGCGACGCCCTCGCCGAAGTGCGGGGCGAACAGGTCGCCCAGCGCCTGCGTGTAGGCGTCGTCGCCGTACGACGTCTGGTGGCCGCCGTTGGCGGCGGCGATCGCCTCGAGGACCTCCGGGTGCGCTCCTGCGTAGTTGTCGGACGCGAAGAGGCGCCGCTCCGGGTCGTGCCGTCGCTGGATCGTCATGAAGCGATTCTGCCGGTCACACCCTTGGTCGCCTCAACGACCCCGCGCAGCTTCTTCGCGAGGGCCTCGTAGAACATCGACAGCGGGAACTCGTCGGCCATCACGTCGTCGACGAGCTCGCGGGGCAGCTTGTCCCAGTCGAGGTCGCGACGCGCCCACCGCGAGCCCGGGTGCGGCGGCAGGAACTCGCTGACGAGGTCGTGCCCGGCCAGCCAGTGCACGACCTTCGGCCGGTCGATGCCGTCGCGGTAGAACTTCTCGATCCGGGCGCACAGCTCCTGGGTCACCGGCGCGACCCGGTCGAAGTCGATCGTGAGCCGGTTGTCGGTCCAGCGGACCACGTCGTGCTTGTGCAGGTAGGCGAAGAGGAGCTGGCCGCCGAGACCGTCGTAGTTGCGCGTGCGCGACCCGGTCACGGGGAACCGGAAGAGCCGGTCGAAGAGCACGGCCACCTGCACGTCACGAGCCTGGGGCAGGCCCTCGGCCTCGAGGCCGACGGCGGCCTTGAACGCGGTCAGGTCGCAGCGCAGCTCCTCGAGGCCGTACATCCAGAACGGCTGGCGCTGGCGGATCATGAACGGGTCGAACGGCAGGTCGCCGTGGCTGTGGGTGCGGTCGTGGACCATGTCCCACAGCACGAACGCCTCCTGGCAGCGCTCCTGGTCGTCGAGCAGGCCCCGCACGTCCTCGGGCAGGTCCATCCCGAGCAGCTCGACCGAGGCGGCCGACACCTGCCGGAAGCGCGCCGCCTCGCGGTCGCAGAAGATCGCGCCCCAGGAGTACGACGAGGGCGTCTCGCGCACCGACACCGTCTCGGGGAACAGCACTGCCGAGTGGGTGTCGTAGCCGGCGGTGAAGTCCTCGAACGCGATCGGGACGAACATCGGGTTGTCGTAGCGCTCGGCCTCGATCGCGGCGAGCCAGGCGGGCCACACCTCGCGCACCAGCACGGCCTCGAACCGCCGGTCGGGGGTGCCGTTCTGGGTGTACATCGGGAAGACGACGAGGTGGACGCGGCCGTCGGCGCGGTCGCGGCTGGGGTGGAACGCGGAGAGCGAGTCGAGGAAGTCGGGCACCCCGAAGCCGCCCTCGACCCAGCGACGCAGGTCGGTCACGAGGGCTGCGTGGTAGGCCGCGTCGTGCGGGAGCGCGGGGGAGAGCGCCTCGACCGCGTCGCAGACGGTCGCCACCAGCTGGGCGGCCCGGGAGCGGTCGGCGCCGGGCTCGAGGGAGCCGTCGGCGGCCTGCAGGCCCTGGAGAGCGGTCACGGCGCCTCGGAGGCTCTGCCACTGAACATCTTCCGCCGTAACGACGGTTTGGCCGTAGATCGTTGCGCTCATGGGGCCTATCGTGCGACATCCCTGCTGCAGACTCAAGTACGACGCGCCGTCGCCGTACGGACCGCTCCGCGGCGCGTCGCAAGCGACACGCCGGACGCCGCGGAGTTTTTCCAACTTTTTCCTCGCTCGCGGCCCCCGCGCTGACCTGCGGATTCGTGTGTTCTCGCAGGTCAGGGGCCGGTTGACACTCCCGGCAAGGCTCGCCAGAGTACGTGACCGTTCGCTCGTGCAGGTCGAGGTCCGTGGACCGACGTCCGAGTGGCCGTGGTCGGGGGATGTAGCGCCAACATCTTCTCGCCGTGGTTCGCGGAGGTCGGTTCGCCCCTCGAGAGCGACACGGAAGGGCCCTCTTCCCCCTAGACAACGTCCGGGCCCCGGCAGCCGGTCGGGTAGCGGATGGTCCGAAGGTGAAGAGGGCCCTTCCGTGCCCGGGCAGAGGTGTCCAGGGCTCGCCGACTAGTCTCGGCCCGTGCCGCTCCGCCTCCTCCTCGCGATCGGCAGCGGACTCCTCCTCGCCGCCTCGTTCGAGCCGCTGGCGCTGCCCTACCTGCTGCCGTTCGGCGTCGCGGGCTTCGCGCTCGCGACCAGCGGGCTCCGCGTCCGCCGGGCCGGGCTGGTCGGGCTGGTCTTCGGCGTCGCGTTCTACTTCACGCACATCGAGTGGATGCGCCGCTCGATCGGCCCGGACGCCTGGCTGGCCCTGTCGACGATCGAGTCGCTGTTCTACGGCCTGCTCGGCCTCGCCGTGCCGCTCCTGCGGCGGCTGCCGGCCTGGCCGCTCTGGCTCGCCGCCGCGTGGACCGCGATGGAGGGCATCCGGAGCACCTGGCCGTTCAGCGGCATGCCGTGGGGGCGGGTGTCCTTCGCCGTCGTCGACACCCCGGTCGCCCCGGCGGCGCCGTACGTCGGGCTCACCGGGCTGTCGTTCCTGGTCGTGCTGACGGGCTTCCTGCTCGCGACGCTCGTCGAGGCCGCGCAGGCCCGGACGGGCTGGCGGGCGCCGGCGCTCGGGCTGGTGGCGGTCGTCGCGCTGCTCCTGGTGCCGACCGTCCGTCCCTACGACGTCGACACGACCGGCTCGGTGACCGTCGCCGCGATCCAGGGCAACCTGCCGGGCCCGGCCAACAACATCCTGTGGGACCACCGACAGGTCACCCGCAACCACGTCGACCGCACGGTCGAGCTCGCCGAGGACGTCGCCGCGGGTGACGTCCCGGCACCGGACTTCGTGCTCTGGCCCGAGAACGCCACCGCCGTCGACCCGTTCGTCGACGCCGAGGTCAACCAGGGCATCCGGGAGGCGGTCGCGGCGGTCGGCGTGCCCGTGGTCGTGGGCGGGCTCGCCGACGACGGCACCGAGCACGTGCTCAACCAGGGCATCGTGTGGGACCCCGAGAGCGGGCCGGGGGACCGCTACACCAAGCAGCACCCGGTGCCCTACGGCGAGTACATCCCGTTCCGGGACATCTGGAACCCCGAGTTCGGGCAGCTCGCGCTGATCAGCCGCGACATGAAGAGCGGCACCCGCACCAGCCCGTTGCGCGTCGCCGGCATCGAGATCGCGGACGCCATCTGCTTCGACGTCGCCTACGACGACGTGGCGCGCGACCAGATCCGGGAGGGCGCGCAGCTGCTGACCGTCCAGACGAGCAACGCCAGCTTCATCTTCACCAACCAGATCGAGCAGCAGTTCGCCATCACCCGGCTGCGGGCGATGGAGTCCGCCCGGTGGCTCGTGGTCGCCTCGCCCAACGGGCGCTCCGGCGTGATCGCGCCCGACGGCACCGTGGTCGCGACGGCCGACCCGCGCACCGCGGCGACGCTCGTCGAGGAGGTCGGGCTCGTCGACCAGGTGTCGCCGGCGGTCCGCCTCGGGGCGCTGCCGGGGCGGATGTTCACCGTCCTGTCGGTCATCGGTCTCGTGTACGGCGCGATCGCGTACCGTCGAAGGCGGGATCATGCCGGGTCGCTCGCGCCCGCGGGCGGTCCCGCGGACGAAGAGGCACACGTTGACTGAGCACAGCACCCTCGCGCACGACCAGCCCCGCAGCCTGGGTCGGGTCGTCATGGTGGTCCCGACCTACAACGAGGCCGACAACCTGGCCTGGATCGTCAACCGGGTGCGGCAGGCCCAGCCCGCGCTCGACGTGCTCGTCGTGGACGACAACTCACCCGACGGCACCGGCGACATCGCCGACGCGCTCGCCTCCGCCGACGAGCACGTGCACGTCCTGCACCGGGCCGGCAAGGGCGGGCTGGGGGCGGCGTACCTCGCGGGCTTCGCGTGGGCCCTGGAGGCCGGCTACGACGTCATCGGGGAGATGGACGCCGACGGCTCCCACCAGCCCGAGCAGCTCGGCCGGCTGCTCGCCGGCCTCGTCGACGCCGACCTGGTCATCGGGTCGCGCTGGGTGCCCGGCGGGTCGGTCGTGAACTGGCCGTGGCAGCGCGAGGTGCTGTCCCGCGGCGGCAACCTCTACGTGCGGCTGCTCCTCGGCATCTCGGTGCGCGACGCCACCGCGGGCTTCCGCCTGTTCCGACGGAGCACGCTGGAGGCGATCCGGCTCGAGGAGGTGCGCTCCACCGGCTACGTGTTCCAGACCGACCTCGTGTCGCGCACCCTGCACGCCGGGTTGCGGGTGCGCGAGGTGCCGATCGAGTTCGTCGAGCGGGTGCGCGGCGACTCCAAGATGAGCGGCCAGGTGGCGATCGAGTCGCTCAAGCGGATCACGCAGTGGGGACTGCGCGAGCGGTGGGAGCGGGCCAGGTGCCGGGCCTCCCGCAGCCAGTCCCGTGCCATGATCGAGGTGTGAGTAGTCGCGGGAGGCGATGGGCGGCCGTGCTGGCCGTCGCGTTCATCGTCGTGCCGCTGCTGGAGCTCTACGTCCTCATCCAGGTCGGCCAGGTCATCGGGCCGTGGTGGACGATCCTGCTGCTCGTGCTCGACAGCATCCTCGGCGGCTGGCTGATCCGCCGCGAGGGCAGTCGCGCGTGGCGCGCCCTCCGGGCAGCCGTCGAGCAGGGCAAGCTCCCGGCACGGGAGCTCGCGGACGGCGTCCTCGTCGTGCTCGGCGGCGCGCTGATGCTGAGCCCGGGCTTCGTCACCGACGCGTTCGGGATCCTGCTGATCCTCCCGGTCACGCGGCCGGTCTTCCGCAGGCTGCTGACGTCGTACGCCGCCTCGCGCGTGGTGGTCCGGACACACGGACGCCCCGGGCCGACGGCGGGGGACGGTTCCGTGGTCCGGGGCGAAGTGGTCGACGAGCGCTAGGCGCTCGCCGGGGCCGGGCTCTAGGCCCGGGCCTTCTTCTTGCGCGTGCTCGCGCGGTGCAGATGGGCGGGGCCGATCTCGCCGCCGCGGAGCAGCTCGAGCCGCTCGGTGAGGATCTCCTCGAGCTCCTTCTCGGAGCGGCGCTCCAGCAGCATGTCCCAGTGGGTGCGCTGCGGCTTCTCGACCTTCTCCTCGCGCTCGATGCCCGACGTGCTCACGGCCTCGCTGCCGCAGCGCGGGCACTCCCACACGGCCGGGACCTCGGCCTCGATCGACATGGTGATCTCGAAGGTGTGCCCCTGGGCGCACCGGTAACCGACCTGCTGGCGGGCGGCGAACTCGATGCCGCGCTCGTCCTCGAACGACTGCCCTCCGAGCCGCGCTCCCCGCAACGTCCGCTCAGCCATGCCTACCTCCCACGGGTGACCGTCGCCGGGGGATCTCCCCGGACCCACTGACGGGGCACCTCATCTGTACAACGCTACCCAGCCCGGCAAGGTTGCAATCATCGGGGAGTTTTCGCCTGCTCGATGCCCTTCGCGGTGTCCACCCGCATCAGCAGCAGCCCGCCTATGACGAAGAACACCACCAGGGCGAAGATCGCCGGCCGGTAGGAGTCGGTGAACTGGTAGACCAGGCCGAACGTGAGGGTGCCCAGCCACGACGTCCCGCGGTCCATGGCGTGGTAGAGGCTGAAGTACTCCGCCTCCTTCCCGGCCGGGATGAAGAGCGAGAAGTAGGACCGCGCGAGCGCCTGGGTGCCGCCCAGGACGATGCCGATGGCGACACCGAGCAACAGGAACGCCGCGAAGTTGTCGGACGGGACGACGAGGGCGGTGGCGAGGATCAGCATCCAGAATCCCAGCCCGGCGAGCACCACGTGCTTGGCCCCGAAGGTCCGCGCCGCCCGGCCGAACGCGACCGCACCGCCGACGGCCACGAACTGCACCACCAGGTAGACCGCGAGCACGGTGCCCGTCTCGAAGCCCAGCTCCTTCTCGCCGAACGTCGCGGCCGAGGCGATGACGGTCTGGATGCCGTCGTTGAAGAACAGGTAGGCGAGCAGGAACGACAGGGCCACGGGGTAGTTGCGCAGGTCCTTCAGCGTGGCGCCGAGCTGCCCGAACGACCGGGCGACGAGGCCGCCCTCGACCGCCTCGACGGCTCGCGGCGGCCGTCGCTTGATGCCGAGCCAGGGGATGACGGTGAACGCCGCCCACCACACGGCGCCGGAGAGCATGCTCACCCGCACCGCCATCTCGGTCGACATGCCGAGGCTGTCGTGGAACGTCACGACGGCGAAGTTGGCCGCGAGCAGGAGCCCGCCGCCGGCGTACCCGTAGGCCCAGCCGATCGACGAGGCGCGGTCCCGCTCGTGCTCCTCGGAGATCAACGGCAGGATCGAGTCGTTGATCACCATCGACGCGCCGCCGGCGAGGTTGGCGATGATGAACACGATCGAGCCGAACAGCCAGTTCTCGCCGTTGAGGAAGAACAGCAGCGCGGTCGCGGTGGCGCCGACCCACGCGAACCCGGCGAGCAGGTCGGGCTTGCGGGCGGTGCGGTCGGCGAGCGCGCCGATCAGCGGGTACAGGATCGCGCCGAGGATCGTGGAGAACGTGATGACGTACGACGGCAGCGCCCCCGGTGCGATGTCGAGCCCGAGGAGCGAGATCGTGCCGTCGCAGTCGAGACCCTTGTCGCTGTCGCTGACGAACCCGCACGCGGCCTGCTCCGCCACCGAGATCAGGTACGGCGCGAACAGCACGCCCGCGACGGTCGTCTGGAACGCCGAGACGGCCCAGTCCGTGAAGAACCACGCCTTCTGCTCCTTGGCGCGGTTGAGTGGTCCGAGATCCGCGATCCCCGGTGTCCCCGTCATTTCTGCCTCCCGCCGGGGAGACTAGTGCCAGAGGCCTCGTGCGACGAGCACATCCTTCAGCAGGTCGGTGCGGTCGGTGAAGAGCCCGTCGACGCCGCGCTCGAGCAGCTCGACCATCTCGTCGGGGTCGTCGATCGTCCACACGTGCACGGGCTTGCCCGCCGCGTGCGCGCGCCGCACGAATCCGGGCGTCACGACCCGCAGCCCCTTGCGGCGGTGCGGCACCTGGAACGCGTCGAAGCCCGCGCCGACCCGGTCGGCCACCCAGCGCGCGACACCCGCGGTCGGCGCGAGCCGGAACGCGACGATCTCCCACGGCTGCGCGGCTGTCGGCACCCGGCCGCCGGTGAGGCGCCGGAACCGGGCGATCCGGGCGGGGGAGAAGGACCCGACGAGCATCCGGTCCCACAGGTCGTGCTCGGCGACGAACGCCGCGAGCACGTCCACGGCGCCCTCGGACTTGATGTCGACGTTGAAGGACACGTCGGGGAACGCCTCGACCAGCTCCAGCAGGGTCGGGACCTGCTCCCGCCCGCCGATCCGGGCCTCCCGGATGTCGGCCAGGTCCAGGTCGCAGACCGACCCGACCCGGTCGGTCACCCGGTCGAGCACGTCGTCGTGGAACGCGAGCAGCACGCCGTCACGCGTCGTGTGGACGTCGGTCTCGAGGTAGTCGTAGCCGAGCGCCACGGCGTGCCGGAACGCCGTCAGCGTGTTCTCGAGGCCCTCGATCTCGGGGTGGTAGGCGCCGCCGCGGTGGGCGAACGCGAGCACCCGGCCGTCCTGCAGGTAGGCCACGCGCGTGTCAGATGTCGCGGAACGTCTCGATGTCGGCGCCCAGCGAGCTCAGCCGCTCGGCCAGGTCCTCGTAGCCGCGGTGGATGACGTAGGTGCCGCGGAGCACCGAGGTGCCCTTGCTCGCGAGCATCGCCAGCAGCACGACCACCGCGGGACGGAGCGCGGGCGGGCACATCAGCTCGGCACCCGTCCAGGACGTCGGGCCCTCGATCTGCACCCGGTGCGGGTCGAGCAGGGTGACCCGGCCGCCCAGCTTGTTGAGGTCGGTGAGGTAGATCGCCCGGTTGTCGTAGACCCAGTCGTGGATGTAGGTCTGCCCGTGCGCGGTCGCCGCGATCACCGCGAAGAACGGCAGGTTGTCGATGTTGAGCCCCGGGAACGGCATCGGGTGGATCTTGTCGCGGGGCGCGACCAGGTCGGAGGGGTGCGTCACGAGGTCGACGAGCCGCGTGTGCCCGTTCGCGGCGACGTACTCCTCGGAGCGCTCGTAGCGGAAGCCCATCTCTTCGAGCATCGCGAGCTCGATCTCGAGGAACTCGATCGGCGCGCGCCGGATGGTGATGGAGGAGCGGGTGACGATCGCGGCCGCGAGCAGCGACATCGCCTCGATCGGGTCCTCGCTCGGGGAGTAGTCGACGTCGACGTCGATCTCCTCGCGCCCGGTGACCGTCAGCGTCGTGGTGCCGACGCCCTCGATCTCGACGCCGAGCTCCTGGAGGTAGAAGCACAGGTCCTGGACCATGTAGTTGGACGACGCGTTGCGGATCACCGTCGTGCCCGGGTGCAGCGCGGCGGCCATCAGCGCGTTCTCGGTGACCGTGTCGCCGCGCTCGGTCAGCACGATCGGGCGCCCCGGCTGGACGGTGCGGTTGGCCTGGGCGTGGTACCAGCCGTCGGTCGCCTTCACGTCGAGTCCGAACGGACGCAGCGCGGACAGGTGCGGCTCCACGGTCCGCGTGCCCAGGTTGCAGCCACCGGCGTACGGCAGCTCGAAGGTGTCGTCGGCCCGGTGCAGGAGAGGGCCGAGGAACATGATGACCGAGCGGGTACGCCGCGCCGCGGCGGCGTCGATCTGCGACAGGTCGAGGTCGCGCGGCGGCACGATCTCGAGGTCGTTGTCGTGGTTGATCCACCGGGTCTGCACGCCGAGGCTGTTGAGCACCTCGAGCAGCCGGTTGACCTCCTCGATCCGGGCCACCTTGCGGAGCGTCGTGCGGCCGCGGTTGAGCAGCGAGGCGCAGAGCAGGGCGACCCCGGCGTTCTTGGACGTCTTCACGTCGATGCTGCCCGAGAGCGTGGTGGGTCCTTTGACCCGCAGGTGTGTCGGCCCGGCCCCGAGCGCCACGATCTCGGAGTCGAGGGCGGCCCCGATGCGCGCCAGCATCTCCAGGGACAGGTTCTGGTGCCCCTTCTCGATGCGGTTGATCGCGCTCTGGCTGGTGCCGAGGCGCTCGGCCAGCTGCAGCTGGGTCAGCCCGCGGTGCTTGCGGGCGTCGCGGATGAGGTTCCCGATCCGACCCTTGTAGTCGGCATCGCCCGAGGTGTCGGCGAGGTGGATCGTCATGCGTACGACGGTAACTCACATATGAGATAGGGCAAACTAGCGACATGCGCGCCACCACCATCCACGGCCCCCGGGACATCCGTTTCGAGGAGGTCCCCGACCCCGAGATCAAGCGTCCGACGGACGCGATCGTCAAGGTGGTCGCCGGCTGCGTGTGCGGCTCCGACCTCTGGCCCTACCGCGGCGAGAACCCGATCCGCCGCGGCGCCACCATCGGCCACGAGTGCGTCGGCGTGGTCGAGGAGGTCGGGGGAGAGGTCCGCGACTTCAAGCCGGGCGACTTCGTGATCGTGCCGTTCTGCCACTGCGACAACACCTGCGCCCACTGCCGCGCCGGCGTGCAGTCGGCCTGCACCAACCTCGGCGTGACGACCAGCGGCCAGGGCGAGTACGCGCTGGTCGGCCAGGCCGACGGCTCCCTGGTCGCCACCGACGGCGTGCCCGACGCGGCACTGCTCCCGTCGCTGCTGTCGCTCTCCGACGTGATGCCGACGGGCTGGCACGCCGCGGTGAGCGCGCGGGTCCGCGAGGGCGGGACCGCGGTGGTGGTCGGCGACGGCGCCGTCGGCCTCTGCGGCGTGCTCGCCGCGTCCGTGATGGGCGCCGAGACCATCGTCGCGATGTCGCGCCACGAGCCCCGACAGCAGCTGGCCAAGGAGTTCGGCGCCACCCACGTCGTCGCCTCCCGCGGCCGCGAGGGCGCTCAGGAGGTCAAGGAGGTCCTGGGCGGGATCGGCGCGGACGCGGTCCTCGAGTGCGTCGGCACCGACGAGGCCATGGGTACGGCGATCTCCGTCGCCCGCCCCGGAGCGATGGTCGGCTTCGTCGGCGTGCCGCACGGCATCGAGCTGCCCGTCCGCCGGATGTTCGACCGCAACGTCGGCGTCCAGGGCGGGATGGCACCGGTGCGCCGCTACCTCCCCGAGCTGCTCGCGCTCGTGCAGGACGGCCGCATCGACCCCGGCAAGGTCTTCGACCTGACCCTTCCGATGGCCGAGGTCGCCGACGCCTACCGCGCGATGGACGAGCGGCGGGCGATCAAGGTGATGCTCAGTTCAGCGAGCTGACGCCGTCGTCGGGCTCGTCCGGGTCGGCGGGCGCCTCGCCGCCCTCCACCGCCACCAGCGTGAGGGTGCCGTCGTCACCGCTGAGGGTCAGCGTGTCGCCGTCCAGCGAGATCTCGGGGGCGCTGGTCAGGAAGTCGCTGAGCCAGCGCTCCTGGGCCATGACCGCGTCGCCGCACGCCATCTCGGTGCCGACCAGGCCGCCCTCGACGTCGAGCGTCCCGCCGTCGACCGCGACCTTGCCGCCCAGGCCGTTGCAGCCCGCGCTGGCCGACAGGTTGGAGTTCTCGAAGCCGACCGTGATCGGGCTGCCCTCGACCAGGGACTGCTTCGCGGAGTCGAGCGCGTCGGGGGTCGACGCCTCGAACGTCAGGCCCTCCAGGTCGGCCATGCTGACGTCGGCGGCCCCGATGTTCGCACCGCTGTCGTCGGTGGCGCTGTCGGAGTCGGCCCCACCGCACCCAGCGAGCACCGAGAGCGCGAGGACCGCGGCGCCGGCAGTGGCGAGGGGGGCCAGGGGAGCGAGCTTGATCATGGCGATGAGACGAGTCCTGCCTGGATCGGGTTCCGGGATTGGCCATCAAGTTACCGTGTGCCGAACCCCACGAGTGAGGATGAGACCAGTGTCGATCGAAGACGGCGTCCGGCCGTTCGAGGAGGGCGTGCGCACCGACTTCGAGGGGCGGATGTCCTACGCGGGCTACCTGGACCTGGACCGCCTGCTGTCCGCGCAGCACCCACTGAGCGACCCGGCGCACCACGACGAGCTGCTGTTCATCATCCAGCACCAGACGACCGAGCTCTGGCTGAAGCTGATCGTCCACGAGCTCCGCGCCGCGCGGGCGTTCCTCGACGACGACGAGCTGTCCCGCGCGCGCAAGAGCCTGGCGCGGGTCAAGCACATCCTCCACTCGATGACCGACCAGTGGTCGGTGCTGGCGACCCTCACGCCCAGTGAGTACGCCGAGTTCCGCGGCGTGCTGGGCTCGTCGTCCGGCTTCCAGTCCGCCCAGTACCGCGCGGTCGAGTTCCTGCTCGGCAACAAGCACGGCCGGATGCTCGAGGTGTTCCGCTCGGACGCGAAGGCCCACGCCCTGCTGTCCGAGCTGCTCGACAGCCCGACCGTCTACGACGCGTTCCTCCGGCTGGTCGCGCGGCGCGGCCTCGCCGTCCCGGCGGAGGTGCTCGAGCGCGATGTGAGCGCGGCCTGGGTCGAGCACCCGGAGCTGGTGCAGGTCTTCCGGGAGGTCTACTCCGACACCACCACGCACTGGGAGCTCTACGAGACGTCCGAGGACCTCGTCGACCTCGAGGACGCGTTCCAGCTGTGGCGGTTCCGGCACCTGCGCACGGTGCAGCGCACGATCGGGTTCAAGACCGGCACCGGCGGCTCCTCCGGCGTGGCCTTCCTCCGGCGTGCGCTCGACCTGACGTTCTTTCCCGAGCTGATCTCGGTGCGGACCGAGATCGGCGCCTGAGACGACCCACGACCGAGGAGCAACGATGTCCGACCTGGGACGCCGGGCCGAGGAGCTCGACGCGGCCGATCCGCTGGCGGCGTACCGCGACGCGTTCGTCACCACGCCCGGCGTGGTCGCCTACCTCGACGGAAACTCGCTGGGCCGCCCTCTCCGCGCCACCGGCGAGCGGCTCGCCCGGTTCGTGGCGGAGGACTGGGGCGACCGGCTGATCCGGCACTGGGACGAGGGCTGGATGGACGCGCCCACCGAGCTGGGTGACCTGCTCGCGCGCACCACGCTCGGCGCGGCGCCCGGCCAGACGGTCGTGGCGGACTCGACCACGGTGCTGCTCTACAAGCTGGTCCGTGCGGCGGTCGACGCGCGGCCCGGCCGCGGCGAGATCGTCGTCGACACCGGCAACTTCCCGACCGACCGGTTCGTCGCGGAGGGCGTCGCGGCCGAGCGCGGGCTGACCCTCCGATGGATCGACCCGGACCCGCTCGCGGGCGTCACCGTCGACGACGTGCGCGCGGTCGTCGGGCCCGGCACGGCGCTCGTGCTGCTCAGCCACGTCGCCTACCGCTCCGGAGCGATCGCCGACCTGCGCGCGATCACCGACGTCGTGCACGAGGCCGGCGCACTGGTCCTGTGGGACCTCTGCCACTCCGTCGGAGCCCTCGAGCTGGGCCTCGACGACGACGGCGTGGACCTCGCCGTGGGCTGCACCTACAAGTACCTCAACGGCGGGCCGGGCGCCCCGGCGTTCGCCTACGTCGCCGAGGCGCTCCAACCGAGCCTCCACCAGCCGATCCAGGGGTGGATGGGAGCGGCCGACCCGTTCGCGATGGGGCCCCGCTACGAGCCGGCGAAGGGGATCCGCCAGCTGGTGAGCGGCACGCCGCCGATCGTCGGGATGCTCCCGGTGCGCGACATGCTCGCCCTGATCGGCGAGGCCGGGATGCCGGCGCTCCGGCGCAAGTCCGAGGCGCTGACGGCGTACGCCGTCGAGGTCGCCGACGAGCTGCTGCTGCCGCTCGGTGCCCGACTCGCGTCACCGAGGGAGCCGGCGGCGCGGGGCAGCCACATCACGCTCGACCACGCCGACTTCCAGCGCGCGACGGCCGAGCTGTGGCGGCGTGGCGTGATTCCGGACTTCCGGCCTCCGGACGGGCTGCGGATCGGGCTGTCCCCGCTGAGCACCGGCTTCGCCGAGGTCCTCGCCGGGCTGACGGCCGTGCGCGAGGTGCTGGAGGGTGGGTCGCGGGGCGACTAGCGGCTCACGCGGCCCGCATGCCCGGCAGGACGACGGGCGGGCAGTCGCACGTGTCGCTGCACGCGAGGAACGTGTGCACCTCGTGGCCGCAGTGCTGGCAGGGCAGGTCGTGCGACAGGTGCGCCCTGGTCGTGGTGGTGGTCTCCCACATCGTCGTCACCTCCTTCGGTCCGTTGGTCGGCTCTGCTGGTCCGACGTTGGGAAGCTGGGGAGTGTGACCGCCAGCGCCGCCGGATCTCATCGTTGTAGATGCCATCGGCGGCCGTTTTGTTCTTCTGAGCTAGAGAAGGGCGCCGGGGTTGAGGATCCCGTCCGGGTCGAGCGCGGCCTTGATGCGCCGGTTGAGCGCTAGGGCGTCCGGGCCGAGGTAGTCGCCCAGCCACGGCCGCTTCAGCCTCCCGACGCCGTGCTCGCCGGTGATCGTGCCGCCGAGCCCGATGGCCAGCCGCATGATCTCGTCGTACGCCGCCTCCGCCCTCGCCGTGTGTGCCGCATCGGTGGGGTCGAACACCACCAGCGGGTGCGTGTTGCCGTCGCCGGCGTGCGCGATCACCGGGATCTCGACCTCGCGCTCCGCGGCGATCCGCGCGATCCCGTCGACCAACGCGCCCAGCTGGGGCACCGGCACGCCGACGTCCTCGAGCAGCAGCGATCCGCGACGCTCGACGGCCGGGATCACCATCCGGCGCGCGGCGACGAACGAGGCACCCTCGGCCGGGTCGTCGGTGGCGAACACCTCGGACGCCCCGTTCTGCTCGCAGGTCGCGGCGATGCGGGCGACCTCCTCCGCCGCCGTCGAGGGCGACTCGTCGGACTGGATGACCAGCAGCGCCTCGGCGTCGCGGTCCAGCCCCATCCGGGCGTGGTCCTCGACGGCGTTGATCGATGCGCGGTCCATGAGCTCGAGCATCGAGGGGCGCATCGCCCGGGTGACCGCGACGACGGTCGACGTGGCCGCGGCGAGACTCGGGAACGAGGCCACGAGCGTGTGCGGCGGCCGCGGCTGCGGGAGCAGGCGCAGCACGACGCGCGTGATGACGCCGAGCGTGCCCTCGCTCCCGACGAAGAGCTTCGTCAACGACAGGCCGGCGACGTCCTTCAGCCGCGGGCCGCCGAGCTCGACAGCGGTCCCGTCGGCGAGGACGACGGTCAGGCCGAGCACGTAGTCGGTCGTCACGCCGTACTTCACGCAGCAGAGGCCGCCGGCGTTCGTCGCGATGTTGCCACCGATCGAGCAGATCTCGTAGGACGAGGGGTCCGGGGGATACCAGAGGCCGTGCTCGGCGACCGCGCCCTTGACCTCGGCGTTGAGCAGGCCCGGCTCGACGACGCACGTTCGGGTCGCCGGGTCCACCTCGATCCGGCGCATCCGCTCCGTGGAGAGCACGATGCAGCCCTCGACGGCGGACGCCCCGCCGGACAGGCCGGTGCCGGCGCCGCGGGGTACGACGGGCACGTGGTGCGCGGCGGCGTACCGCATCACGGCCTGGACGTCCTCGGTACTGGTCGCCCGCACGACCGCGAGGGGCACGCCGGCACCCGGGTCGCGGGCACGGTCCCAGCGGTAGCCGGCCATGCCGTCGGGGTCGGTGATCACGCAACCCGGGGGCAGCGCCTCGATCAGTTCCGCGAGCTCGGTGGTGCCCGTCACCCCGTCACGATCTCATGTCGCGCACCGCGAGCGAGGCGAACGTCATGGCCGCGCCGAGCGGCGCGCCGGGCCCGGGGTAGGCGGACCCGAACACGGACGCGGTCGAGTTGCTCGCCGCGTAGAGACCGGGGATGGGGGAGCCGTCGTCGTCGACCACCCTGCCGGACGCGTCGGTGACCAGGCCGCCCTTGGTGCCCAGGTCGGACAGCACGAACCGCGCGGCATAGAACGGCGGCCGGTCGACGGGCACGAGCGCCTTGTTGGGGCTGCCCGAGCCGGCGAAGAACGTGTCGTACTCGTCGTCGCCGCGGCGGAAGTCGTCGTCGGTGCCGGCGGCCGCGAACCGGTTGAAGCGCTCGACGGTGGCCGTGAGCGCTGCGGCGTCCAGGCCCGCGGCCTCTGCGAGGCCCTCGACCGTGTCGGCCCGCACCCAGGTGCCCGCTGCCAGGTGGTCGGACGCCTCGCCCTCGGGCATCGCGATCGCCGGGAGGCGGCCGCCCTCCCGGTCGTCGAACACGAACCAGGACGGGATCCGCTCCGGGGCCGCGGCCATCAGCCGGCCGAACCGGTCGTAGGGCAGGCACTCGTTGCCGTAGCGCCGCGCGTGCTGGTCGACCATCAGACCGCCGCGGAAGCCGAGCGTGAACGAGCCGCTCCCGTCGGGATGCTCGAGGCCGGGGCAGAACCAGCCCTCGCCGGAGTAGTCGGTCGCGGCGCCGACCGCGACGGCGGCGTCGATCACCTCACCGGTGTTGGTGCCGCGCGGCGCCATCGTCCACTCCGCCCGCCCCGGTGTGCCGCGCTGCTTGCGGCGCTCGGCGCTGCCCTCGAAGCCGCCCGCCGCCACCAGGACGCCGCGGATGGCGCGGACCTCGACCGGCCCGTCGGGGCCGTGGGCCCGCACTCGGTCGACGCGTCGGTCGGCGTTGCGAGCGAGGCCCGTGACGTGGTGGCCCGTCGCGATCGTGCCGCCCTCGCGCACGACGATCGCCGCGAGACGTGCGATCAGCGCCTGGCCACCGGACAGCGTCGACCGGCCGGGAGCGCCGACCCGGTCGCGCTCGACCGGTGGGCGCACCAGAGCCGCGACGGCGGGGTCGAGCTCGTCACGACGGATCGGCACCGGCTGGATCGAGCGCCCCATCGGCACCCGGCCGGGCGCGTCGTAGTACTCCGAGAACGGGATCCACTCGAAGTCCATGAGCGGGTCGGCCTCGAGCTCGGCGACCAGCTCGGGCGCGTGCGCCAGCAGAGCCTCGACCTTCGCGGGGTCGGGATGGTCGAGCACCGCGCCGAGATAGCTGCGCGCGCCCTCCGTCGAGTCGGGCAGGCCGGCTCGCTGCTGCACGGCGCTGCCGGGGAGCCAGCAGGCGCCGCCCGAGTAGGCGGACGTGCCACCGATCAGTGGCGTCCGCTCGAGGACGAGGGTGCGGAGCCCGGCCCTGGCGGCGAGCGCGGCGCCGGTGAGGGCTCCGCCACCGGACCCGACGACGACGACGTCGTAGTCCGGCTCGAGCGGCGAGGGAGGAGTCTGCGCCTCGGTCACGCCCGAACTGTAACGCGTTCTACCTGTCGTTCCCGGCCGCACACCCACAGTTGCGGTCACACGGGAGGTAGTGGTGCAGCGCGTGGCCGCAGTAGGGGCACGGGCGGTCGTGCGTCAGGTGCTCGGTCTTCTCGGCGGTGTCCCACATGGCTTCGGCTTTCGGTGTCGTCCCTGTGGTTCCACGCTAGGACGGAGCATGGACAGTCGTGGCCGGAACGAGCGACAACCATCCGAAGAGCCCACCGGTCTAGTCAGATCGGGCCAGGTTCGACGATGTTCTGCAAATTTTGCGTTCGTTCCGACCTATTTGCCATACGCTCACGCGCGGTGAGTCAAGTCGACACGCGGCATGGGGAAATTCTGAGGACGATCGACCCGGTCGTCCTCGGTTCCCGGGTGCGCGCCGCACGGGTCGCCCGCGGCTGGCGCCAGTCGGAGCTCGCCGAGGGCCTGCTCTCCGTGGCCTACCTGTCCCGGATCGAGACCGGCGCGCGCCGGCCCACCTTCAACGTGCTGGTCGCCATCGCCGAGCGCCTCGGGCTCACCGCCGAGGAGATGCTGTACGGCGCGTCCGCCGACGACCTCGCGGAGATCAACCTGGGGCTCAGCTATGCCGAGCTGGCGCTGGAGAACGGCGAGCCGCTCGACGCCGAGCACCAGGCGCGGCAGTACCTCAATCGGGCCCACGACGCCTCGCTGTCCGACTTGGCCGAGCGGGGCCGGTTCCTGGTCGCGCGCGCGATGGAGGCCCAGGGGCAGCTCGACGAGGCGATCACGGAGTACGAGTCCGTCCTCGAGCAGGCCACGGGCGTCGCAGCGATCCGCTGTGGCATCGCGCTGGTCCGCTGCTACCGGAACGCGGGGGACGTGGGCTTGGCCATCGAGCTCGGCGACCGCCTGCAGCCTCGTGTCGTCGCCGAGGGACTTGAGCAGACCGACGAGGCGGTCCAGCTCGCGATGACAGTTGCGTCGGCATACGGGCAGCGCGGGGACCTCAGCCGCGCCGCGCGCATCTGCACGGAGGCGATCAAGGTGGCCGAGCGGGCGGCGTCCCCGGTCGCGCGAAGCTCGGCCTATTGGAACGCGAGCGTCATCTCGTCCGAACGAGGAGACACCCAATCGGCCGTTGCCCTCGCGAGCCGTGCTCTGGCGCTCCTGGGCGAGGGCGAGGACACACGGAACCTCGCCCGCCTTCGGCTGCACCTCGGGCGGATGCAGCTCGAGCTCGAGGGGGATGACCTCTCCGAGACGCTCGCACAGATCAAGCGCGGCAGCGAAGAGCTGAAGGGGACAAGCGCCAGCAGGTGGGAGGTCCTCCAGGGAGAACTGGTGCTGGCCCGCGCACTCCTCGTCGACGGTCGGCCGACCGAGGCGCTCGCGATCGCGGTCGAGGCGCGCGGCGCCGACTCAGCTGAGGCGTCCTTCGAAGATGCCGAAGCCTGCATCATCGAGGGGGAGGCCAACGAGGCGTTGGGCAGGCGTGATGAAGCAGTCGCCGCCTACCATCGCGCCGCGGAGACTCTGACGAGCCTGGGCGAAGCCGACCGGTGGATCGCGCAGGCCTGGTACGAGTTGGCCGAGCTCTTCGATGGAGTCGGCGAGTTCAAGGCGTCGCACGCCGCCCTCCGTGCCGCAGCGACGGCGAGCGGGTTGAAGATGCGCCGTCGTGCCGGGGCCGCGAGCCCCGTCACGACGTCCGCTTGATCAGCTCAGCAGCACCAGATCGGCCGCGCCGACGGCTGCACCGTGCGCCCGGCGTCGGCAGGCGCGGCGGAGCCGACCACCAGCAGGGCGGCGACGGCAACGGCGGTGGCGGCGAGCGACTTGCGAATCGAGTTCATGGGGGTTCCTCCGGTGTGGGGCTCTGCGTGATCGAGACTTGACGAGAATTTGCCAGGATCTTGTCATATCTAGGTAATCGATTGGGGGCTTGATCGGCAAGCATCTTTGGGACAAGATTCATGCGAGAAGTCGCCGGGGAGAGCCACGGCATCGGGCGCCGTGCCCGCGCGATTTCGATTTCGGGCGCACGCTCGAGTCGCTCGTTCTGTTGCGGTCCCACCCCGTGAGGGACCGCAACAGGGCGGTGGCCCGTGGGTATCGGGGCCGGCGACGAGCGGATCGGGCGGCTTTCACGCACTACAGGTGCGGATTCCGGATGGATCTGATCCATCGTCGGACGAATTCGTGAAAGTTTGTTGTCAGCGACACCAAAACCGAGTTAGGTTCCCCTTCGACTCGAGGACCTGCGCCAGGGTCCGCCCGAATGCTCTCTCGGACGGAATTGGTCAAAGGCGATCACGAAAGGCGTGGGTTCTACTTTCTCGGGACGCTCGCCCCCTCGCGTCCCTACAAATTCATGGGGACCCACATGACCTCTCTCAGCGAGCGCCCGACTCGCCACCTGCAGCTCCATACCGAACCCGCCCCGCGAACCGCGGCGCGGTCGCCCCAGCCCGCCGGGCTGGTCTCCGACGCCGACCTGCTGCGGCGCTGCCGCCGCCGCGACGCGGACGCGTGGAACACCCTCGTCGGCCGCTACGAGCGGCTCGTCTACACCGTCGCCCTGCGCAACGGCCTCAGCGCCGAGGACGCCGCCGACGTCACCCAGAGCACCTTCGTCGCCCTCGTCGACTCCCTCGACCGGATCCGCGACGAGGAGAAGCTCCCGTCGTGGCTGATGACCGTCGCCCGCCGCCAGGCGTGGCGCACGCGCAACCTCAGCCGGCGCACGACCAGCCTCGACAACGACAACACCGTCGAGGGCACGATCGACCCGCTCGCCGACTGGGCGACGGTCACTACCCTCCACGACGCCCTCGCGACCCTGGGCGGCACCTGTCGCGAGCTCCTGCTCGCGCTCTACTTCGAGCCCGACGAGCCGAGCTACGCCGAGATCGCCGCGCGTTTCGGCCGCTCGATCGGCGGCATCGGCCCGCTCCGCGGCCGGTGCCTCGACAAGCTGCGGGTCCTGCTCGAGGACGAGTCATGACCGCGCGCCCGTCGTTCACCGAGCTCGTCGACTGGGTCGAGGGCCGCCTCGTCCCCGAGCGTGCCGACGCCGTCACGGCGTACGTCGACACCGCCGACCCCGAGACCGCCGACGCCGTGGAGTGGATCCGCGACTTCCACCACCACGCCCGCTCGATGCCGCTCGAGCAGCCGCCGGCCGAGCTCAGTGCCCGCCTGCGCAGCGTCTTCACCGGACTGCACGAGCCCCAGCGCGACGACGACTGGTCCGAGGCCTCGCTGCTCTACGACACCCGGCTCGGCATGGCCGCTGCCGGCGTGCGCTCGGCCGACGACGACGGGGTCCACCTCGCGTTCGACAGCGAGCTGGGGCGGTTCGTCCTCGACGCGGTCCCGGCCGGCTCCGGTGAGGTCGACGTCCAGGGCATGGTCGCGCTCGCCGACAGCGAGCGCTCCGGCATCGATCTCGCGTTCCTCGAGCGCGGCACCCTCCGCCGGGCGGCCCACGCCACGGCGGACGGCCGGTTCGACGTACGCGGGGTGCCCACCGGGGTGGACGAGCTGTGGCTCAGCTCCGGCGGCACCCGGGTGAGGGCGGTCCTCGACCTACGCAGCACATGACCTGCGGCGTCTCGGAACACGACCCCGCCATGACCGCCGACACCGACGTCGACACCCTGATCGAGGACGCGGCGGCCTGGATGCGCCGCGACACCGACCGCTCCGCCGAGCTGCTCGACCGGGCGGACTCGGTGCTCGACGGGCAGCGCGACCTGGGCCGCGCTGCGAAGGTCAGCGAGATACGCGGTGCCATCGCGCTCCGTCGCGGCGAGCTCGGCGTCGCGGCCACGGCGTACCGGCTGGCACGCCGCAACTGGCTGGCGATGGGCCGGCGGCTCGAGGCCCTCGGCGCGGCGCTCGCGGGCGCCAAGGTGCAGCTGCTCCTCGGCGAGTTCGAGGCGGGGGAGGCCGCCGTCGTCCGGGTTCAGGCGCAGCTGCGCCACGAGCCCCACCAGGACCGGCGCGTCGCCCAGCTCCAGGCCGATGTGCACCGCCAGCTCGGTGACGCGCTCGCCGGGCGCGGGCGGATCGCGGAGGCGAACCGGCACTACGACACCGCCGGCAACCTCTTCGCGGCGCTGGGCGACGTCTCGGGGATGGCCGGTGTGGCCCGTCATCGCGGGCTGGCCGCCCTGGACGCCGGCCTGACGCACAACGCGCTGCTCGCGCTCGCCGATGCCCGCGCGAAGCTCCTGTCGGTGGGGGAGGAACGGCCGGCCGCGATCGCCGCGTTGATCATGGCGGAGGGGCTGGCGACGTCGGGCCAGGCGGCGCGCGCCCTCGAGGTGGTCGACTGCGTCGAGCCCGAGCTCGCCCACAGCGCGTGGGCCGCGGGGCTCACCGCGCTGGTCCGCGCCAACGCGCTGCTCCGCCTCGGCTCGCCCGCGGAGTCGCACGCGGCGGCGCGCGAGGCCGAGCAGGTGTTCACCGGGCTCGGCGCCATCGAGTACTCCGCGCGAGCTGCGCTCGCCTGTGCCCGCGCCCTCCTGCGCTGGGGGAGGCTCGACGCGGCGGCGAGCGACCTGAGCGTGGCCGAACGCCTGTTCCTCGAGTGCGGGAGCACCCTGATGCTCGCCCGGACCTGGCTTGTCAGAGCGGAGCTCGCGGTGGCGGCGGGGGACCCGGACACCGCCCGTGCCGCGTGTCGCCGGGTGCTCGACGTGCCTGTCGACGACACCGCGCCGTCCCTCGGCGTCCACGCCCGGCTGGTCGCAGCGCGGGCAGGTGAGCCCGACGAGGCCAGGGCGCTGCTCGACGACGCCGCCGACCTCGCCGCCCGCAGTGGACTGCCGGAGCTGCGGGTCGACGTGCTGCTCGCCGTCGCCCGGCTCCAGCGGCGGCTGGGCCAGCTCGACGAGGCGATCGAGTCGCTCCGACGTGCGCTCGCGGAGGAGCGGGTGTGGCAGGCCGGCATGGACGGCCAGGCGCACGGCTCCCCGTCGGCGATCGTCGCCGAGACCACCGACGAGCTGATCGGGCTCCTCCTGGAGCGCAACGACCACGCCGGCCGGGTCGAGGCGTGGCAGCGCGCCCGCCGCGCCAAGTCCCGCCCGGCCGGACCGGCCGCCGTGCGCACCGGCGCCGGGCATCCGGCGCCCCACGGCGATCGCCTCGCGCGTCTCCTCGACGACGTCGGGCGGAACGCCTGGGCGACGTGGGAGCCGGCGCCGGAGCAGCCCTTGCCCGAGGTGCCGTGGGAGACGCTGATCGACTACTACGTGAGCGGCGACGACATCCTCGTGTTCGTCCTCCGCGACGGCATGATCGACGCCCGCGCGCTGCCGGACGCGGCGCCCGAGACCTCGCGGCTGGTCCGCGCCTGGCAGCAGGAGTGCCGCCTGATGGCGGCCGGAGTCGGCGCGACGGGAGCGGCGATGGCCTCCTCGCCGTCGCTCGAGGGTCTGTACGACGTGCTGGTCGCACCGGTCGCAGACCTGCTCTCCGACCTCGAGGAGGACCTGGGGTTCCTGGGCCATCGCCACCTGCACGCGATCCCGTTCGACGCGCTGCTCGACGCGGGCGCGCCCTGGGGCGACCGGCTCGCCCGCCGGACCACGCCCGTGCACCGCGAGACCCAGCAAGGCGGAGGTGCCGACCTGGCCACCCTCGTCCTGGCGGTCCCGGACGACAACGCACCGCTGATCACGGCGGAGGCCGAGATGATCTTCCGCGCGCTGCCGCGGGCGGAGATCCTCATCGGCGCCGAGGCGACCAGCTCCGAGCTCGCCCTGCGGGCACGTGCCGCGGACGTCGTGCACCTCGCCTGCCACGGGGTGTTCCGCCTCGAGAACCCACTGGCCTCCGCGCTCCGGCTCGGGGACGGCTGGCTGGAGGCCCGGGACATCATCGGTGGCTCGATCGACCTCGGCGGCGCGGTCGTCGTGCTCAGCGCCTGCGGGTCCGGCCTGTCGCCCGACTACGCCTCGGCACCTGTCGGGCTCGCCCCGGCGTGCCTCGAAGCCGGCGCCAGTGGCGTCGTCGCGGCGCTGTGGGTGGTGGACGACGCGGTGACCCTCGAGCTGATGACGTCCTTCTACCGCGCGCTCGCCCAGGGGGACACGGCCGAGTCGGCCCTCCGTCAGGCGCGCCGCCACGTCGCGAGGCGCCATCCGCATCCCTACTACTGGGCCGCGTTCCGCTACATCGGGGCGAGCACGGCGGCCAGCTGACCCGGGAGGGCAGTTCCTCGACGGAAGTCCTGCCCCTCGCGGATCAAACCGGGGCCCGCCGCGCACCAGTAGGCCATGACTTCCGAGCCGTCGGACGGCGACCAGGCCCCCTGGCCGCCGAGCTTCCCGCACCTCGAGATCGACCAGCTGATCGACCGGCTCGAGAACGGCCGGACCCTGGACAGCGCTGACGCCTACCGTCTGCTCGCCCTGGTCGCGCAGGAGGCGCAGCGGCTGCGCGCGACCGCCGTACGCCTGGCGACGGCGAAGCTGTCCGAGGCCGACCGCGAGGCGCGGCGCATCGTCGCCGACGCGCTCGGGCACGCCGACGAGATGCGCGACGTCGGGCTGACCGTCCTCAACACCCGCCTGGACGAGGGGGAGCGGCTGCTGTCGACGATGCGCGAGGCCTTCAAGGTCGAACGACGCTCCTCCGACCTGGCGCGGTCCGAGGAGCGCCGCAGCTGGGCGTTCAGCCCGCTCAGCGACGACGAGGACGACGAGTGAGCGCGGTGATCGGGTCCGGGCACATTTCTTCGACCGTCGCGGATCAACCCGCCCCGCCATCGCACTAGTTGGACATGTTCAGTCGCCCCGGTCCCGAAACCGAAGATGAGCAGCAGGCTGCCGGCTCCGGCACCAGCGAGCCGCCGCGCGCCGACGCGGCGCGCGTCTTCGACCAGGTCCTGACCGACCTCCAGCCGCCGAGCGCCTCGGCCGGGCTGCCCGACGTGAAGGACGTCACCGCGTCGGCGACCGAGCACGCCGCGACCCTGCGGGCGACGCGGGACGCACACGCCGAGGCGCAGGAGATGCTCTCCGTGGCCACCGCGGCTCGCAAGGCGGCCACCGAGGAGGCAGAGCGCCTGGTCCTCGAGGCCCGGGACGCCGCCGACCGCACCCGCCAGGAGCTCGCCGGCTGGGCAGCCGCCCAGCGTGCCAAGGTCGACGCCCTGGCCGCCGACCTCGCGGAGTCGGCGAGCCGCGACGCGGACGCCATCCGGGCCGAGGCGCTGCGGACCTCCATGGCCGAGGCCGAGGAGACCGCCCGTGCCTACGTCGCCGAAGCAGCCGAGCGTGCGCAGCAGGACGGGGAGGCCATCCGGGCCGAGGCCCGATCGGTGCTGCACCGCGCCACGGAGCTGAGCCGGACGGCAGCTGAGGCGATGGCCGACCTCGCAGCGGGCGTCGCCGCCGTGATGGAGCGGGTCGAGTCCACCCGCGCGGCGATGGACCAGCTCCTCTCCGAGAACCCGGCGCCGGAGGGCGCGGCGGAGCAGCTCGACGGCACTGCGGACGACGTCGCCGCGGACTCCGACGCCGCGGAGGACGACCAGGCCGACGGCGACGCAGCCACCGACGTAACCACCGCCGCGGACGACGCGGGGACCGACGATCCCGACGGCGACAGCACCATGGCCGACGGCGAGGACGCCGAAGAGTACGCCGACGAGGGCGCCGACCCAGTCGCGTCGACGACCGCGCCCGAGCGCGCCGACCGCCAGCTCGGCTCGATGTTCCGCCGGCACGGGCAGCGTGGCGAGTGACCACCCCGCGGCACGCGCACCCGGACCGCGAGGGTCCGGCGTGAGCACGGTGCCGGTGGCCCGACCCCGCCGCTCCGGCGCGCGGTCGCTCGCGCGCGACCTCTCGTCCTCGGTCGTCAGGCTGCATGCCGCCTTCGAGGCGGCGGCGCTCCCGCTCGACCTGTCGTCCATCAGCACCGTCCGCGAGGAGCGCGGCCGGGTGATCGCGCAGGTCGACGACTACGTGCTCCCACGTCTCGCCGGGCTCGACGGCCCGGCGCTCGTCGTCGTCGGTGGTCCCACCGGCGCCGGCAAGTCCACGCTCGTCAACAGCCTGACGGGCCAGCGGGTCACGACCCCGGGTCTCCTCCGGCCGACGACCCGCTCACCGGTGCTGGCGCACCACCCCGCGGACCGCGAGTGGTTCGGGCCCGACCGGGTGCTTCCCTCCCTCGACCGGGTCGACCGGCCCACGACGTCCCGGGACGCGCTCCAGCTCGTCGAGACGACCGCAGTGCCGCGCGGTGTCGCGCTGCTCGACGCCCCCGACTTCGACTCCATCGACGACGCCAACCGCGAGCTGGCGACGAAGCTCCTCGCAGCCGCGGACCTGCTGCTGTTCGTGACCTCGGCTGCGCGCTACTCCGACCAGGTGCCGTGGCTTCAGCTCTCGCTGGCGCTCGAGCGGCAGACCACCGTCGCCGTCGTCATGAACCGCGTGCCCGCGGACGACATGGCGACGGTGTCCTCCCACCTCGCCACGATGCTGCGCGCGACCGCCGTACCGGCCGACCAGATGTTCTTCGTCGAGGAGGGTGTCGTCGACGGACAGGGCATCCTGCCCGCGCACCACCTCACCGGTCTGCGGCGCTGGCTCGACGCTCTCGCTGCCGACAGCGCCGCCCGCTCGGCTGCTGTCCGCCACAGCGTCCGGGGCGCGATCCGGCGCGCGGTCGCCGCCGCGCCGTCCGTCGCGGAGGCGGCGACCCTCCAGGTGCAGGCGGTGAGCGAGCTGCTCGCCGTCGCCGACCGGGTCTACGCCGGCACTGCCGACGCGCTGCGTGGCGCGCTGGCTGACGGCACCTTGGTCCGCGGTGACCTGGTCGCACAGTGGCTCGACCTCGTCGGCGACCTCGACCCGGCGACGGCGCCGGACCTGGTGACCGACCTACGTCGCCGGCTCCCCGGCAGGGACGCGGACCGAGCGGCCCGGGTCGACCGGCTGGGGGTCGCCCTCGACATCGCCCTCGAGACGCTGCTCGTCGACCACGCCGCCCAGGCCGCCGAGGCGGCCAGCACCGAGCTGAAGGCGACCGCCCACGGCAGCGCCCTGCTCGACTGGAGCACCGACGACCTGACCCGCCCCGGACGCGGCCTCGCCTCGCAGGCGCGCAAGGTCATCCGCGCATGGCGCCAGCGGTTCGCCGCCCGCGTCGCGCTCGAGCTCGGCACCGACCCGGCGGCGGACGTCGAGCGGGACATGCTCGCCATCGCGCTGGTGCTGCGCGCCGCGTCCGCCCGCGACGGCCACCGGCCCGACGAGCCGGACGACGTCACGACCCTCGTCGACGCGGCCCGCGACGGCCTCGTACGCGCACTGACCGCGCTGCTTGCAGAGGACCGCGACCGGTACCTCCAGCCGGTGCTCGAGTGGAACCTCGCGCCGGACGCACCCGCGCGGTTGCGCGCCGCCGCGGACGACGCCGCCCGGACGCTCGCCCAGCACGAGAGGCAAGGAGCCTGAGATGAACGGTCGTGGACTCGGTTCCTCGCTGGCCGTGCCGCCGCGGTTGGTGACGCGGGGGAGCAGCCTCCAACCGAGGCTGGACGGTCTGGAGGCCGCCGTCGCCGCGTCGCGCGGTCGGCTCGACGACGACCTCCTCGACTCCGTCGAGGCGTCGGTCGCCCGGTCCACCGGGCGGCTCCGGCTGTCCTCGGAGCACACGGTCGTCGCCATCGCCGGCTCGACCGGATCGGGCAAGTCCACGCTGTTCAACGCCCTGGCCGGCGCGAAGCTGTCGGCGTCCGGGGCACAACGACCCACGACGTCGAAGGCGAAGGCCCTCGTCTGGAGCGACGACGACCTCGGCGAGATGCTCGAGTGGCTCGGAGTTCCTTCCAGCGAGCAGCACACCCGCGCGACGCTGACCTCCGGCCAGTCCCGCACCCGCCTGCCCGAGGGGCTCGTCCTCCTCGACCTGCCCGACCACGACTCGATCGAGGTCGCGCACCACGAGGAGGCACAGCGGATCATCGAGCTGGCCGACCTCCTGATCTGGGTCGTCGACCCGCAGAAGTACGCCGACGCCGCGATCCACGAGCGCTTCCTCCAGCCGCTCGCCGGTCACCGCGCGGTCACCATGGTCGTCCTCAACCATATCGACAAGGTCCCCGAGGAGCGCCGCGCCGGCATGGTCCGCGACCTCCGGAAGCTGCTCGTCGCCGACGGCATCCGCGACCCGCGGATCATCGCGACGAGCGCGCGCCACGGCACCGGCCTCAAGGAGCTGCGCACCGCGCTCCGCCGCCGGGTCGAGGAGAAGCAGAACTCGGCCCTCCGGGTCGAGGCCGACATCCGGGCTGCGGCGGCGCGGCTCGAGCAGGCGGCCGGCGACGCGCCGGTGGCGGTGCCCGACGTGTGGGTCTCCGACCTCGAGCGCCAGGTCGCAGCCGCGGCCGGCGTGACCGGACTGGTCGCCTCGCTGCGTCGTGCGACCAGGGCCGAGGCGCTCGGCCGTACGACACTCGCCGGCTTCCGCGGTGCGGAGCCGGCCGCGGCGCCGCCGCGCCGCGTGGGCCCCGTCGACCGACCTGCCGTCGACACCGCCGTGCGCAACCTCGTCGACAACGTGTGCCGGGACCTCACCCCGGCCTGGAAAGACCCCATCCGGGCAGTCGCGTCCGTGGGCCAGAAATCAGCAGACGACCGTCTCGACAGCGAGCTGGCGGCCGTCCGATTTCAGGACCGGCTGCCCGGATGGCTCCCGCTCGTCGGCGTGCTCCGGCTCGTCGTCACGCTGGCCGCGGTCGCGGCGCTGCTGCTCGCCACGACGTCGTTCGTCCGTGGCGCCGCGACAACCGTGCCGCTGATCGTCCTCGGGGCCCTCGCCCTCGCCTGGACCGCCGTCGGCCGCGGCAGCGCGATCGTCGCCGACCGGGTCGCCGAGCGCCACGCACGCGCTGCGGAGGACGCGTGCCACCGGGTGATCGCCCGGGTGGTACGCGGACAGATGGTCGCCGCGGTCGCTTCCGAGCTGGCGCCGTATGCCCGGTTCCATCGCGGAATTGCCGCTGCAAAGCGCTGAATTCCCCGCGGTCCGATGGATCAACCGGACCGCCCGCCGCACCAGTAGTACGTGAGACACCATCCCGCGCGGACCGGCGAACGGACCCACTGATGAGCATCGCTCGCGTGCCCGTCGAGGCCGCTCCCGCCGACGTCACCGCCCATCATCACGGTCGCGGACGCCGCGCCGTCGAGCTGGTCTCCGTGACGCTCGCGCTCCCTCTCCTCGTGCCCCTCCTCGTGCTGGTCGCGCTGGCCGTCGCGACGACGAGCCGCGGACCGGTCCTCTACCGGCAGCGGCGGGTCGGCCTCGGAGGCCACGAGTTCGAGATCCTGAAGTTCCGCACGATGCGCGCCGACGCCGAGAGGCACGCCTCGGCGCTCTTCGCCGCGCGCAACGATGCCGCCGGCCCGCTGCACAAGCTGCACGACGACCCGCGGGTGACCCGGGTCGGTCGCGTGCTGCGGCGGCTCTCCCTCGACGAGCTGCCCCAGCTGTGGAACGTGGTCACCGGCACCATGGCGCTCGTCGGACCGCGCCCCGCCCTTCCGCACGAGGTCGCCGTCTTCACGCCCCGCGACCACGGCCGGCACCGCGTCCGGCCCGGCATGACCGGCCTGGCGCAGGTCAGCGGCCGCAGCGACCTCTCGTGGGAGGAAGCCGTCGCGCTCGACCTCCACTACGTCGCCCACCGGTCGCTGCGGCTCGACCTCGGGATCCTCCTCCGCACCCTGCCGGCCGTTCTTCGCGGCCGTGGCGCGTACTGACCTCGGGAGACCTGATGTCCCATCGTGTGCTCCACGTCGTCGAGTCCCTCACCGGCGTGCTCTCGTCGGTCCTCGCGATGGTCGAGGTCACTCCCGACCTCGACCACCACCTGGCCGTCTGGCCGCTGCGGTCGCACGCCGACACCGGCGACGACCTGGCTCCCTTCACCACCGTGACCACCCTCGCGCGCCAGCCGATCCACGCGGTCGGCGACCTGCGGCAGCTCGTCCGCCGCCTTGCGCCCGACCGGCTGCACGCCCACTCGTCGTACGCCGGGGTCGTCTCGCGCGTCGTCGACCCGGGCGTCGAGGTCGTCTACAGCCCGCACTGCTTCGCGTTCGAGCGCCGCGACGCCGGCCGCGCGGCCAACGACCTCGCGCGCCGCGTGGAGAGGGCGCTGGTACGCCGTACGTCCGTGCTCGTCGCGTGCTCGCCCCACGAGGCGGGGCTCGCGCGCGAGCTCGGGCACCGCGACGTCGTGACGGTGCCCAACCGCCCGCTCGACCGCCCCCTCGACCGGCCGGACGTCCGGGCGCGGTTCGCCCTGCCGCTCCGCGTGGTCGCCGCCGGCCGGCTCTGCCCGCAGAAGGACTGGCGCTACCTGCTCACCGTGAAGGGGTACCTCGAGGAGGTCCTCGGCGGCCGCGTCGAGTGGGAGTGGCTCGGCGGCGGCGATCCCGTCGCCGAGGACGCCCTGCGCGCCCGCGACGTGCACGTGACCGGCTGGATGCCCCGCACCGACGTGGTCAAGCGGCTCGCCGAGGCCCAGGTCTTCGTGCACACCGCCGCCTGGGAGGGCGCGCCCATCAGCATCCTCGAGGCCACCTCGGTCGGACTCCCGGTCGCTGCGCGGGGGATCCCGACCCTCGTCAGCCTCGGCGTGCCGGGCACGACCCCGACCGCCGCCGACCTCGCCGGCCGGATCCTCGCGCTCGCCGACCCGGACGCCTGGGCGGCCGAGCAGCGGCGATCGCTTCTCTTCGCCGCGGCTCACTCGCCCGAGCTCCAGGAGGAGCGGCTCCGCACCGCCTACCGGCTCGCCCGTGCCGAGCTCGTTCTCAGTTAGGAATCGACATGACGACGACCATGGTTGCCCCGATCGAGGAGACCGATCCCGGTCCGGCCGCGGTGCGCGGAGGCCTGCGCTCGCTCGCCGCGCTGCTGTGGCGCCGCAAGTGGACGGTGGTGATCGTGTTCGCCCTGGTGGCCAACGCGGTCGCCGCCGGGCTGATCCTGGCCGACCGGGAGTACACCGCGTCGGCGCGGATCGCTGCGACGCCGCAGGCCGACCTCGTCTCCTCGCCCGCCAGCTACGACGACCTGCTCGGGACCGTTGCCGACGTGGCGGAGTCCCGGCCCCTCCTCGAGCAGGTCGCGGAACGGGTCGACGGGCTCTCCGTCGACCAGCTGCGCGACGAGGTCGACGGCGAGGTGGTGCCCGGGACCGTGATCGTCCACGTGGCCGTCACCGACACCGACGCGACCCGGGCCGCCGAGATCGCCAACGTGATCGTCGAGCTGCTCCCGACCCTCGACCCGAGCAACGGGACGTTCGACTACCACGTGACCGAGAACGCCGTCGTGCCCGACGAGTTCACCTCGCCCGACATCCCGCTGACCGTCCTCGCCGGCCTGGTGCTGGCCGCGGTGCTGGCCGTCGTCACCGCGGCGATCGCCGATCGCTCGTTCCGCACGGTGACGGAGCCGGAGGAGGCGGAGCAGGTGACGGAGACCGCGATCCTCGGCGTCATCCCGCGGCCGGCGGAGACCGAAGGCACGCTCGCCGCGACCGACTACTGGGCCGAGGAGTTCCAGGCCGTGCGCGCGCTGCGCGTGGCCATCGAGTTCACCAGCGCCGAGGACCCGACGCGGCTGCTCGTCGTGACGTCCGCGAGCGCGGCGGATCCCTGGGCCGGATGGACCGAGGTCAACCTCGCCGTCGCCCTGGCCGAGGCCGGTCACCGGGTGCTCGTGGTCAACACCGACCGGGACGACGGCCACGTCCACCCGGCGCTCGCGCTGCACGGCGAGCCGGGCCTCTACGACGTGCTCGCCGGCGAGAGCGACCTCGCCGACACCGTGCAGCCGGGACCCGTGGAGGGCGTCGACGTCCTCCCGCTCGGCGACGCCCACCTCGCGGCCCCGAGCCTGATGGAGATGCGGTTCCGCGGGTTCCTCGAGGACACCGAGGACGCCTACGACGTCGTCATCGCGCATGCCGCGCCCGTGTCCGCGTCCGAGGACGCGCGGATCATGGCGATCCACGGTGCGGTGCTCCTCGTCGTCCCCGCCGGTTCCGTCCATCCCCGTTTCGTACGCCGGGCCGCGGAGCACCTGCGCAGCGTCCGGCTCCGCGTGCTCGGCAGCGTGCTCATCGGCGTCCGGCCCACGCGTCGCCCGCGCCGCCCGCGGGGAGCGTGACGTGACCACCGGGGGGTCGCGGCTGCGGGTCACCGTCGTCCAGCACGGCGGCGTGCTCGGCGGCGCGGAGCGGTGGCAGCTCGCCCTCGCCGACGCGACCGACCGGCTCGATGTGTCGGTCATCGGTCTCGGCGGCGGTCCGACCGCCGACGCCTGGGCGACCCGCGGCTGGCCGGTCGTCCGGCTCCCCAGCAAGAGCCGGGCGACGGGACTCGCGCGGGTCGCGGCCCGGATGCCCGCCGCGCTCCGCCGGCTGCAGCCGGACGTGGTCCTCGCTCATGGCGTCAAGGCAGCGCTCCTCGCGGCTCCGGCCGCTCGCGCACTGGGCATCCCGGTCGTGTGGGTGCGCCACGACGCGTCGTACGAGCGGCTCACCAATCTCATCGACCGGATGACCGATGGCCAGGTCTCCACCAGCGACTGGCTCACGCGCGGCCGCTCCACCCGCCACGGTCTCGTGGTCAACCCGCCCCGGATGGCCGGGCCCGTGCCGCGGCCGGAGGCGCGCGAGCGGCTCGGCATCCACGTCGCGCCGGACGAGCTGTTGCTCGGCATGGCGACCCGGATCACCCGCAACAAGGGGATCGAGGACGCCGTCCACGCGCTCGCCGACCCCGCGGCCGCCGGCTGGGTGCTGGCGGTCGCCGGCATCCACGACCCAGCCGACCCCGACGAGCACGACCGCCTCGTCAAGCTCGCGGCCGAGATCGGCGTCGCCGACCGGGTCCGGTTCCTCGGCGAGGTCCCCGACTTCCACGACGTCGTCAGCGCGTTCGACGCCGTCGCCGTGCTGACGAAGCCGAGCCCCGACCTGGCGTGGTACCGCGAGGGCTTCGGCATGACCGCACTCGAGGCGATCACCGGGGGCGTCCCGGTCATCGCGACCCCGCCCGTCGACGAGCTCGTCGGCCGTGGCGGCATCTGCGTCCCGCCCGCGTGCCCGCCAGCGGTCGCCGAGGCGCTCGTGGTGCTCGCCGACCCCGAGGCCCGGCGCTTGGTGGCCGAGGCGGGGGAGCGGCGGGCCGCCGACTTCCCCGACGCGCCCGGCGCCGCCGACCGGCTGGTCGACTTCCTCGCCTGGCTGGCCCACCGTCCCGGCGCCGGACGGGTCGCGACCGGACCGGCCATGAGCGTGGTGACTACCGTGCTCGACGACGTGGACGGCCTCACCGAGCTCCTCACCGCCATCGTCCCGCAGCTGGGTCGCGACGACGAGCTGGTCGTCGTCGACGGTGGGTCCGTCGACGAGTCGCTGCTGGTCGCGCGACAGGCGGCGGCCGCGGATCGGCGGGTGACCGTGCGCGTCGAGCCCGGCGCCGGCATCTCCCGGGGACGCAACCTCGGCATCTCGCTCGCCCGTCACGAGACGATCGCCTGCACGGACGCCGGCTGCGTCCCTGAGGCCGGGTGGCTCGACGCCCTGCGCCGGGCCGTCGCCCAGCATCCTGGCGTCGGGCTCTGGACCGGCACCTACCGCGTCGTGGCCGACAAGCCGTGGGAGCGTGCGCTCGCGGCCGTGGGCTATCCCGCTGTCGAGGAGCTGGGCCGCCCGACCCCGCTGGTGCGCGCCTACGGCCGGCTGTTCGGCCGCAGCTGGGATCCGTCGATGCCGACGGGGCGGTCGGTCGCGTTCACGCGCGCCGCCTGGCGCACGGCGGGGGGCTTCCCCGAGGACCTCGCCACCGGCGAGGACGTCCTCTTCGGGCGGCGGGTCGTCGCCACCGGCCACGCCGCCGAGATGGTGCTCGACGCCGAGGTGTCGTGGGCGCAGCGCCCGACGCTGCGGTCCAACCTCCGGATGTTCCGACGGTACGGCGAGGGGAGCGGCAACTCGCTCGACCGGCGGCTCATGGGCCGCGACCTCACCCGGGTCACGGCGTACGGCGCCGGCGTCGTCATCGCCGCGCGGGGCGGGCGGGCCGCCCGCGTGGCGGCCGGCGCGGGCACCGCCGCCTACCTCTCGCTGCCTCTCTCGCGCGCGCTCCGGGGCCCGCGTCCGCTGACGACCGCGGCCCTCGTGCCGGTCGTCGGCGCGGCCCGCGACCTGGCCAAGGCCTACGGCGCCGTGTCCGCGGCGGTCCGCAGCCGGGGGCGCCGGACGTGACCGACGCACGTCAGGCCAAAGCGTTCTCGCGCGTGCGCCGCTCCCTCCCGATCGCGGTGGGCGCGGCGATCGTGGTGCTGCCGCTCGGCGACACCGCCGTCCCGGTGGTCGGCCTCTCGCTGTCCTTCGTCGCCATGGCGGTGCCCGCACTCCTGGCCCTCGTCGTCCTGGTGCGCGACGAGGCACCGCTGCCGAGCTCGCTCGTCCTGCTCGGCCTGAGCCTCGGCGTGGCCGCCGGCGTGGTGTCTGCGGCCTCGGGGGTGGACCCCGACCGCTCGATCGCGCTCGTCGTCATCTCGCTGATCACCCTCGGCTACGCGTTCGCGATCGCCTTCGCGCACCGGCCCGGGCTCGAGGTCGACGGCGTCGACCTGCTGGTCGTGGTGGGCGGCGTGGTCGCGATGATGGCGCTGGCGTCCGCCGGATCGATCGAGGCGGCCGAGGCGGGCAACGTCGTCAACGGACGGCTCACCGGCCCGTTCGCCCAGCCCAACGAGCTGGGGGTGTTCTGTGCCGCGCTGCTGCCGCTGGCCGTCGCGGCCACCGTCACGGCGGGCTCGCGGCGCCGTACGGCCGTGCTCGGATTGTCAGCGGCATGCCTCGCCGCAGCCTGCGTGCTGAGCATGTCGCGCGGCGCGTGGATCGGCTGCGTCGTCGGGCTGGCAGCCCTGGCCGTCCTCGCGCCGGCGACGCGACGTGCGCTCGGCACCGTGGCCGCTGCGCTGGCCGGAACTGCTGTCCTCGCCCTGGTGCTGCCGTCGAGCGCCCCGTTGCTCGGCGTCTTCGCGCTCCGGATGAGGTCGCTCGGCGACCCGACCCAGAACCAGTACGACGACCGCCCGCTCATCTGGGGCGAGGCCTGGCGCCAGGCGACGGAGCACCCGTGGTGGGGGATCGGGCCCGGCGCCTACCAACAGGCCGCGAGCGGCGCGGTCAGCCGGGTGTCGGCCCGGCCCGCCGACCACCCGCACGACCTCCCGCTCACGATCCTCGCCGAGCGCGGGATGATCGGGGTGGGCCTTGCGGTCGTCGTTGTCGTCGGCTGCGCCCTCGCCGCCCGGCGACTCATGCGCCACGGTGACGAGCTCGTCGCGGCCGACCGGCTCCGCCGTACCCGCGGACTCGCCGTGATCGCGGGTCTGATCGCCGTGGCGATCCACGGCACGTTCGACATGCCCTTGCGAAACCCGATCGTGGCCGGGCTGGTCTGGACCCTCCTCGGTATCGCGGTCGTCGTCGACCTCACGACCAAGCAGGGCCGGTCCGCCGAGCCCGGCCCGCGGCGCACCCTCCACCCCCTCACCCTCGGAAGCGAGCCACCCCCATGTTGATGATGACCGAGCGCCAGGACCGCCGGGTGAAGGAGCGCTGGCGCCACGTCGGCCTCCTGGTCGGCGGGCTCGGGCTGCTGGTGGTGCTCGGGATCCAGGTGATCTACCTGATCCCGACGACCTACACGGCCACCAGCGCGATCGCGCTGCGGCCGCTGACCGCCGAGCAGCAGGCCGACAGCATCGAGATGCAGGCGCACGAGTTCAGCGTGCTGCTGAGCGCGAAGGAGACGACCGCCCTCGTCAGGGCCGACCTCGGCATCGGAGACGACTACGACATCTCCGCCGACGCCACGTCCGACGCCGGCACCGCGACCATCCGGATCCAGGCGACCGCCACGAACCGCGACGCGGCAGTGGCCGTCGCCAACGGCCTGGCGGAGCACGCCGAGCAGGTCGGGCAGGGCAACGAGATGGCAGAGGTCGTGGTGGTGGTGCAGGCGGGGCCGGCCGGCGTGACGTCCGACCCACCGCGGGCCCTCTACATCGCCGCACTCCTGACGCTCACCGCGCTGCTCCTCGCGGGAGGGCTCTACAAGATCCGGGAGCTGACGTGAGGACCCTGCCCCGCGCACGCGTGCTGATGTACCACGGCGTCGACACGGTGCCGAGCAGCCGCGACCCGCACGGCCTGTTCGTGACGCCGCAGGCGTTCCGCGACCAGGTCGACCACCTCCTCGAGTCCGGGTTCGCGCCGGTCTCCGAGGAGCAGTACGTCGCCGCCGTCCACGGCGCTCCGCTGCCCCGGAAGGCGGTGCTGATCACGTTCGACGACGGCTACCTCGGGGTGGGGGAGCACGCGGCGCCGGTGCTCGCGTCGTACGGCGTGCCGAGCGTCCTGTACGTGCCGGTCGGGCTGATCGGCGGCCGGTCCGACTGGCTCGAGCCGCCGCACCGGCACCCGCTGATGGGCGTGGACGAGCTGCGGGCCGTCCAGCAGCAGGGGATGGGCATCGCCTCCCACGGCCTGGACCACGCGGCCCTGCCCACGCTGTCGGACGACGAGCTGCGACGTCACGCCGCCGAGACCCGGGAGGTGCTCGGCTCGCTCGTGGGCGCCGAGGTGCGGTCCTTCGCGTTCCCCTACGGCACCCACGACGCGCGATCGCGCGCAGCGGTCCGGGCTGCTGGCTACGACATCGCCTTCGCGGTCCACGACCCCGTCGACGAGCTCGCGATCGAGCGCGTGGACGTCAACGCGTCCGACACCCTGCGGTCGTTCCGGGTCAAGCTCGCGCGGTTCTACCCGGCCGCGTGGCACGCGGCCGCGAGGTTCCCCGCCGTACGCCGCGCCGTCCACGAGCTGGTCGGCCGGGCCGACCCCGTCGACGACACCGTGACCGTCCCGGGGTCCCGATGAGCACGAACCTCTGGCGGGCCGTGACCGTGATCCTCGCTGCGGCGACCGCGGTCGCCGCGGCCTGGATGCTGGGCTCGACGAGGCCGACGCCGACCGAGGCGCTGCCGGGGCCGGTGCTCGCGACGAGCCCCGCGCACCCGTCGGAGCCGGCCGACGACAGGCCCGCGGACGACGTTCCGCTCCAGGGAGAGGACACCCAGCTCGGGTTCCAGCTCTCGGCGCACCACGCCGCCCGCGCCCACCGGGCGGTCGCAGCCATGGAGCGACTCGCCGACGGCGGCGCCGGCTGGGTCCGGGTGGACGTCGGATGGCAGACCCTCCAGCCCAACGGGCCGGGCGCGTTCGACGACTGGTACGCCACGCTCATCGACGACGTGCTGGCCGGCGCCCGCGCCAACGGGCTGAAGGTGATCCTCGACCTGTGGCTCACACCGCCGTGGGCCTCGCCCAACGGGAGCCCCTACGCGCCCCCGACCGACAACGCCGACTACGCGAAGGCCATCGGCCGCGCGGCCGCGCGGTGGGCGGACGACGTGGACGCGTGGGAGATCTGGAACGAGCCCAACTTCGACACGTTCTTCGAGGGCGCCGATCCCACCGTCTACTCCCGGCTCCTGTGCGCGGCCTACCCGGCGGTGAAGGAGCACGACGACTCCCCGGTGCTCTTCGGCGGACTGATGTACAACGACGACGGCTGGCTCGAGGACGCCTACCGGGCCGGCGCGGGTGACTGCTTCGACGGCGTCGCGACGCACCCGTACGTCGGGCCCAGCGACGCGGCGCCCGACACTCCCGCCGTCGGTGAGGTCTGGCGCCTCACCCACACGCCCGCGATGCGTGCCGTGATGGACGAGTGGGGTGACGAGGGCAAGCGGATCTGGATCACCGAGCTCGGGTGGTCGTCCGGGCCCGACAGCGAGGGCAACGAGTGGGACCGGCCGGTGACCCGGCAGACGCAGGCCCGGTTCCTGCGCCAAGCCGTCCACCTCATCCGATCGAGGTATCCCTACGTCGGGCCGATCATCTGGTACCGGGACGTGGACGGTCCGACCGACAGCTACAAGGACGGATTCGGCCTGCTGCGTCCGGACCTCGGTCCGAAGCCCGCGATGCGCGCCTTCGAGGCCGCGGTCCAGCGGCAGCCGTACCGCCCCCGAACCGGAGGGGACTGAGATGACAGCAGTCACGGCGACGGCCGCCGCAGAGCACTGCCACGCCTGTGGCGGGCCGATGGGGGTCGTACGCCACTCTGTCGCGTGGCACCTGGACGTAGGACGCTGCCGCGGTTGCGGCACCGTGTCGGTCCTGGGTGCCGCAGGCATCGTGGCGGAGGACATCCAGAGCGTCGCTTCCGGCGGCGAGGCGGCCCAGACCGACTGGGAGGTCTACGCGGACACGATGCACACCCGGGAAGTCGTGCGCCACGAGGTGCTGGACGAGCTCCGTGCTCGCGCGGCCACGCGGGCATCCGAGCTTCGCCTCTTCGACGTCGGCGCCGGCACAGGTGGCTTCCTCGACATGGCGCGGTCGCGGGGGTTCCGGATCGCAGGCAACGACATCTCGCAGTCCGCGGTCGACCACGCCGCGGCGCGGTACGGGATCGAGCTGAGCACGCGAGACCTGGACGAGCAGCCCGCGCAGAGCGTCGACGTCCTCACGATGTGGTGCGTCATCGCGCACGTCGGCGACCCGAGCGCCTTCCTCGCGTCGGCGTGGCGGATGCTCCGGCCGGGCGGCGTCCTGTTCCTCCGGACGCCGCGGTGGTGCCTCGCCGATGCGGTCGGCGTGGCGGCCGCGCGGGTCGGACGGCGCCGGCTCGCGACGCTCGCCGACCAGCGGGTCACGCGCGGCCACCTCCACCTCTACCGGGATCGCGGCATGGAGCGGATGCTCGACCGCCTGGGCTACGTCGACGTGGACGTGCAGCCCGTCACCCACACCGGCTGCACCGGCGCCGAGATCGCCAGCCGGCTCGGTGCGTCGGGGGAGGCGCAGCAGCGGTTGTCACGGGTGATCGACCGGACCCTGTCGAGCCGGGCCGCACCACGGAACACGATGTTCGTCTACGCGCGACGGCCCGGCGGCGCATCAACGGGCGACGCTCGGATCAACGACGCTCGCCGACGCACTAGTCGGTCATGACCGCGCTCCTGTCCGACCAGACGTCCGCGACGACGGCGTCGTTCGCGGACGCCCGACACGAGCAGCGGGCCAGGGTCGCGAGCGCGGCGCTCGGGCTCACCGCGGCAGGAGTGGCGGCCGGAGCGGCGGCGGTCGTTGCGCCGCAGGCGGTGCTGGCCTCGCTCCTGGCCCTCGGCGTGGTCGCCGCGGCGGTCGCCCGGGTCGAGTGGGCAGCGGTCGCGTACGTCGCCCTCGAGCCGTGGGGCAACCTGCTGCGCGAGCTGCATCCCGCCGCGATCAAGGTCGCGGGTGGTCTGCTCTTCGTGTCCTGGCTGGTCCGCCTGACCAGGGACCCCCGGCCGGCAGGCCTGCGGCACCCCGCGGTGATCTCCGTCGCTGCCCTCGTCACGGTGGTGCTCGCGTCGTTCGCCGTCCACGGCGCCGACCTCGCCACCGGCCTGGACCATGCGACGACCTACGCGTCGTACGCCCTGGTCGTCGTGGTCCTCGTCGACACGGCGCGCACCGGCCGCCCCGGCGGGGGAGCGGTCGCTCGGCACCTGGTCCTGGCGTTCGCACTTTCGTGCGCCGCCGCCGGCCTTGTCGCCCTCGTCGGGTTCCTCGTGGACGGCGGCCGCGCCGCCGGGCCGCTCGAGGACCCGAACGACCTCGCCTTCTTCCTCGTGGCGGCCCTCCCGCTGCTGCTCGTCGGCAGCCGCAGGACGGGAGCGCTGCGCGCGACGTGCGCCGTCGTGCTGGTCGTCGCGCTCCTCGCGACCTTCTCCCGCGGCGCCCTCGTCGGCCTCGCGGCGGCACTCCTCGTCGCAGTCGTCCTCGGCGCGGTCCGCCTCTCGACCGCTGCCGCGGTCGCCGCTGCCGCGGCCGTCGTGGTCGGCGCGCTCTGGGCGGCGAACGCCGCCGTCGTCGACCGCAGCCTCGAGGAGAAGAGCAACATCGCCGCCGACAACGTGTCCTCCCGGGCCACGACCGCGACCATGGCTGCGCGGATGACCGCCGCGAGCCCGCTGCTCGGACAGGGGCCGGGCGGCTTCGCCGAGGCGCGGGACCGCTTCGTGCCCGCGGACCTCGCCGACGTGGACGAGTCGGTGGCGCACCAGATGTACCTCGACGTGAGCGCCGAGCTGGGCCTGCTCGGCCTGGCCGCGTTCCTCGCCGCGATCGGGTACGCCGTCCGCGGCGCGCTGCGTGCGCGCCGCTCACCGGACCACCGACCGCTCGCGCAGGCTGTGCTGATCGCGTTCGCCGCCACCCTGGTGGCGGCGTGCTTCCTGAGCGAGCAGTTCTACCTGCCGGTGTGGCTGCTGGTCGCCCTCGGCGCGGCCGTCGACCCGGAGCCCTCGACCCCGACGCGGAGGTGGTGACGGTGCGCGTCCTCCAGCTGATCACCCAGGCCCGCGGCGGGCCGGTGGACCACGCGGTCGACGTCGCCGTCGAGCTCGCCCGGACGGGCCACGAGAGCCACCTCGTCGGCCCGCCCGGCGACCACCTGGCCACCGCCGCGCGCGGCGGCGTGGTCACCCATTCCGTCGAGGTGCGGTCGAAGACCGACCTGGGCGGCGCCCGGGCCGTCGCGGCGGTCGTCGACCGCGTGCGGCCCGACGTGGTGCACCTCCAGGACCGCCGGGCCGGACTGGTGGGTCGGGCAGTCACCGCGCGCCGGTCGGTCCCGTCTGTCTACACGCTGCACGGCGTGCCCGACCAGCTGGCCGGACTGGTCCCCGGCAACCTGGTGATGTCCCGGCCGCGCCGGCGCGACCGGCTGACCTACCTGACGCTCGAGCGGCTGCTCGCGACCACGCCGCGGTCGGCGGTGGTCGCGCCCTGCGAGGCGCTGTCCGACTACCTGCGCGACCACGTCGGCGTCCGACCCGAGCGGGTCCGCACGGTCCACAACGGCGTGGGCCGCGAGTGGGTGCGCGAGGTGGTTCCCGCCGACCGGCAGGCGACCGGTCGCGCAGCCGGGCCGGTGCGGGCGACGTGGCTCGGCGTCATGCAGCCCGTCAAGCGGGTCCCCGACCTGGTCCGGGCGCTGGCCCGGGTCCCGGGGACGGAGCTGGAGCTCGTCGGCGACGGCCCCGAGCGCGGCAGGATCGAGGCGGCGGTGGCGTCGGACGACGTCTCCGACCGCGTGCGGTTCGCGGGCTACCGCGACGACCCGGCGCCGTACCTGCGCGGCACCGACGTCTTCGTGCTGCCCTCCGCGGCCGAGGCCTGCCCGATGGCCCTGCTCCAGGCGATGGCGAGCGGTGTGCCCGTCATCGCCTCCCGGGTCGGGGGCGTGGCGGAGATCGTGCGGGACGGCGTCGACGGCCTCCTCGTCGAGCCCGGTTCGGTCGACGAGCTCGCCGACGCGCTCCGCCGTGTGTCGACGGACGCCGACCTGCGGCGCCGGCTGGGTGCCGCCGGGCGGGCCCGGGTCGTGGACCTCTTCCTGATCGAGCGCACGGTGGACTCCCTCCTGGACGTCTACCGGGAGGTGGCGGCCCTGCCGAGGGAGTCGGCCGGGGTCGGGGGTGCGCGATGAGCCCCTGGACCGAGACGACGCGAGCGACGTGGCCGCTCTACCCGGGCGTCGGTGTGATCGCGTTCGGGATGGTCGTCGGCTACCTCCTGATGTCCGGCCTGGTCGCCGGGGGAGGGGAGGGGGCCACCCGCGACGCGCGGACACCGGGCCCGGTCGCGTCCTCGAGGCCGTCGGACACAGCCACCGAGGACGTCACGGAGGACTCCGAGGACCCGCAGCGGACCGCGCTCGACGTCGTCTCGTGGGGCCACGCCAACGGTCAGCTCGCTGTCGTCGTGCGCAACGAGACCGGCCGGCTCATCGAGAGCATGCGGGTCCGGATCTCTGCGCTCGACGGCGACGGCGAGACCTTGATGTCGACGACAGGAAGCGCCGGCGACGTGTGCTGCACCATCCTCGGCCTGCCGCCCGAGGGCTACTTCGGGCTGTTCGCCGACGCCCAGCCGACGCTGGCCGACCACATCGGTGATGTCGTCGTGGAGCCGGCGACGTCATCGTTCGAGCAGGGCGACGCCTCCGCGCCGACGCGCGTCCACGTCGAGTACGCGAGCCTGCTGCGCACCGCCGACGACGCGGTCGTCACCGCGCGGCTGAGGACGTCACGGGGCCGCGCGTTCTCCGGGTACGTCGCCGCGCAGGCGTTCCTGGTGCGGCCCAACGGCCGCGTCGCGCAGGTGATCTCGGGGCGCTTCTACTGCTTCGCCCCGGGCGAGACCCGCGAGGTGTGGATGGAGCTGCTGCACCCGGCGCCCCCCGGGCTGCGCCTCGACCTGGTGGTGGCCTACGCCATCCCTGCGGGCGTGGCCCCCCACGTGCCGTGGGAGTGCGACGAGGGAGGACCGGGATGATCCCACCGGCACGGCTCGCGAACGACGACGAGCTCGTCGTCGACCGGGCGAGGACCGCCGCGGACGTCCGGCGCATCCGCAGGGAGGTCGAGGGACGTCTCTGGGCGGCGAGCCACGGCATCCCGACCGCGGAGATCGTGGCGAAGGACGACGACGACCGGTGGCTGGTCAGTCGCCGCGTCCTGGACGAGCCAGGTGAGCCGGCGGCCTACGTCTGCGCCGCGTTCGAGATGTCGGCGAGGATCCAAGCACTGCCGCACCCGCGGTTCCTGACCGCTGCCACCACGTGGCGGGCGCCGCGCCTCGGACTGCCGCTGCGCCTCAGCCGGATGGCCCGCGCGGGCATCGACCCGCGGGACGTCGTCGCCGCTCGGAGGGCGTTCGAAGAGCTGCCGGCAACCGCGACGGTGCACAACGACTATCACCGCCAGAACGTCCTCAACACCGCGTCGGTCGGCCACGTCACGGTCATCGACTGGGAGTACGCGACGATCGGCCCACGGCACCAGGACGCCGTCCGGCTCATCGTGGACATCGCTGACCACGGCGCGGCTCACGAAGCCTGGCGCACGCTCGTCGACCTCGCCCTGGCGGCGGATCGCCCCGCACTGGCCACGATCCTCCGCTGGATGACGATCCGCACCTACTGCAGCGAGGTCGCCGTCTCGCGACGGGTGCTCGACCCGGCCAAGTGCGCCCATCGTCGCGAGCGGTGGCTCCAGGCGCGCCTCTGGGCCGACGAGCTCGCCCGCCCCGCGGGGGAGTCCCGGTGACGGGCCCGCTCCGGAGCCAGGTCGCGGTGGGTCGGGACGCGGTCGCCCTCCTCGACACCCTGGCCGACTTCATCGATCGGCGCAGCACCGCCTTCTGCACGACCCACCCCTGGCTGGCCGCAGCCGCCCGCCACCTCACGGCGGAGCCGGTCGTCGTCGTGATCCGGGACGACGAGGACCCGGTCGGCGTGGCGGCGCTGTCCGTCACCCAGCGGCGCGGCGCACGACGAGTCGAGATGCTCGGCGGCGACCAGAACGACTACGCGCAGTTCTACTGCGCCGACGACGACGTCGCTCCGGTCCTCGCCGGCGCGATCGCGAGCTGGCTCGACGCCCGCGGACGATGGTCGCTGCGACTCGAGCAGCTCGCGGCCGAAGACCCGGTGCTGGTCGCGCTGTGCGAGCTCCTGCCCGACGCGACCGTTGCCGCCGGCCCTCCGATGCCGCAGATCCGCGGGCTCGGCACCGACTACCGGATCAGCAAGAACCGGCGCGGCCAGGTGCGGCAGGCCACGAACCGCATCACCGCGGACGGACACACGTGGGAGCGCGTCGTGGTGGACGACCGGGACTCGCTCGAGCGATGGCTGCCCGCGGTGATCGCTCTCCGCCGGCGCCGCGACCACGCGGCCGGTCGCCGCAGCCACCTCGACGACGACGCTCGCCTCTCCTTCTACGAAGCGGTCGTCCGCGACTTCGTGACGCGCGGCCGCGCGGTCATCTACCTGTTGACCGTCGACGGCGCGGTCGCGGGCTATCACCTCACCATGCTCGACGGCGACACCTACCGGATGCTCGACGGACGGGTGGCCGACGAGCTCCAGCGCTACCGCGGGGGGATGGTGACCAGCATGATGGCGATGACCGCGGCGTCGAACGCCGCGGAGGTCACCACCTACGACTGGCTCCGGGGGAGGACCGAGTCCAAGTTCGGCAACCACGAGCAGCATCGGGTCGTGCTCCAGGCCGCCTCCCACCGCCTGGTCACGACCGTGGACCAGTGGGAGGCCACTGCCCGTCGGCGGGTGAAGTCGGCCCTGCCGGCGGCCGCCGTACGCAGACTCGTCGCGCGATGACCGGCATCGGGACCGCCGACCAGGGCGACACGCTGCGGCGCACCGGCGCCGCGGTCGTCTCCCTCGCAGCCTCCGAGCTGCTGGGGAAGGTCGCGACCCTCCTGACGATCCTGGTGATGGCGCGCCTGCTCGGGGTCGCCGACTTCGGCGTCCTGACGTTCGGCCTGAGCATCGGGCTGCTGCTCGCGGTGCTGTCCTCGCTGGGCCTGGACTCCCGGGTGGTGCAGCTCGGCAGCGCGCGGCCGGAGCTGCTGGACCGGTGCTACGGCGCACTGGCCGCGATCAGGCTGGCGCTGTCGGTCGCCGTGCTGGTGCCCACCGCGGCGATCCTGTTCGCGACGATGGACCGGGGGAGCGCGGCGGCGGTGTGGCTGCTCGTCGCGAGCTGCCTCGCCGACACGCTGAGCGACGCCGCGCGGAGCGCGTGCGGCGCGCTCCAACGACAGCACCTCGCCTCCGTCATGCTGGTGGTCCACCGGTTCGCGACGCTGGCCTTCACCGCGGGGGCGCTCCTCCTGTCGCCGAGCGCCGCCCACGCGGCCCTCGGCTATCTCGCCGGCACCTGCGTCGGCGTCGTCGCCATGCACGTCGCGGCGCACCGCGCCGGGGCCCGGCTCGTCGTCCGCGGCAGCCGCCGGGCCGCCGGAATGGTCATGGCCGCCGCGCCGGTCACCGCCGTCGAGTCGATGGCGTCGATGGCCGTCTTCCGCATCGACACCGCGATGATCGGGGTGATGCTGGGCAGCTTCGCCGTCGGCGAGTACGGCGCCGGCTACCGGCTGCTCGAGTCGATCGTGTTCGTGAGCTGGACGCTGTCCCGGGCCTACGTGCCCGTGATCGCGAGCCGGCCCGGCGACCTCGAGCACGTCCGGACCTGGGCGCAGCGCGCGCTGCTCGTGGTGTGCGCCGTCTATCTTCCCTACGGCGTCGTCACGGCGCTCCGCGGCGACGACCTGGTGCGGCTGCTGTTCGGTGCCGACTACGTGCACCACGGCGTGCAGCTCGGCCTGGCCGCGGCGCCGCTCCTCTTCGGGGTCATGCACCTGGGGGCGACGGTGCTCCTGGCGCTCCGTCCCAACCCGGTGGTGCTCGTGGCGAGCCTGAGCGCCGTCGCGCTCAACATCGGGCTGAACCTGTTCCTGATCCCGCGGTGGGGGATCACGGCCGCAGCCGTCTCCACGTGCCTGGCGTTCCTCCTGCAGTCGGTCGTCCTGATGCGCGCCCTGACCCGGATCACCGGCAGCATCGTTCCGGTTCCCGCACTCGGCGCGGTCGTGGTCGCCTCCCTCGCGGCGGGTGCCGCGGTGCAGGCCGTCGAGCCCCTGGGGCTGGCCCTGTCCGCCGGCGTCCTCGTGTTCCTCCTGGCCTGGGAGGGGGCGACCCGGTTGCTGGATCCCCGGCACGCGGGGGTGCGCTCCCAGCTCACCGCAGGTTCTGGCGGCGACGTACGGGGGTAATGCACCCGGCATGACGGAGACCCCCGACGACAAGCACGTCGACAGCCGCGCCGAGCTGCTGCCCGAGGAGGAGCAGGCCGGCAGCGACGACCCGCACGACCAGGCGGAGCAGATCCTGCGCGAGTCCCGGGAGCGCACCGACGACCCCGAGGGCACCGCAGCGGAGTCGACCCAGACCTCGAACCCCGACGAGCGTCCGGACGCCTGACGTACGATCGCGGCACCCCCGTCGTCTCCGCCGATTGATGTCGCATGCAGCTGCCCGGCCGCCTCGAGCTGCCTCCCGCCGTCGCCTCGTGCGCGCTCGTCCTGCTGCTGGCGGTCGCGGCGCTCGTGGGGGCCACCGTCACCACCACGTCGACGGCGCCCGAGAACGGCGACCCGGCCACCATCGCGCGCGACGCCGGGGAGCGCGCGCAGCCTCGGCGCTGGGACCGGCCGCCGCCGCCCGTGCCGCCAGCGCGGACCAAGTGGAGCGGCTTCGCGTTCGACGCCTGCCGTGCGCCCGACCAGGCGACGATGGACCGTTGGCGCACCAGCTCGCCGTTCACGGGGGTCGGGATCTACCTGGGTGGCAGTCACCGCGCCTGTGAGCAGCGGCACCTCACGCCGCGGTGGGTCGACCGGCAGATGCGCTCGGGCTGGCAGCTGCTGCCGATCTGGGTCGGCCCGCAGGCGTCGTGCACGGGCTACCAGCACCGGATCGACGACTCGCCCGGCAGGTTCGATCTCTACGGGAAGGCGCGGGCCGGGGGAGTAGCGGCCGCCCGTCGCGCCGCCGCCACCGCGCGGTCCCTGGGCCTGCCTCCCGCGGAGACGATCTTCTACGACATCGAGGGCTTCGACACCGGGCGACCGAAGTGCAAGTGGTCGGCACTGGCGTTCCTGGAGGAGTGGACGCAGGAGCTGCACCGGCGCGGCTACCGGTCGGGCGTGTACTCCCACGTCAACGCGGCGATCTCGCTCCTGAGCAGGACCAGCAGCCGTTATGTCAAGCCGGATGCCGTCTGGTACGCCTGGATCGACCGGGTCGGGGAGGTGCCGCCCGAGTACGTCAGCGACGCGGCGTTCATGAGCACCAGTCGCGTCCACCAGTACCTCCTGGACACCCGGGTCGAGTTCGGCGGGATCCCGATGGACATCGACTGGAACTACGTGAGCCTCGGTGCGCGGAAGTGGCGGAACCCGGCCGGCTGCGACGAGCGCGCCGAGCGCGTCGAGCCGCGCGACCTGAAGCCGGGCGCGCGCGGCGACCTGGTGCGGTTGGCGCAGTGCCTGGTGCTGCCCGGTGACCCGCACCCCCTGAAGACCACGGGCCTGCTCGACCAGCGGACCGTGCGCGCCGTACGGGCGTTCCAGCACCGCCGCGGCCTCCCGGCGACCGGGTTCGTCGACCGCCGCACCTGGACCTCGCTGCTGGCGCGCGGCCACGAGCCGGTCCTGAAGAAAGGTGCCAGGGGAGACACCGTACGGCGACTCCAGCGCAGCCTGCGGGTGGCCGTCGGCGACCCGCGGATCTCCGTCGACGGCGAGTTCGGCCCCGCCACCGCGCGCGCCGTCCGTCACTACCGCAAGCGTCTGGGCCTCGAGCCCAAGGACGTCGTCACGCCGCGCGTGTGGCAGGCGCTGGCACGCGGGAAGGTCACCAGCGTCCACCGATCCGGACCTAAGGTGAAGGCGTGGCGAGACCGACGCGGTGGGTGACCGACACCAAGCCCGGACACTCGGAGTGGTACGTAGAGCGCTTCCGGCGGATGGCCGCCGAGGGCCAGGACCTCGGCGGTGAGGCGCGGCTGGTCGACGCGATGCTCCCGCCGGCGTCGCGCGTCCTCGACGCGGGCTGCGGCCCCGGCCGGCTCGGCGCCGTCCTCCACGAGCGCGGCCACACGGTCGTCGGCGTCGACGCCGACCCCCTGCTGATCGCGGCGGCCGAGGAGGACCACCCCGGACCGCGCTGGCTGGTCGCCGACCTGGCCGAGCTGGACCTGGCCTCGATGGGCGAGCCGGAGCCGTTCGCCGGCGCCGTGCTGGCAGGCAACGTCATGGTGTTCCTGGCCGCCGGCACCGAGGCCGAGGTCCTGCGCAGGGTCGCCGCGCACGTCGTCGACGACGGGTTCGTGACGTGCGGGTTCCACACCAACCGCGAGCTGACGCTCGACGCGTTCGACCAGGCCGTCGCGGACGCCGGACTGCGCCAGGAGCACCGGTTCGCCACCTGGGACCTGCGGGCCTGGCACGACGACGCCGACTTCGCGGTGAGCGTGCTGCGGAAGCAGTGACCAGGCTCGATCAGCGCCTCGAGGCGAGGTCGTAGGCGGCCGAGCCGATGAGCTCCATGCTCACGGTGAGGCGGTCGATGCTGATGTTCTTGGCGATCGTGTCCTCCGGGCTGTGGTACGGCGGCTCAAGGAGTGCTGGGGTGGACTCGCCCCGCCAGGAGAAGTTCGCGGCGGCGATGCCCGCCTCCTGGAACGACTGGTGGTCGCTCGCTCCGCGCTGGGTGACGGGGGAGATCTGCGGGGCGTAGCCGAGGCGCGTGGCGGCCGCCGCGACCGCGTCCGTCGCCGGGTTCGCCTCACCGGAGAACGACAGCAGCCAGTACCGGGTCGCCGGCTCCCAGCTGGTGCCGACCATGTCGTTCTGGAACACCCCGCGGATCCGGTCGCGCTCGGGCGGGGCGAGCTGGGCGACGTGGTGACGCGAGCCGATCAGTCCCTGCTCCTCGGAGCCCCACAACGCGAACCGGACGGTGGCAGGGATCTGCCCCAGGCTCCTGAACACGCGCGCGAGCTCCAGGGTGAGCACGGTCCCGGAGCCGTCGTCGTTGGCGCCCGGGGCGCCGATGACCGAGTCGTAGTGGCCCGAGATGTAGACCAGCGGAGCGGGCGTCCGGCTGCTGCCGGGCCGTTCGGCGATCACGTTGTGGCTGGTCAGGCCGCGGTGGGCGGTCGTGGAGACCTGCAGGCGCAGCCGACGCACCGCGAGGTCCTCCCGCAGGAGACGCTTCTGGACCTGCGCCACCCCGAGCACCGGAATGGCCGCCACCGGCGTGGGCGGGGGTGCGGACGTGCCGGTCGTCGGCACGAGGCGCAGGGACGCGGCCGACGCGCGGCGCGGGTAGGCGAGGTCGGCCGGCAGCAGGATGACCGCTGCGGCGCCACGGGCCTGCGCGTCGGCCACGAACGCCGCGCGCTGGTTGACCCGGGCGACCGGGTCGGTGGTGTTCACCGCGTCGTCGGCGAGCACGATCGCGCCGGCGACCACCGCCGGGTCCGCGGGCCAGGCGGGCGAGTCCGCGGGCCCCACGTCGATCGCCTGCCCGGATGCGCTGACGCCGTGCGCAGCGTCCGGAGAGGCGCCCGCCTGCCAGCAGATGTCGCCAGGCAGCTGACCGTCGGGATCGTCGATCTGCGCCAGGAACTTGTCGGCGACGGTGAAGGGCTCCAGGCGGACGGCGAGCCGCTGCGACTCGAGCTGCCCGGCGATGTACTGAGCGGCGTCGTACTCCGAACGGGTGCCGCCGATGCGCGGGCCGATCCCTTCCGACAGCACCTCCAGGTCCCGGAGCGCCCGGCCCGGGCGGATGGCCTCGACGATGCGCTTGTCGTCGACCCGCAGCGCCGGGCCGCGGAGCGAGCCGGGCCGGTGGGCGTCGACCGCCCAGGCCGGTCGTCCGGCGGCGACGACGGCGACGCTGCCCGCCAGGCCGGCGATGACCGAGCGGCGGCTCAGGACTGCGGCACGGGTGCGGCCGGCGTCAGAGGTGGCAGGGGTGACTGAAAGGTGTTCCCGAGATGTCATGTCGGGACCCTAGGACCGGCGCGCGCATCCGGCAATGGTCTCTTCTCGGATAGTTCCGATAAGTGACATTATGTCACCTTACGTGGACCGGACCCGCTCTCCCAGTGCGCCCAGGGCCTCCTCCAGGCTCTCCGCGACGACCAGGTCGTCCAGCGTGGCGCCGTGCACGAACCCGGCGTCCACGAGCTGCCGTAGCGACGCGAGCAGCGGGTCCCAGAACTTCTTGGCGTTGAGGAAGCCCACCGGGTCGTCGTTGACGCCGATCTGGCGCCAGCTCCAGACCTCGACGATCTCCTCCAGCGTGCCCAGCCCGCCGGGAAGGCACAGGAACGCGTCGGCCAGCTCGGCCATCAGCGCCTTGCGCTCGTGCATCGTCTCCACGACGTGGACCTCGTTGAGGTCGTCGCGTCCCCACTCGCGCTCGACCATGAACCGTGGGATCACGCCGACGACCTCGCCGCCGGCGTCGAGCGCGCCCTGGGAGACGGCGCCCATCAGCCCGCGGCCGCCCGCTCCGTAGACGAGGCCGATCCCCTGGTCACCGAGCATCCGGCCGACATTGTATGCAATCTCGACGAGGTCCGGATCGGTTCCGTCCGAGGACCCGCAGAAGACGGCCAGGCGCGCGATCGGCGAGGACATGCGCGGCACCCTAGCTTGAACGAGGCGCGGGCTCCGGCAATGGTGGAAGGGTCCCAAACCCTACGGAAGGCATTCATGCTCCAGCTCACCGAGAACGCCACGACCATCGTGAAGTCGATCGCAGAGCAGGCAGAAGCAACCGGACTGAGGATCACCGCCGAGGGCCAGCCCGACCAGTCGTTCGGGCTCGTCGCCGCGACCGGTGCGGAGCCCGACGACCAGGTCGTCGAACAGAACGGCGCCACCGTCTACCTCGACGCCGCGGCAGCGACACAGCTCGACGACAAGGTGCTCGACGCCGGCGTCGACGAGTCGGGCAACGCCCAGTTCGCGCTGGCCATGCAGGCCTGACCTGCGCCACACGGCCGAGGGGCCGGTCGACGGAAGTCGACCGGCCCCTCGCGCGTCTCTCCCCCGCCGGTGCCTGCGCTCGCCGTACGGCGGGCCGCGATCCTCGCGTCATCACCCGCCCTCTACGATCGGCCGCATGCTCAAGCGCGCACTCGTGGGGATCCCGGCCGCCGTACTCATGCTCTCGCTCGCCGCCTGCGGCGAGGAGGACGGTGACGGCGAGGCGACCGACCAGACGTCGGAGTCCTCGGAGTCGTCGGAGACCAGCAGCGAGCCGACCGAGACCACCTCCTCGGAGACGTCGGAGGAGTCGGCCTCGGGTGCGTGTGAGTACGCCCCCGACGGGCAGCCCGCCGAGGTCGACGCTCCCCCGGCCGACCCGGCGGTGTCCGGTGACGTCGAGGTCACCTTCGACACCTCGATCGGGGAATTCCACGCCACGCTCGACGGCAAGACCAAGCCGTGCACGGTCGGCTCGTTCGTGTCCCTCGCCGAGCAGGGCTTCTACGACGGCACCAGCTGCCACCGGATGACGACGACGCCGAACTTCGAGGTGCTGCAGTGCGGTGACCCCACGGGCACCGGCTCCGGCGGGCCGGGCTACACCATCCCCGACGAGCTCACCGGCGACGAGAGCTACCCCGCCGGCACGCTCGCCATGGCCAACACCGGGATGCCCGACTCGGGCGGCTCGCAGTTCTTCATCGTCTACGGCGACACCGCGCTGCCGCCGGACTACGCGGTCTTCGGCACCGTCGACCAGGGCACCATCGACCTGATCGCCGACGCGGCGAAGGCCGGCGTGACGCCGCAGATGGGCCCGGAGGACGGCGCCCCCAAGACGCCGATCGACTTCGAGACCGTCACCGTCGACTGAGCCGACGGGCGGGTCACAGCGGGAAGCCGACGCCGCTCAGCTCCTCCGAGACCTCCCACAACCGGCGCGCCAGGTCGGCGTCCTCGGCCTGGCGCGAGCGTCCGACCTCAGCCGGCCACCCGTGCATCCGGAACCGCCCGTGCGGTCCGATGTAGGTGTTGCCGGGGACGTCCATGGTCGCGGCGTAGACCGTGTTGAGCGCGCCGCGCCAGCCGGGCATGCTCACCAGCTCCTGCCCCCACTGGATCACCGGCGCCGCCCACCGGGGCGCGCTGGTCGCGGCGATGTGGCTCGCGGTCGCGCCGGGATGCGTGCCGACCGCGCGCACCGGCGACCCGGCCTCCTCCAACCGGCGGTGCAGCTCGGCGAGGAACAGCAGGTTGGCCAGCTTGGACGCCCCGTAGGCGGGGAACGCGCCGTACTTCCGGCGCTCCCAGGCGAGGTCGTCGAGATCGAGGACCGCGCCGTGGTGGTTGCGCGAGCTGGTCACCACCACCCGGTCGCGCAGGTGCGGCAGCAGCAGGTTGGTGAGCGCGAAGTGCCCGAGGTGGTTGGTCGCGAAGTGCAGCTCGACACCGTCCGCGCTCAGCCCGAACGGGACACCGAGGATCCCGGCGTTGTTGACGAGGACGTCGACCGGCTCGCCGGCGGCGACCAGCTCCCCCGCGAACTCCCGCACGGATGCGAGCGACGACACGTCCAGCCGTCGTACGGCGATCCGCCCGTTGTCGTGGCCGGGCATGCGCCGGGCGGCCTCCGCGCCCCGGTCCAGGCTGCGACACGCCAGCGTGATCCGCGCACCGCGCGAGGCGAGGATCCGCGCGGCCTCGAACCCCACGCCGCTGTTGGCGCCGGTGATGACGAAGTGCCGCCCCGGCTGGGGCGGCACTTCGGTCCACGGTCGCACGCGCTCAGCGTGCCACAACGGACGTACTGCGTGACGGGCTACTTCACGATGATGTCCAGGTACTTGCTGCGCTCGACGACGAGGTCGACCTCGGCGCTCTCGAACGAGGCGTTGATCCGGTTGCCGTCACCCCGGAGGCGGACGCTGCCGACCACCGAGTTGTTGGCGGAGTCGCTGGCGAGGATCCGCTTCATCTGCGCGACCGTGTCGGCCTCGTAGACGTCGAGCCAGTCCCACGCGCCGCCGGCCACCTCGAGCGAGCCGCGGGTGCCCGCGGCCTTCTTCGGGACCGCCCAGCTGAGCGGCACGGTGACCTGGTCGCCGCCGTTCACGAGCGTCGCCCGCAGGTTGAGCGTGGTGCCCGCCTTGACCTTGACCCGCTCCTCGTTGTCGAGGAGCACCCACTCGCCGCCGACCTTCTGCTCCACCTTGCGGACCCGGTAGACCGAGTCGTCGTCGGAGGCGACCGCGGTGCTGGTGACCGACGTGATCGCGACGTCGTTCATCTGGGACATGACGTAGAGCGTGTCCGCGAGCGCGTACGACGCGTCGTAGGCGATGTCGTAGCTGGACTGGAACAGGTCGCTGTAGCTGATCGAGAAGACGTTGCCCTTCTCGTCGGTGCCCTCGATCTCCCAGTCCTGCGACTCCGAGCCGGGACCGTAGTAGTCCATGACCGAGTCGTGGTTGCCCACCATGCCGCCGAAGGCCACGCTGGCCAGGGCGTCATCGAGGAAGACGTCGGTCTCCCCCACCCGGTGGTCGCCCTCGAACGTGATGTCGGAGACGAACGTCGTGGTGGCCGGGACCGGGCCCAGCGGGCCGGCGATGCCGGACAACCGGTCGCTGTCGATGGTGCCGCCGACCTCGCCGATGTTGGACACCTTGAAGGGCGCGCCGAGCGAGTCCGGCTGGACGTGCACGACGTCGGCCGCCGCGAGACCGTACTGCGCCTGGCCGATCGCGGCCATCGGGTGACCGAAGCCGACCAGCTCGCCGTCGCACACGGAGGTGACCGTGCCCACCCCGGCGTACGTGACGTCACCGACCGACTGGACCGCCGCAAGGCTGCCGCCGGCGATGAGGGTGTCGACGCTCGCCGCGTCGGCGCCGGCCGCCGTACCGTTCAGGCTCCGGCTCGACTTCAGCCCCCGCAGGTACGGGCGGTTGTCATGGTCGCGGGCGCCGGTGAGCCGGGCGTTCGAGATGCCGCTGATGGAGAACCGCATCGGCAGCTGCTCGAAGCCCTGGTCGGCCTGGGCGCGGGTGACCTCGCCCGTCCTGGCGATCTTCGTCGCGGCCTTGTCGCCGACCGGGATCCTGGCGGGTGCGGCGTCGGCGGGGCCGAGGTAGTCGTCCATGTACTCGAACGGCGTGATGCCGGCGATCGGCGAGGAGCCCCACGACAGGCCGTACGCGACCGCGCCGATGAGGCGGCCGTCCTCGGCGTACACCGGTGACCCGGACATGCCCTGCCAGATCCCGCCGGCGGCCTCGATCGCCGGGGACGTCAGGTCCATCATGATCATGTCGCGGCCGGCCCCGATGCCGTCCTCGAGCACCCCGAGCACCGTGCCGGTGAACGCCGCGGGCGTCGTTCCCTTGCTGACCGTGACCCCATGGACGGCCTGGTCGGGAGCAACCTCGGCGACCGGGAACGCCTCGGCGCAGTCCTCGGCGGGGGCGGCGTGGGCTGCGCCGCCGGTGATGCCCGGAGCGACCGCTCCGAGGGTGGCGGTGAGCCCTACGCAGGCCGCGAGCGCGATGCCCCGCGAGCGCCGTACGTTCGGAGCTGATGGCATGGTTCCTCCCAAGATCCTCGTCAGCGTGACCGTTCACGCTGTTGTGCCTTACGACGCACGACGGGGCCGGAGGGTTGCCTTGCATGTGACCCGGTCTAGCCAGCCGGTCCGGCGCGCCCCGGCGTTTGTGTCGGGCACCTTTGTTTGACTGACGTCCATGGAGATCGTGCTGCTTCTCGTCGGGCTCGCCATCGGCGTCCTCGTGGGCTGGATGGCCGCCCGGATGGCCGGCCAGGCCCGCCGGCAGGAGCAGCTCGTCCGCCACCAGCAGGAGCTGGCGGCCGTCCGGCACGAGGGCGAGGTGGCCGCCGCTCGCAGCGACGCGGTGCTCGCGCAGGCGTTGGCCGAGGTCCGCGACGAGGAGCGCAGCCGGCGGGCCGCCGTCCAGGCCGAGCTCGCCTCGGCTCTCGCGTCGCTCGACGAGCTGCGTGCCGCCCTGGCCGACGCGCGCGCCCAGCACCAGGAGCTGCTAGCCCAGCACCGCCGCGAGGCGGCCGACCGCGAGCGGGCCGAGTCGGGCCACGTCCAGGTCCTCAAGACCCTGACGCCGGTGACCCAGCAGCTCGAGGCGATGCAGAAGCGGGTCGCTGAGATGGAGCAGAAGCGCTCTCTCCAGCACGGCGAGCTCGCCGAGCAGCTGCGCACCACCCAGCACACGGTCGCCGAGTCCAAGCGGGCCGCCGACACGCTCGCGTCCGCGCTGTCCAACAACGCCGTCCGCGGGGTGTGGGGCGAGACCCAGCTGCGCACCCTCGTCGAGTCGGCCGGCCTGCTCCAGCGGGTCGACTTCGACCTCCAGCGGTCGATCGAGGCCGACTCCGGTGCGCGGCGGCCCGACATGGTGATCAACCTGCCCGGCGGCAAGCACATGGCCATCGACGCCAAGGCGCCCTACAGCGCGTTCATCGAGGCCAGCCGCGCCGACCTCGACGAGGCGCGACGCCAGCAGCTGCGCGTCGACCACGCCAAGAAGGTCCGCAGCCACGTCGACGCGCTGGCGTCGAAGAACTACTGGACCGGCCTGCCCGCCAGCCCGGAGTTCACGGTCGCCTTCATCCCCAACGACCAGCTGCTCGGCGTCGCCCTCGAGGCCGATCCCTCGCTGATGGAGTACGCCTTCGGCAAGGGCGTCGTCCTCGCCACGCCCGCGAACCTCTGGGCGATCCTCAAGACCGTGGCGTTCACCTGGCGCCAGGACGTGCTGACCGAGGACGCGAAGGAGCTGTTCGACCTCGGTCGCGAGCTCTACCGGCGCATCGTCACGATGGCCGAGCACGCCGAGAAGCTGCGCCGGTCCCTCGAGAGCACCATCAAGAGCTACAACAGCTTCGCCGGCTCCCTGGAGACCCGCGTGCTCGTGACCGCACGCAAGCTCGACCGGATGGACGAGTCGACGGTGATCCCGGCGCCCGCGACCATCGACCTGGCCCCGAAGGCACTCACTAGCGGTGAGTTCGAGGCGATCGCCGACATCGAGCGCGAGGAGCTGCTCTTCGAGGTCGACACGGTCGACGCCGAGATCGTCGACGACGACCGCAAGCGGGCCTGAGGCGTCAGGCTCCGGGGTTGCCCGCGTGCGACTCCCCGCTGTCGTGCCCGAAGTCGACGGCGCGGCGCGCGTTGCCGAGCGCGGTCACCGTGGCGCTCCCGATCGTGCCCGAGCGGTCGAACACCTCCGCGGTGCCGACCGCGATCCCGTCGTGCGCCACGTGGTCGACCGCGCGCAGCCCGATCTCGAGTCCGGCCGGAGGCCGGCTCAGCGCGAGGCTGTAGTCGGTGTTGATGTACTCGACGCCACCGGTGCCCCAGTTCGTGACCATGCTCGCGGTGTCGCCGATCGAGGCGACGGCCTGGAACGGCGTGGGCCGCTCCCCCACCACCATCGGCACGCCGGTGTGCCACACCGTGTGCCGTCCGTCGTTCTGGTGCTCGCCGAAGTTGTCGGACCAGCCGTTGCGGCTGGCGAAGTAGGGCACGCGCGGCTCGTCGGACTCCGGCACCACCGACGGCGGGGGCACCGTGGCGCGGTCGGCGCCCGACCACACCTTCCCGGTGGGCGCCTCCGTCGGCAGCAGGAACGACGCCGTCGCGCGGGCGACGGGCGATCCGTCCTGGACCACCTGGGCGTCCACGAGCGCGAGCCGCCTGCTGGTACGCACGATCGTGGCCGACGCGTAGGTGGGCAGCATCGTCGCCGGCCGGAACAGGTCCACGTGGAAGCGCGCCGGCACGAGCTCGGCGCGGCCCGCCTCCGCCACGGCCTCCTCGACGGCGCGCGCCAGCAGCCCACCGACCGCCACGCCGTGCAGCTGTCCCCTGCCCCACATGCTCTCCGCGAGATGGAGGGGCTCGTAGTGGTCGCCGGTGCGACGGAAGAACGCGGCCCCCATCACTCGGCGTACGCGTCGGCGGGCGGGCACGCGCACACGAGGTTGCGGTCGCCGTACGCCTGGTCGATGCGCGCCACGGGCGGCCAGTACTTGTCGGGGTCGATGCCGGCCGGGTAGACAGCGACCTCGCGGCTGTAGGGCCGCTCCCACTCGCCGACGAGCGCGCGACCGGTGTGCGGGGCGTTGCGCAACGGCGACTCCTCGATCGCCCACTCCCCCGCTGCCACCCGGTCGATCTCGCCCTTGATCGCGATCATCGCGTCGCAGAACCGGTCCAGCTCGGCGAGGTCCTCGGACTCCGTGGGCTCGACCATGAGGGTCCCGGCGACGGGGAACGACATCGTGGGCGCGTGGAAGCCGTAGTCGATCAGGCGCTTGGCGACGTCGTCGACGCTCACGCCGGTGTCGCGGGTGATGCCGCGGAGGTCGAGGATGCACTCGTGGGCGACCAGTCCGGACTCGCCCCGGTAGAGCACCGGGAAGTGCTCGCCGAGGCGGGCCGCGACGTAGTTGGCGGAGAGCACGGCGACCGCGGTGGCCCGGGTGAGGCCCGCACCGCCCATCATCCGCACGTAGGCCCAGGAGATCGGCAGGATGCCGGCCGAGCCGTACGGCGCCGCGCTGATCGCGCCGACGCCCTCGCGCTTGCTCTCCTCCGGGTGCAGCGGGTGGCTGGGGAGGTACGGCGCCAGGTGCGATCGCACCGCGACCGGGCCGACGCCCGGGCCACCGCCGCCGTGCGGGATGCAGAAGGTCTTGTGCAGGTTGAGGTGGGACACGTCGCCGCCGAACTCGCCCGGCTTGGCGTAGCCGAGGAGCGCGTTGAAGTTGGCGCCGTCGATGTAGACCTGGCCACCGTGCTCGTGGACGATGTCGCACAGCTCGGTGATGGTCTCCTCGTAGACACCGTGCGTCGACGGGTAGGTCACCATGATCGCGGCCAGCGTGTCGCTGTGCTGCTCGCACTTCGCGCGCAGGTCGTCGAGGTCCACGGTGCCGTCGTCGGCGGCCTTCACCACGACGATCTTCATGCCGGCCATCACCGCGGACGCCGGGTTGGTGCCGTGGGCCGACGACGGGATCAGGCAGACGTCGCGCTCGACGTCGCCGTTGGCCTCGTGGAACGCCTTGATCGCGAGCATGCCGGCGAACTCGCCCTGCGCACCCGCGTTGGGCTGGATGGAGACCCGGTCGTAGCCGGTCACCTCGGCCAGCCACTCCTCGAGCTGGTTGACCAGCTGGAGGTAGCCCGAGGCCGCGTCGCCCGGCACGAACGGGTGGAGGCCGGCGAAGCCGGGCAGCGAGATCGGCTCCATCTCGGTCGTCGCGTTGAGCTTCATCGTGCACGAGCCGAGCGGGATCATCCCGCGGTCGAGCGCGTAGTCGCGGTTGGAGAGCTTCGCCAGGTAGCGGAGCATCGACGTCTCGTTGTGGTGGGTGTTGAAGACCGGGTGGGTCAAGAACTCCGTGGTTCGCAGAAGCTCGCGAGGGAGCGAAGCAGGCACGTCCTCGGCCGGCGAGGCGCCGAAGGCGCCGAGCACGGCCGCCAGCGTCCCCTCCCGCGCGGTCTCCCCGAACGACAGCCCGACCGTGTCCGCGTCGACGAGCCGCAGGTGCAGCCCCTCGGCCCGCGCGGCCGCGACGACCTCCGCTGCCCGGCCGGGCGCGGACACCTGGAACGTGTCGAAGAAGGAGTCGGTGAGCACCTCGAAGCCCGCCGCGGAGAGCGACGCCGCCGCGCGGCCCGCGATCTCGTGCACCTCGCGGGCGATCCGGGTCAGCCCCGCCGGCCCGTGGTAGACGGCATACATCGAGGCGGTCACCGCCAGCAGGACCTGCGCGGTGCAGATGTTGGAGGTCGCCTTGTCGCGGCGGATGTGCTGCTCGCGGGTCTGCAGCGCCAGCCGGTAGGCGGGGCGGCCCTCCGCGTCGATGGAAACGCCGACCAGGCGGCCGGGCAGCTGACGCTCGAGGCCCTCGCGCACGCTCATGAAGCCCGCGTGCGGGCCGCCGTAGAACAGCGGGACGCCGAAGCGCTGGGTCGAGCCGACGACGACGTCGGCGCCCAGGGTGCCGGGCGACTCGAGCAGGGTCAGCGCCAGCAGGTCGGCGGCGACGACCGCGAGCCCGCCGCGGTCGTGCGCGGCGGCGATGAGCGGGGCGATGTCGCGGACCCGGCCACTCGCGCCCGGGTACTGGATCAGCACGCCGGCAAGGGGTCCGTCGGGAAGCGCGTCGAGGTCGGCGACGGCGACCTCGAGCCCGAGCGCCGCTGCGCGGGTCTGCACGACGTCGATCGTCTGCGGGAGCGCGTCCGCGTCGATCACGAACGGGCCCTCCGCCTTGCGGTTGACCCGGTGCACCAGCGCGAGCGCCTCGGCGGCGGCGGTGCCCTCGTCGAGCAGCGACGAGCCGGCGAGCGCCATCCCGGTGAGGTCGGCGACCATCGTCTGGAAGTTGATCAGCGCCTCGAGCCGGCCCTGGGAGATCTCCGGCTGGTAGGGCGTGTAGGCGGTGTACCAGCTCGGGTCCTCGAGCACGTTGCGCCGTACGACGGCCGGCGTGACCGTGCCGTGGTAGCCGAGTCCGATCAGGGACTCCCCCGGCTCGTTGGCCGCCGCCATCGCGCGCAGCTCGGCCGCGGCGGTCTCCTCGTCGACAGGGTGCGGCAGGCCGAGTGCGTCGGTGGTGCGGATCGACTTCGGCACCGCTGCGTCCATCAGCGCGTCGAGTGAGGCGAGACCGAGGCGGTCGAGCATCGTCGCGACCTGGGTCTCGTCGGGACCGATGTGGCGCTGGGCGAACGGGAAACTCATGACGGGAGCGGCTCCTGGGATCGACTGATCGAGCCTCCCCCTCTGTCACCGCGCCGGCGCGGCTCCACAGTTGCCTGGTCCGCACGGTCCGTGTGCCTGAGAGGTTCCGGGGAGGAATTGCCCCTTCGGCGCAGGTAAGCCTGCTCTCCCGTGCGGGATCAACAGCGACCCCAGGTTACAGGGTCAGCCAGCGGTTCGCGCAGCCCGCCGCGCCGCCAGCTCGTCGCCGGCGACCGGCTCCGAGGGCTCGTGGGTGGCCGACTCGCTGGGCAGCTCGGCGAGGGTGCCCTCGATCTCGCGCCACACGCCGCCGATAGCGATGCCGAACACGCCCTGGCCGCCCTGGAGGAGGTCGATGACCTCGTCGTTGCTGGTGCACTCGTAGACCGAGGCACCGTCGCTCATCAGCGTGACCTGGGTCAGGTCGTCGGTGCCGCGCTCGCGCAGGTGGCCGACGGCGGTGCGGATCTGCTGGAGCGAGATGCCCGCGTCGAGGAGCCGCTTGATGATCTTGAGGATCAGGATGTCGCGGAAGCTGTAGAGCCGCTGCGAGCCCGAACCGGCCGCGCCCCGCACGCTCGGTTCGATCAGGCCGGTGCGGGCCCAGTAGTCGAGCTGGCGGTAGGTGATGCCCGCGGCGTTGCACGCGGTCGGGCCACGGTAGCCGAGGTCGCTGGGCAGCGGGGAGACGTCGTCGGTGAAGAGCAGCCCCTGCTCCTCGGCGACTGCGGCGGCCTCGTCGGAAGCGGAGGTCTGCGCCGAGCGCGGCGGCATCTCGTTCATGTCATTCAAGGTACGGCGGCAGGTGAGGCTCGGTCAAAGATGTCGCTGCGCGTGTCGGAAAAAGTCTGACCCTCAAGTTCAGGTTGAGACTCGACACCCGCCGCTCACTCGGTCGCTTCGAAGTCCTCGGGCGACACGTGGTCGAGGAACTCGCGGAACTTCTCGACCTCGTCCTCCTGCTCGGCGGGTACGGCGAGGCCGGCCTCGTCGAGCACCTCCTCCGCGCAGTAGATCGTCGTGCCGGTGCGCAGCGCGAGCGCGATCGAGTCGGACGGACGGGCGCTGACCTCCACGCCGGAGGCGAAGACCAGGGTGGCGAAGAAGACGCCGTCGCGCACGTCGGTGATCCGGACCTGGTCCAGCGGGCTCCCGGTCGCGTCGAGGATGTCCTTCATCAGGTCGTGGGTCAGCGGCCGCGGCGGCACCACGCCCTGCTGGGCGAAGGCGATTGCCGTAGCCTCCACGGCCCCGATCCAGATCGGGAGGTAGCGCTCGCCGGAGACCTCCCGGAGCAGCACGATCGGCTGGTTGGAGGGCATCTCCACCCGTACTCCCATGACGTCCACCTCGCGCATGCGTTCACAGTAGCGCGGCGCGCGACGGGCGATCAGAGACGGCGGAGGCCGGCCTTCACCAGCGTCGCGTGGAGCTTGACCGACAGCGCGGCGATCTCGCTGACGGCCTCCTCCGCCCGGGCGGTCGCGGCAGCGTCACGGCCGCGGCGGACCGGGGCGACGACCTGCTCGACCATCCCGACCTCTCGGTCCGCAGCGGTCTTGAACGCCCGGAGGTGCCGCGGCTCGAAGCCGAACTCGGCGAGCTCGCGGGCCGTCTCGGCCACGAGCAGCGCGTCGGTGTCGAAGTGGCCCGTCGGCGAGGCCGCGACCAGGCCGAACTCCTCGAGCCGGCCGAGCATCTCCTCCTCGATGCCCGCGCGCTTCAGCAGCTCCTTGCGCGAGAGGCGGATCCGGTCGACCCTGCGGAACGTCTCGGGCGACGGCAGTCCGTCGGCGTCGCGGGCGACCTCCGGCACCGTCGGCTCGACCGGGTCGAGCGGCGGCGGCTCGAGCCCGCGGTCGATCGCGTCGAGGTGCTCGCCGATCACCTTCAGCGGCAGGTAGTGGTCACGCTGCATCCGGAGCACGTAGCGCAGCCGCTCGACGTCGGCGTCGGAGAACTTGCGGTAGCCGGCCGGCGTGCGCTCGGGCTTGATCAGGCCCTTGTCCTCGAGGAACCGGATCTTGGGGATGCTGACCTGCCCCGGGAAGTCGGGGCGCAGCAGCTCCAGCACCTGTCCGATGTTGCGCAGCGTCCCGTTCTGCTCCGAACCGGACCGCTCCGGCGCGACCCCCATCAGCGCCGCACCGCTCAGGCGCCCTCGTGGCCGGCGAAGAACACCAGCCGGTACTTGCCGATCTGGACCTCGTCGCTGTCGGCCAGCGCGGCCGACTCGATCCGGTCGCGGTTGACGTAGGTGCCGTTGAGGCTGCCGGCGTCAGCGACGGTGAACCGCCCCTGGTCGTCACGGGTGAACGTGGCGTGCCGCCGCGAGACCGTGACGTCGTCGAGGAAGATCTCGCTGTCGGGGTGACGGCCCGCGTTGACCACGTCCTGGTCGAGCAGGAAGCGGCTGCCGGCACCCGGGCCCTTCTGCACCACGAGCAGGGCGTGACCCACCGGCAGCGCGTCGACGGCCGCTGCGTCGACCGGGTTGAGCGCCCGGTCGGAGGTCTCGACCTTCTCCCCCACCCCGAACTGGATCGTCGCCGTGGCGTCGGACGGCTCGGGCGTCGCCATCTGCGTGGCCTCGGAGTCGGCGCCGACCAGACGGGTGCCGCACTGCGAGCAGAACCGGGCGTCGTCGGGGTTCTGCCGGCCACAGGCGGTGCAGAACGGCATCAAGTACTCCTTTAGGGTTTGCGGGCTACTACGAACTTACACCGGGCCGGAGGCTCAGGTGTCGAGCTGGGCCTGGTAGGCCGCGGCGTCCATCAGCTGGCCGAGCTCGTCGCGCTCGGCAGGGACGATCTCGAAGAGCCAGCCGCCGGCGTACGCGTCGGAGTTGACCAGCTCGGGCGTCGCGTCGAGCGCCTCGTTGACGCCGACGACCTCCCCGGAGACCGGCGCGTAGATGTCGCTGACCGACTTCGTCGACTCCAGCTCGCCGCACGGGCTGCCGGCCGTCACGGTCGCGCCCACCTCGGGCAGCGACACGTAGACGATGTCGCCGAGCGCCTCCTGGGCGTAGTCGGTGATGCCGACGCGCACCGAGCCCGGCGCCTCGCCCGGGTCACGCACCCACTCGTGCTCGGAGGTGTACGACAGGTCTTCGGGATACACGGCTCTGGTTCTCCTCGCGGCGACGGTGGTGGGTGGGTCGGGGGAAGGCTACTGGGTCACTCTTCGGGTACGGCGTACTCGTCCTGCGTCGGCTCGCGGACGGCGTTGATGTCGATCGACGTCAGCTTCTCGACGTCCGCCTGGGCGCCGTCCTCCTCGATCTGGTCCCTCGGCCCGAGCTGGAAGTCGATCGCACCGTCGAGCGTGGTCGGGTCGCCGATCACGTCGATCACGTAGGGCCCGGAGACGAGCTGTCCGTCGATCAGGAAGCCGCCCTCGACCTCGGTGAACGAGCTCTGGGCGACGACCCGGACGGTGCCGTTGACCTGGATCGCCTCCGCTCCGGACGCCCGCAGCTCCTGCACGGTGTCGAGCAGCGAGGCGAGCGAGAGCGTGCCGTCGACCTCGGTGATCGTGAGCCGGATGCCCGGGCCGGTGGCGGGCACCAGGCCGGCGAGGACGCCGAGGTCGTCGAGCTGGTCCTGCGCCTCCTCCAGCGCGGCCTCGCGCCGGCTGGTGTCGTCGCTGAGGTCCTCGCGCACCTCCTCGAGCCGCGCGACCTCCTCCTCGGCCCGCTGCCGCGTGACGGCCAGCGCGGCCAGCACGTCGATCAGGTCCTGCTGGCGGAGCCCGGAATAGCTGTCGTCGGTCTCGTTGGCGCGCACCTGGGTCACGGCGGCGAAGCCCAGCAGCCCGAGCAGCACGGCGACGACCACCTGGGTGCGCACCGGCTTGCCGCCGGTCGGCTCCTCGTCAGGCATGGAAGACGTGCCTCCGGATGGCGGCGACGTTGGTGAAGATCCGGATGCCGAGCACGACGATGACTCCGGTCGAGAGCTGGCCGCCGACGCCGAGCCGGTCACCGAGGTAGACGATGCCCGCCGCGATCACCACGTTGCTGACGAAGGAGACGACGAAGACCTTGTCGTCGAAGATCTTGTCGAGGTGGGCGCGCAGGCCGCCGAACACGGCGTCGAGCGCGGCGACCACCGCGATCGGCAGGTAGGGCTCGAGCCCGAGCGGCACGTCGGGCTGGAACACCAGCCCGAGCACCACGCCCACGAGCAGGCCGAGGACCGCGATCACGACGTACCCTCTCCCTCCAGCCGGTCACGTCCGGCGTCCTCTTCGCTCTCCTGCTCGCTCTCCTGCTCCGCAGACCGTAGCCGTCGGAGCTGCGGCGGCGCAGCCGGGATCTGGATCTCCTCCATGTTGTCCGTCGTGTAGGTGAACCCGTACTGGGTCGCGAGCGACGAGAACGCCAGGCCGCTCGCGGTCTCCAGCAGCGCTTCGGAGGCAAGAGTCGAGCGGTCGCCGATGGCCAGGATCGTGTAGGGCGGCGCGAGCCCGATGTGGTTGATCTTGACGACCGGGCCGACGTTGCGGATGGCGGACACCACCGCGATGCGCTGGTTGTTGATCGAGACCGCCTCGGCCCCCGCCTCCCAGAGCGCATTGACGAGGAGCGCGAGGTCGGAGTCGCGGATCATCGAGTTCTCGTCGGCCAGCTCGGGGTTGTCGAGCCGGATCTCGATGCCCTCGCCCGACACCGGCGCGAAACCGGTCTGCCCCTCCAGGGCCAGGAGGTCGCCGAGCACGTCGTTGTGGACGTTGTTGACCTCGAGCAGGCGTGCCTCCTTCACGGTGTTCTCGGCCCGCAGGTCGGCGACCCGCGCCTGGGCGTTGCGGAGCGCCTCGCGCCGGGCCTCGATGCGCTCGATCAGCGACTCTCGGGAGGCGTCGGTGGCCGCCGCGTTGCGCGAGGTCTGCACGCCGGCGACGGTGACCAGCACCCCGAACAGGGCGACCACGGCGACGACGCCCACCCGCCCGATCGAGCGCGGCGCGGCGTCCGGGTCGCGCGGCCCACGCTTCGCGACGGTGATGTAGTCCTGGTCGAGGGACTCGCGGGTGATGAGGGTGAGCAGCGGCGTACGCGCCCGGTCCAGCAGGTCGGGCTCGCGGGTCGGCTCGTCTGTCACCGGCGCTTCACCACAGGGTCGGTCGTGGCGAGCAGCTTGCGGACCTGCCAGGCGTAGAGGACGCCGGCCCACCAGTAGAGCCCCACGCCCCACAGCGCCCACGCCCACCCGACGACCTGCGCCAGCAGGGCGACGACGCCGTCGCCGTCGCCGAGGAGCAGCAGCGGGAAGGCGTAGAGCAGGTTGAACGTGGCGGCCTTGCCGAGGAAGTGCACGGGCAGCGCGCTGTAGCCGCGGGTGCGCAGCAGCGGCACCAGTCCCCAGAGCAGGAGGTCGCGCAGCGGCAGCGACAGGGCGAGCCACCACGGGATGATGTCGCGCAGCATCAGCCCGACGACCACCGCGAGGATGTAGAGCCGGTCGGCGACCGGGTCGAGGATCTGCCCGACCACCGACTGCTGGTCGAGCCGGCGCGCCAGCCATCCGTCGGCGAAGTCGGTGATGCCCGAGACCACGAGGACGAGGAGCGCCCAGGCGTCGGCCTCCGGGCCGAGCACGAGCCACAGGAACAGCGGTACGCCGGCGAGCCGGACGGCGCTCAGCGCGTTGGGGATGGTCAGCACGCGAGTCGAGCGCGAGGAGTCGTCGCTCGTCGTCGGGCCGTCCACGGGCATCACCCTAGTCACGCCGACTCGTCCGAATGCGCAGCGTCCCGGATCTCTCCGACGAGCTCCTCGATGACGTCCTCCAGCGCGGCGATGCCGATCGTCGCGCCCTCCGGGTCGACCACCCGTGCCATGTGCGCGCCGCGGCGCTGGAGGATCTCGAGCGCGTCGTGGAGCAGGGTGTCCTCGCGGACGGCCGCGAGCGGGCGCACCCACCGGTCGGCGATCGGACGCTGCCGGCGCGCCTCGTCGGGCTCGAGCACGTCCTTGATGTGCAGGTAGCCGACGAACTCGACCGTGCCGTCGGCTCCGGTGTCGATGACGGGGAACCGGCTGAACCCGGTCGCGGCGCACAGCGCCTCGACGTCGGCCCCGCTCGAGCCGCGCTCGACGGTGGCGAGCGTGTCGGGCCGCATGGTGACGCCGGCGACGGTCTTCTCGGTGAAGCCGAGCGCGCCGGCGAGGCGGTCGTACTCGTGCTCGGCGAGCAGCCCCTCCCCGTGCGACTCCTCGACGAGGGCGGCGACCTCCTCGCGCGTGAACGTGCTGGCCACCTCGTCCTTCGGCTCGACCCGGATCAGCCGCAGCAGCCCGTTGGCCATCGCGTTGAGCACCACGATGACCGGCCGGAGCAGCGTCACGATGCCGAACATCGGCGGGCCCAGGATCAGCGCGGCCCGGTCGGGCCCGGCGATCGCGATGTTCTTCGGCACCATCTCGCCCAGCACGACGTGCAGCGCGACGACCGCGGTCAGGGCCACGACGAACGCGACCGGGTGCAGCAGCCCGTCGGGCAGGCCGAGGGCGTGGAAGCCCGGCTCGAGCAGGTGCGCGATGGCCGGCTCGCTCACGGCGCCGAGCAGCAGCGAGCACACGGTGATGCCGAGCTGGGCGCCGGCCATCATCAGGGAGACGTGCTCCATCGCGCGCAGGGTGGTCCGCGCCATCCGCGACCCACCCTGCGCCAGCGGCTCGATCTGGCTGCGGCGTGCCGAGATCAGCGCGAACTCCGCGCCGACGAAGAAGGCGTTGAGCGCCAGCAGGAGGGCCGTCACGAGGAGGCCGGTGACGTCACCCACGGGCGTCCTCCTCGGGCGTGCGCGGCTCGCCGAGGCGCAGGGAGAGGCGATCGACGCGCAGGCCGTCCATCCGCTCGACGGTGAGGACGGCGTCGCGGACCTCGGCGTCAGAGTCGGACGGGTCGGGCACCGGCACCACCGCGACGTCGCCGTCCTCGGGGATCCGGCCCAGGGCCTTCACCACCAGCCCGGCGACCGTGTCGTAGTCCTCGCCCTCGGGCAGCGCGATGCCCGTGAGGTCCTCGACCTCGTCGGGGCGCAGCAGCCCGGACAGCGCCCAGCTGCCGTCGCGGCGCAGGCGCCCCCTGCTGCCGAGGCGGTCGTGCTCGTCGGCGATGTCGCCGACGATCTCCTCGATGACGTCCTCGAGCGTCACGATGCCGGCGTGCCCGCCGTACTCGTCGAGCACGACCGCGAGCTGGAAGCCGTCCTTGCGCAGCAGCGCCAGCAGCGGGTCGAGCCGCAGCGTGTCGGGTACGACGATCGGGCGCGCCATCAGGTGCTTGACCCGGGTGGTGCCGCGCTCGTGCACCGGCAGCGCGACCGCGTTCTTGACGTGCACGGTGCCGACGACGTTGTCCTCGTCGTCGAGCACCGGGAACCGCGAGTGCCCGGTCTCCCGCGCGAGGGCGATGACGGCGCTCGCGCGGTCGCCCTCCTCGAGCGACCGGGTGCGCACCCGGGGCGTCATGATCTCCCCCGCCGTGCGGGTGCCGAACTCGACCGAGCGCTCCATCAGCTCCGCGGTGTCGGCGTCGAGCGTGCCCTCGTCGGCCGACCGCTGGATGAGCGAGGCGAGCTCGGTGGAGCTGCGCGCGGAGCGGAGCTCCTCCTGCGGCTCGACGCCGAGCCGGCGGACGATGGCGTTGGCGGTGCCGTTGAGCACCCCGATCGCGGGCTTCGCCAGGGCGGTGAACAGCCGCATCGGCCGTTGCGTCGCTCGCGCGGTGCGCATCGGCTGCGCGATGGCGATGTTCTTGGGCACCAGCTCGCCGATCAGCATGGTCGCGACCGTGCTGACCACGAGGCCGGTGGTCACGGCGATCGGCCCGACCGCGTCAGCGCCCACGCCGAGGGAGGCGAGCGGATCGCGCAGCAGGTCGGCGATCGCGGGCTCGGCGAGGAAGCCGATGCCGAGGTTGGTCACGGTGATGCCCACCTGGGCTCCGGACAGCTGGGTCGACAGGGTGCGCAGGGCCGACTGCACGCCGACGGCCGCCTGGTCGCCGGACTCAGCGGCCCTGTCGACCTGGCTGCGGTCGACCGTGACGAACGAGAACTCCGCGGCGACGAACAGCCCGCAGGCCACCACCAGAAGGATCGCGAGCCCCAGCAACAGCCAGGCGGTCATCAAGCTCCTTCGCGGTGACGGCGCCCGACTTCCGCATACCAGTCGAGCAGCTCCGGTGCGTCCACGCTACCGGGATCCAGCGCGCCGGTGAGGTCCTGTCCCGCCAGCACCTTCTTGACCGGCACCTCGAGCTTCTTGCCGGTGCGGGTGTGCGGGACGCCCGGCGTCTCGAAGATGTCGTCGGGGACGTGGCGCGGCGACGCGTGCTCGCGGATCGCCTGCTTGATCCGCTCGCGCAACGCGTCGTCGAGCGCCACGCCCTCGGCGGGCACGACGAAGAGCGGCATCCAGTACTCGCCGTCGGCCTCCTCCATGCCGATGACGAGCGCCTCCTTGACCTCGGGCAGCGCCTCGACCGGCTCGTAGATGTCGGCACTGCCCATCCGCACGCCCTTGCGGTTGAGGGTCGCGTCGGAGCGGCCGTGGATGGCGACCGAGCCGTGGTCGGTGATCGTCACCCAGTCGCCGTGCCGCCACACGCCCGGGAAGGTGTCGAAGTACGCCGCGTGGTAGCGCGCCCCGTCGGGGTCGTCCCAGAACCCGACCGGCATCGACGGCATCGGGCGCGTGATCACGAGCTCGCCGACCTCGCCGCGCACCGGGTTGCCCGCGGCGTCGTACGCGTCGACGGCCACGCCGAGGCAGGGCCGCGAGAGCTCGCCCGCCCACACCGGGGTCGTCGGCGCCGGGCCCACGAACGCGCTGACGACGTCGGTGCCGCCGCTGATCGAGGCGATCTGCACCTCTGCCGGCAGGTCCGCGGCGAGCGCCCGGTGGCTGACCGCGGGGAACGTCGAACCGGAGATGCCGACCCGGCGCAGGCGCGAGAGGTCGTGGTCGGCAGGACCGACCCCGGCCTTCTGGCACGCCGCGACGTACGCCGGGCTCATGCCGAGCGCGGTCACGTCGTGCTCGGCGGCCAGCGCCCACAGCTGGTCGGTGCGCGGGTGTGCCGGGCTGCCGTCGTACGCGACGATCGAGGCGCCGGTGAGCAGGCCGCCGACGACGAAGTTCCACATCATCCAGGAGGGCGTGGTGTACCAGAACAGGCGCTCGCCGGGGCCCAGGTCGAAGTGGAGGGCCGCCACCTTGGCCTGCTCGAGCAGCGCTCCCCCGTGGCCGTGCACGATGCCCTTCGGCTTGCCCGTGGTGCCCGAGGAGAACAGCACCCAGAGCGGGTGGTCGAACGGGAGGTCGGCGTAGGCCAGCGCGGCGGGCGCGCGCAGCGCCGCCTGCCAGTCGGCCGACCCGACCTCGAGCGTCTCGACGAGGCTGGGCAGCGCGGCCCGGAGCTCCGCGACCACGTCCCCGCGGTCGCGCACCTTCCCACCGTGGACGTACGACGAGGCGTGCACGAGCACCTTCGGCTCCAGCTGGCCGAAGCGCGCCAGCGCGGCGGAGGCTGCGTAGTCCATCCCGCACACCGACCAGACGGCGCCGAGGCTGACCGTGGCGAGCAGGGCGACGACGGCGTCGGGAGTGTTGGGCAGGTAGCCCACGACCCGGTCCCCCGGCCCGACGCCCAGGTCGCGCAGGTGCTGCGCGAGACCGCCGACCTCGGCCCGGAGCTCGCCCCAGGTGAGCGTGCGGCCGGCGGACCGGTCCTCCAGGAGGCCCACGACCGCGACCTCGTCGGCGGGCCGGCCCTCGAGCACCGCGCGCGCGTAGTTGACGCGGGCCTCGGGGAACCACACGGCGCCGGGCATCCGCTCCTCGGCCAGAGCGGGCCCGGGCAGCGGGTGTCCGACGTAGTCGGCGAGCGCGCGCCAGAAGCCGTCGAGGTCGTCGACCGACCAGCGCCAGAGCGCGTCGTAGCCGTCGACGTCGGCGGCGGCGATGCCGTCGGGCGCGTCCGTGACGGACGCGGCGACGTGGCGCGCGAAGTCGACGATCCGGCTGCTGGCGGCCGAGGCCGTCGGGGTCCAGTCGGGCTCGGTCACAGCGCGACTCCCACCTGGCGCACGTCGGCGCCGTCCTTCCTGCCCCACCCGATGCCGGGCTCGAGGCGCCGTACGACGCGGGCCGGCACGCCGGCCACGATCGCGTGGTCCTCGATGGTGCCGCGCACCACCGACCCGGCGGCCACGACGACGTTCCTGCCGATGGTCGTGCCGGGCAGGATGATCGCGCCGTGGCCGATCCAGCTGCCGGCGCCGATGCTGACGGGCTGGTGCTCCCCCAGCTGGCGGCCGATCGGCGTGGTCGGGTCGGTGTAGCCGTGGCTGGCGTCGGAGACGAAGACGTCCTTGCCGAACCAGACGTCGTCACCGATGACGATCGAGGTGTGTGCGGTGATGCAGGCACGCGCGCCGATGACGCAGCGGTCGCCGATCACCAGCCCTCGAGCGGGCAGCGGGTCCTGGCCGGGTCCGTAGCCCACCGAGAGTGCGCAGTGGCGGCCGATCAACGTGTCCTCGCCGATGTGCATGCCGGCGGTGCCGAAGAGCGCCTCCGTCGGGAACCCGATCGCGCTGCCGGCACCGAGGTGGCCGAACGTCTCGGCGAGCCGGGTGCCAGGGGCGATGTCGCCTACCTGCTGGGCCCACCCGTGGAGGGCATGGACGACGCGGTTGGCAAGGTTGCGGGCGAGGTGCACGGAGTGAGGCTAACGCTCGGGGTCGGCTCGTCGTCGGCACCGTCGTCGGTCGCCTCGTCGTCGGCCTCGTCGCAGTCGGGGTCCTCGGTGGTCGGGTCCTCGGTGGTCGGGTCCGCGGTAGTCGGGTCCTCGGTGGGCTTGCCGGTCGGCTTGGCCGTCGCCTCGCTCGGGTACGACGTGACGTCGGTGTCGTCACCCGGGTCGTCGGGCGACGGGTCGGCGCTCCTGGTGTCGCTCGCGTCGGGCGTGCCGTCGGGGCCCGGGCTGTGCTCGGTGGCCGTCGTCGTGCTGGCCGACGGCACCGTCGGCGCCATGGCCAGGAGGGTGCCGGGCTCGCCGTCCGCGCCGAGCTGCTGCTCGTAGGCCGCGGCGAGGCGGGCGACCACGGCCGGGTAGCGGGGCGCCGTGTTGAACATCCGCAGCGCGTCGCGGTAGTCGGCGTCGCGCGTCAGGTCACGGTCGTTGCCGCACAGCACGACGCCCGCCGCGAGCGCGGCGTCGTCGAGGTCGTCGGCGTCGCGGTTGCCGTCGTTGTCGCCGTCGACCGCGACGACGGTCCAGGTCGCCGGGAGCAGCGCGAGCGGCCCGACGGGTACGTCGTGGGTCGCGTCGCCGTCGAGCGCGCCGCCGTCGGTGTCGGCCAGCGCATTGCCGCCGCCGTCGGCCAGCACGGCGGCCGCCACCGTGCTGCCGCCGTGGTCGGAGGCGATCCGGCCGATGGCGGCGAGCAGCGACCACTCGAGGTTGCACTCGGGCGCCGCCTGGGCCATCACGGACGCGGCTCGCTGGTAGGCGACGAGCGCGGCGTCCGGGATGTCGTCGGCGGCCTGCGCGTAGTCGGCGTAGGCCGCGAGCGTCGCCGCGGCCGGCTCGACCAGGTCGGGCGCCTCGGCGGGCAGCTCGGGCAGCTCGTCGGCCAGAGCGGCGGTCGTCGCCGGGGCGTCCGCGTCGGCCGCCGCCGGGGTCGGGTTGCCGGTCATGGCCGCCGACGCCGCCGCCACCATCGCCCCGGTCGCCACGAGCACCGCGAGCGGCGCAGCGACCGCCGGCCGGCGTACCAGCGACGGCACCGAGCGCACGGTGCGCGCGATCCGCTGCCGACGTGGCATGCGGTGCTTCGACCGGTGCTTGGACATGACCTCTCCGGAGCGACGAGGAGTCTCACCGGACAGCGGGCGCGGCCCGGCGCTAGGAACCAGTGTGCGCCTGCGGGGCAAGATGCGCAGCAGGTTTGGCAAGAGACCCTGATTCGGGCCGGCCGGCTCCGCTGGGGTAGTGTTCCGTTCGCTCCGGACGGCGACGCCGGATGGGGCTTCGGGCTGTGGCGCAGCTTGGTAGCGCACTTGACTGGGGGTCAAGGGGTCGCAGGTTCAAATCCTGTCAGCCCGACCGAAGAAATTGCGGTCCTCGAGGACGTAATCCGCCCGGTTCCCGCGTGAGCGGGAGCCGGGAACGGTAAGCACCTCCCATGCGAAATCTGCGACACCTGCGCCGTGGCCTCGCGGCGGCCTTGGCCGTCCCGCTCCTGCTCGCCGGCTGCGGCGACGACGAGTCCTCCGGCGGCTCCGACGGGCCGGCTACCGAGACCTCCGACGCGCCGACCGGGGACGAGGCGGCGATCCAGGAGACGATGACCGCGTTCATCCTCGAGCCGCGGTGCGACCTGGCGACCCCCGACTACCTGGTGGTGCTGTCGCTCGACGACGAGAAGACGCCGGCAGAGGCGTGCGAGCAGTGGGAGTCGTTCTTCGTCGAGCCCTCCTTCGACGCCGACGACATCGTCTACTCCAACCTCGAGATCAACGGCGACACGGCAACCATCGAGGTCGGCTCGGAGCTCATCAACATCACGACCCTCTACCAGCTCACCAAGGTCGACGGCACCTGGCTGGTGAGCGGCGACGACTTCAACTCCGAGATCCCCGGCGAGGAGACTCCCTAGGTCGAGCCGGGTCTACGAGGCCGGACCGCGGTCCTCGTAGCCGTAGACCCGCCAGCCGAAGTCGTCGCTGGGGAAGTCCACCAGCCGCAGTCCGAGCAGCCAGTCGGTGCGGGCGTCGACCGTGATCGTGACGTCGACGGACCGGTTGCCCGACGCCACGAGCTCGAGCGTGCCGGGCGTGCCGTCCGGTACCTTGCGCGGCTCGACCTCCTCGAGCCCCGCGTAGAGCTGGTCGGCCACCAGCGGCCGCAGCGCGCTGAGCCAGGCCGCCCGGCGCCCCGGGTCGAGGAAGACCGAGGCGAACTTCTCGGCGACCGGCTCCCACTGCGCTCGTACGGCGGTGGTCGCTCCGCGTCCGCCATCGGCGAGCTTGGCGTAGGGGTCCCAAACGCCCTCCTCCCCCGCCGCGCTCACGGCTCCCGGGTCGCGATCGTCGTCCCGCAGCACCAGGAACGTCGCGACGACCGCCGCCAGCAGCAGGATGACGACGGCGACGACCACGGATCCGCGGTTGATGCCGCGCTGCACCAGGCCGGTCATCAGCAACCACCCCTCTTGAGTACGACGTGGACCCGGTCGTGGTGGAGCGCGACCGGATCGGTGGTCGGGCCTGTGCGCGGCTGGTAGGGCCGCCACCCCGCCTCAGGCTCGGCGGGCGACCAGGACTCCCCCGCCCACAGGACGTAGGAGACGTCGAGCAGGTCTCCGCGCGCCTCGAGATAGGCCGCGACGTCGGCGCCCAGCGCGGCGTCGCCGTCGGGCAGCACGATCTCGAGGCCGGCCATCCGGGTGCCCGAGCCGCAGCTCACGGCAGGCCCGCGGGCGCCGTACGTCGTGAGCTCGGGGAACGCCTCCTCCACGCAGCGCAGCAGCGTGGCGGCCGCGGAGGTCAGGCTCGCCTCGAGCTTGTCGAGCGGCGTGTCGGGGCACTCGCCCAGCGCGACCTCTCCGCAGTAGTCGGACCCGGGGATCAGCCGGCCGCCCGCAACCTGCTGGACGATGTAGCGGGCGTCGGCGGCGCGCTCGGCGTACCGCTCCGGGAACGGGTAGCCCTGGACGGCGGCCGCGGCCTCCCGGAGACCGAGGGCCTGCCAGTCGAGGTCGTTGAGGCCCTGCCGGTCGACCTCGGGGTGCACGCCGTAGAACGCGTCGGCCGCGCGAGCGGGGTCGACGAGCTCGTCGGCGGTGCCCCAGCCGCTGCCGGCGTACTGCCGGAAGAGGCCGAGCGCGTCGCCAGCGGTGACGTTGCGGAGGCCGGACTCGGCGAGCGCCGCCATCAGCGCGACCACCCAGGCCCGACGCGGCAGGCCGGCCGCGCTGCCGCGCTCGATGATCGTGATCGCGTGCCGCACGGCCTCGGTGCGGATCGTCGCCCCGCTCGGCAGCTGCAGCCAGAGCGGGCGGGTGCCGCCGCCGAACGCCGGGTGGCTCGGGTCGGGCGTGCCGGTGCCCGCCTCGCCCGCCATGTCGACGGTCGAGATCAGCGCCGGGTGGTCGGAGGCGATCGGCAGCTCGCGGGCGCCGACCTTCACGGTGCGGGGCGGGTGGAACATGTACATGACGCCGCGGTCCTTGGCGTAGCCGAAGCCGGCGCCCGTCATCTTGGCGTGGGCGGTCCAGCGGCCCTCCCCCGGGTGGGAGTTCATGTCGCCCGCCACGATCACCGGTCCGTGCACCTCGAGCACGTCGACCAGGTCGAGGATGATGTCCATCCCGCGGGAGTAACGCTGGATCCGGGTGATCGGCGGGTTGCCGTGCTGGCGCGGGAACTTCTTGGGGTTGGTCATCATGTGGGTCGACACGACCGACACGACCGTGCCGTCGGTGCGCTGGAGCATGGCCCAGGTCGCGTAGCGGTCCCAGGTGAACGGCCGTCCGTGGTGAAAGCCGGGGTCGTCGTTGACGACCTTGACCCGACCGGAGTCCAGGGCCCGCCAACGGTCGGTGCGCCACATGACCACGTTGTTCATCGACTGCACGCCACCGCGCGTGGTGTCGCGCTGCTCGTCGCGGTAGGCGTTGTAGCCCGGGGCCGCCGTGCGGAGAGCCGGGAGCGTCCGCCCACTGACCTCGTTGAGGAAGATGAAGTCGGGCTCGTCGGCGGCCAACGTGCGCATGGACGAGGTGAACCCTGCCGAGCCGGTGCGGTTGGGGATGTTGGCGACGGCCGTCTTGACGGCGCCGACCACGGAGCCACCCGTCGGCCCCTCGACCCCGCTCAGGTCGGCGAGCACCAGCCCGCTGCCGGAGGCGCCGACCTTGCTCGGCCCCGACACCGGCGCGCTGCAGCGCGGCGGGACCGTCGTGTCGCGGGCGGCCGACAGCCGCGCCTCCGCGGGTACGCCGGCGAGCACGCCCGCTCCGAGCGCCAGCGCAACCACGATCCGCCACTTCATCCGTGCACCTCTCCGTCCGTCGTCCACAGGCTAGGGATCGGCAGGCGTTCCGTCCGGCCACCACGCCGAGGCTGTGATGCCGGTCACAGTCAATCCCTAACGCGGACCCGCAGTGTTCGTTGGAACCGCAGACGAGGAGGTCCCCCCATGCTCGGTCGCCTCACCCGCGCCGCGGTCGCCGCTGCGCTCGTGACCACTGGCCTCACCACTGGCCTGCTCCTGGCCGGCCCGGCTCCGCAGGCCGCCGCGCACGTGGAGCGGCCCGCCTACTGGCCCGACCCCAAGCCCGACTGCTCGATCTCGCCGTGCGCGGGCGGCAAGGTGCCGGACGCGCGGTCCCTGGCGTCCGCGCTCGACCGCGGCCGGGTCGGGCAGACCCGGGTGGTCTGCCAGCCCGACTCGCTGCAACGGCTGCGGCGGTCGGTCGCGCACGCGCGCCGCCACGGCTACGACGAGCGGCCGACCGTGCACCGGCGCCTGACCGAGCGGCGCGCGCGGACGCTGCTGCGGGTCAACGAGCGTCTCTTCGAGCGGTGCCGCTACCGCCAGATCCAGGCCGCGGTCACCGCGTCCGGCAACAACGACCGGGTCGTCGTGATGCCGGGCCTCTATCTGGAGCCGCACTCGCGCAAGCAGCCCACCTACGACGAGCGCTGTGCGCCGTACCGGATGAAGTCCGACAGCGGCGACCCCGGCGCGCTGTCGCACGAGTACCAGATCCACTGCCCCAACGACGCCAACCTGGTGGCGGTGATCGGTCGCGGCCCCGACACGGCGCCGACGCCCGACGTGCCCCACGAGGACCGGCACGGCATCCCCAACGTCGGCGACTGCATCCGGTGCAACCTCCAGCTCGAGGGCTCCGGGGTGAGCGCCGACGACGTCGTGGTCGAGGCGGGCGATCCGAGAGCGGGCAACGGCGGGCCGTCAGCGGCAGGCCACAAGAAGGACGTCGGCATCTTCGTCGACCGCGCCGACGGGTTCGTGCTCCGCAACGTCACGGTGCGCCACGCCCGGGAGCACAACATCTACGTGATCGAGACCGACGGCTACCGGCTCGAGCAGTTCAAGGCGTTCTACGGCGGCGCGTACGGCGTGCTCACCTTCGTCGGCGACCACGGCCTGGTGCAGCGCTGCGAGGCCGCCGGCAGCGGGGACTCCGGTCTCTACCCCGGCTCGGGCGCCGACTCGACCACCAACCGCTACAAGCCGTTCTACCCGAAGTGGCGGTTCAGCCAGACGTTCCGGCTGTGCGACAGCCACCACAACACGGGCGGCTTCTCCGGCACCAACAGCCACGGGACGCTGGTGGAGCGCAACAACTTCTTCAAGAACGCGCTCGGCTACACCACCGACGTCTTCACCGCGCCCGGGCACCCGGGCTTCCCGCAGCACGGCAACGTGGTGCGGCACAACCGCTTCTACAGCAACAACTTCAACGTGTTCGAGCCCGACTCGGGTGTCGATCCGTTCATCCCCGCGCCGGTCGGCACCGGGCTCTGGCTGGCGGGCGGCAACCAGAACAACGTCCACCACAACTGGTTCTACGACAACTGGCGCCGCGGCGTGATGCTGTTCGCGGTGCCGGACGCCACCGTCTGCACCCCGGTCGTCGAGCCGACGCCGGTGCCGGGGTGCAACCCGCTCGCGGTGAGCACGTCGTTCGACAACCGCTTCCACCACAACCGGATGGGCGTGAACCCCGACGGGCTGCCCGCGCGCAACGGCCTGGACTTCTGGTGGGACTCGTTCGTGGGCAACACCGGCAACTGCTGGTGGGCCAACAGCGGGCCGGGCGGTCGGGCGGTGCGGAGCATGCCGTCGAACCTGCCCGACTGCGACGAGGGCACGAACCCCTCCTCCAGCATCGGCCTCGGCAACGTGGTCGCCGAGGCGGAGCTCATCGGGTGCCTGCTCGGGATCGAGGTGGAGGGCCCGAGCGGCGGACCGCTGTGCACGTGGGGCCAGACGCCGCCGCGGCCCGGCATGCGGGCCGCCGGCGACGACCCGTCGGCGCTCGCGGCGCCGACGGAGGCGCAGCGTCAGCTGATGGCCGGGATCTGCTGGCTCGGGCTGGCCGCGCGCACGTGCGCGCCGTACGACGCCGAGACCGAGCCCGTGGAGAGCGGACGGACCTGGGCGCGCAGCACCGAGCTGCCCGCCGCCTACGACGGGGTCGAGCCGGTGGCGACGCAGGCCAGGTTGAGCGAGCTGACGTGCAGCTGGTGGCGGCAGGCCGACCGCGCGCACCGGCTGGGCGCGGTCGACCGGATCGAGGAGTTCGCGACCGGGCCGATCGACGGCTCGGTGCCGTACGGCTTCGGCGCCGGGATGCCGGACGGCTGGGCGGTCCGGATGTTCCAGCAGCGGTGCAGCATGTTCGAGGCCGGCGGGTTCGCGCTCTACAAGCTGTACGGCGCGGCCGCGCCCTTCGCGGCGGTGGCTGACTGAGAGAGCCGCTAGCGGAAGTCGCGCGAGGACTGGCGGGCCTGCAGCGCCGTACCTGCTCCGGGGAGCAGCTCGTCGAGGGCCTCGACCCGGTCGGCCACCAGGTTGGTGACGCCCTCCTGCCGCTCGAGCTTGCCGCGGACGACGACCGCGACCCGGTTGCGTGCGGCCTGGCGGTGGGCACGCATCACGCCCTCGGAGCAGATCACGTTGAGCATCCCGCTCTCGTCCTCGAGGTTGAGGAATGTGATGCCCATGGCCGTGCCCGGCCGCTGCCGGTGGGTCACCAGCCCGGCCACGTGGACGCGCCGCCCGGGCTCGACGTTCGCGAGGTCACCGACCGACTTGATCCCCGCTGAGGTCAGCTGCTCCCGCCAGTGCTCGACCGGGTGGCGCTCGGGCGAGATCCGGGTCGCCCAGAGGTCCGCGAGCGTCAGGTCGACCTCGGCCATCCCCGGCAGGGCCGGCGCCGATGGCGCGGGCGTGCTGCCCTCGAGCTGGTCGTCGCGCTCGGCGTAGCCGGCCATCCACAGGGCCTGGCGCCGGTCGAGGTCGAAGCAGGCGAAGGCTCCCGCCGTCGCGAGCGCTTCGAGCTGTGCTGACGACAGGCCGGCGCGTCGCGACACGTCCCTGATCGACGCGTACGGCTGGCCGGCCTCGATCTTCCGCGCGACCTCCAGGCCGATGCCCTTGACGGCATCCAGCCCCAGCCTGACCGACAGGCCCTCGTCCTCGAGGTCGGCCTGTGCCTTGGACTCGTTGATGCTCGGCCGCTTCACCTCGACGCCGTGCCGCCGCGCGTCGGCGACCAGCGACTGCGGTGAGTAGAAGCCCATCGGCTGGTTGCGCAGCAGGCCGGCGAGGAAGGCGGCCGGGTAGCGGAGCTTGAACCACGACGAGGCGTAGACGAGGAGCGCGAAGCTCAGCGCATGGGACTCGGCGAACCCGAAGCTCGCGAAGGACAGGATCTTGACGTAGATCGCGTCGGCGTGGTCGCCGGTGATGCCCTTCGCCGCCATGCCGGCGTAGAGCTTCTCCTTGATCTTCTCGATCCGCTCGATGCCGCGCTTGGACCCCATCGCCCGGCGCAGCAGGTCGGCGTCGTCGCGGGTGCAGTCGCCCAGGACCACCGCCATCTGCATCAGCTGCTCCTGGAAGAGCGGCACGCCGAGGGTGCGGCCGAGCACCGGCTCGAGCAGCGGGTGGTCGAAGGTGACGGGCTCTTTGCCGGTGCGGCGGCGGATGTAGGGGTGCACCGCTCCGCCCTGGATCGGCCCGGGGCGGATCAGCGCGATCTCGATCGCGAGGTCGTAGAAGCTGCGTGGCTTGAGCCGCGGCAGGGTGCCGATCTGGGCGCGGCTCTCGACCTGGAAGACGCCGATCGAGTCGGCCTTCCCCAGCATGTCGTAGACCGCCGGGTCCTCCTTCGGGATCGTCTCCAGCGTCCAGCGGGTGCCGAGGTGCTGCTCGACGAGCCGCATCGTGTGGTCGAGTGCGCCGAGCATCCCGAGGCCGAGCAGGTCGAACTTCACCAGCCCCATTGACTCGCAACCGTCCTTGTCCCACTGCAGGACGGTGCGTCCGGGCATGCGTGCGCGCTCGATCGGGCACACCTCGCCGATGGGGCGCTCGGTCAGCACCATGCCGCCGGAGTGGATGCCGAGGTGGCGCGGCGCCGACATGAGCTCGCCGGCGAGCGACGCCACGGCCGGAGGGATCCCGGCCTCCTCGGGGACCTCCCTCCCCCAGCCGTCGATCTGCTTGCTCCACGCGTCCTGCTGCCCGACCGAGTACCCGAGCGCCTTGGCGGCGTCCCTGACCGCCATCTTCGGCCGGTAGGTGATCACGTTGGCGACCTGGGCGGCGTTGCGACGTCCGTAGGTCTCATAGACCCACTGGATCACCTCCTCGCGCCGGTCGGAGTCGAAGTCGACGTCGATGTCGGGCTCGTCGTCGCGGTGCTCGGAGATGAACCGCTCGAACGGCAGGTCGAACTCGACCGAGTCGATCGCGGTGATGCCGAGGGCGTAGCAGACCGCCGAGCTCGCCGCCGAGCCCCGGCCCTGGCAGAGGATGCCCTGGCTGCGCGCGAACGCCACGATGTCGTGGACGATCACGAAGTAGCCGGCGAAGTCCTTGCGCAGGATCACCTCGAGCTCGGCCTCGATGCGAGCACGAGCGCGGTCGGCATGAGGAAGGTCGGCATACCTCTCCGCAAAGCCCTTCTCGGTCAGCTTCCGCAACCAGCTCGCAGCGCTCTCACCCTCGGGGATGCCCTGCTTGGGCAACCGGGGCGAGGCCTTGCGGAGGTCGAAGGCCAGCTCCGTGGCGAGCGGCACGGTCGCGGCGACGACGCCTGGGTAGCGCCGGAAGAGCCGCTCCATCTCCTCCCCTGACCGGAGATGAGCGGAGCCGGAGAGGTCCAGCCACCCGTCGAGCTCGGCGATGCTCCGCCGCGCGCGGATGCTCGCCATCGCCGCAGCGAGACGGCGCCGCTCGGGGGTGGCGTGGTGGACGTTGCCCGTGGCGACGGCGAGCAGCCCGCGGGTACGCGCGACCTCCCACATCCGGTCGTTGACCTCGTCGTCACCCGGCTTGCCGTGGCCCGACAGCTCGACGACCACGTTGTCGCGGCCGAACCGGTCGACCAGGTCGTCGACTGCATCGGGGGTGCGCGCCCCCTTGCGGCAGCCGGTGAGCACGACCCAGTGGTCGCGGCCGCGGTCGGCGAGCTCGTCGAGGTCGTACGACGGCCGCCCCTTCTCGTCGCCGCGCAGGTGCGCCTCGGTCATCGCCCCGGCGAGCCGGTAATAGCCCTCCACTCCCCTGGCGAGCACGAGCAGGTGGCTGCCCTCCGGGTCGGGCACGCCGTTCTGCGGTGCGGTCAGCCCCAACGACAGCTCGGCGCCGTAGACCGTGGGCATCGCGTAGTCGCGCCCGTACTCGGCGAACAGCGGCGCACCCTGGAAGCCGTCGTGGTCGGTGAGCGCGATCGCGCTCAGGCCCAAGCGCGTCGCCTCGGTGACGAGCTCGGCAGGGCTGCTGGCGCCGTCGAGGAAGGAGAAGTGGCTGTGGCAGTGCAGCTCGGCGTACGGCGTGACGGCTTCCGGGCGGGCGATCTCGAGGGGCGCCTGCTTGGGCCGCTTGCGCCGCGACACCGGGGCGTCCTCGGCGCCGGGCGCGCGGCCGGACAGGCGTCGTTCGATCTCTCGCCACGGGACCGGTGGGTTGCTCCATCCCATGGCAGCGCCTCAGGGGCTGGGGACGAGGTCGTCCACGGTGAGCCGAAGGTGGCGTTCGATCTCGGAGATCCAGTCGGTGTGACATGCGGGGTCGGGCAGGGGTGGTGCGTGGGACCGGTACCGATGTCCGGTCGGGGTGATCGTCTCCACGCCGCCGGGGCCGGAGTCGATGGGTGTCTGTTGCCAGCCGGGTGCCTGTTTGGCGTGGTTGCAGGCCTCGCAGTAGCCCTGCCCGTTCTCATCGGAGGTGGCGCCACCCTCGGCCACGGGTTTGATGTGATCGATGTGCCGCACGGGCGCGTCGCACCACGGGTTCGCACAGATCCCGTGGCTCTTGAGCCTGAGGAACTCCGCGAGCCCGCCGGGGAAGGTCCGTTGCTTGCTGGTCATCGCGACCAGACGACCGGACGGGTCGGCGTAGAGCTGGCGGATCCAGTTGTCGAGCTCCGAGCCGTGTTCGAGGGCGTGCGCGGCAAGGAGCCGGGCGACCTCGGCCGGGATCGTCTCGGACTCCACCAAGGCCGGACCGTTGCCCCCGGCCAGGGTGGCGTCGGACATGACCACGTTGATCCCGACCGGGACAGCCGGCGGCGTGGTCTCGCTGTCGTTCATGGGGACGCCGGTGACCCGGGAGACCAGCAGGTCGGCCATCAGCTGGCCCTTGGACCGCGGGTCACCGGCGGCCTGCATGGTCGCCGCCTCTCGGGTCAGTGCTGCGTAGGCGGAGACCCCTTGGGCGACCGGGACCAGGGCGGTCAGGTAGGCCATCGTGTCCGGCGCCGGCCGCAGCGACACGTGTCGGTCGGACTCGGCATTCGAGCGACGCCGCACCACCGCGGCGGGGTCGAGCTCGCACACCAGCCGCTTGACCTTGCCGACCAGCTTCCTGGTGCCCAACCCCTCGAGCGCTTGGGGGCTCGCGAACAGCTCGACATCAGCGACGCCGCGATCCTCGGCAGTCAGGCAGCTCAGCTCGCGCACCGCGAGCATCGCCCGGAACTCGCTGAGGCTGCCGTCCTTGAGCCGGTCCAGCAGGTGCGGGGTCTCCGCGCACATGGTCTTCGCGAACCCCAGCAGCACCTGCCCGCGGTGCGGGGACTCCTTCCGAGCCAGGGCGATCTCGGCGGCGACACCCCGGCCCTGGCGGCGGGCACTCACGCCCTGGGCTGCCTCCGCGGAGCGGCGCGCGGCGTCGTACGCCACCGCCGTCTCGGCCTGAGCCCCACACGCGGCAGACTTGAGGTCCTCGAGCGCGCTGATCAGGTCGATCTGCGCCTCGGGGTCGTCAGGACGCGCACCCGTCATCAGCAGGTCGGTGAGCTCCCTGACCTGTGCTGCGGTGATGGGCGTGTCCATGAGCAAACATTAGTCGAACATGCGTTCGAACACAAGGGCCAGGGCGGTCCTGTTGGCGCTCGAGCCCAAGACGTCGTCGATCACTCCCGCGATGCCCGGACGGCACTGCAACCTCACCATCCTCACGACGAGCGCGGCCTTGCGCTCGTCTATCGCCAGATCGAGGTACCGCACGTAGCAGAGAAGCTGCCGGTCTGACACCGCCTCGGGATTGGTCTCCAGCAGCCGACCGATCGACGGACCCAGTGGATGACGTGGCTCGGTGATGTGCGGGCAGATCGAGGACATGACGCGACGGTAGGAACCGCCCTCGACACGCAGCCGTGTGCCAGATCACCTCGTGTGGGAACCGGACACCGATCCGCTCCCTGTGGACGACAAGCGGTTCGCTGCGAGCATCCGGGCATGCCAAGCTGGGGCGAGCGTCACTCGCCGATGATGATCTCGACGTTGAAGACGCGGTTGAGACAACTGCGGTGCGCTCCAAGCCACTGATGACCGTCCAAGTCAGGAGCCTGCACGGTCAGCTCGACATAGTCCGGGGCACTCAGCGTGGCGGGGTCACCGCACACGCAGCACTGATAGCGAGTCGTGCGAGCCGTTGCCATCCATGGAGTGTGGCACTGGATTCGCACTCATCTGCCGTCGTCGTGGCGGTCCTGCCGACGACCGGGCGTCTGCCTAGGGCCGCCCGGCGTGGTCATGCGTGGTCCACTGGCGGGCGAGCCGCCTGCAAATCGCCTGTTGCTGGGCGTCGTCGAGTCCGTGGGTGAGCAGTCCTTCGACGGCGAAGACGCCGATCTTGACCTCGGCGTCGATGTCGGCGTGGTCGACGCCGGCCCGTTCGAGGGTCGCGCGGAACATTCCTTCGGTGATCTGGTGGAACCCGGTGTGCCATGCGTCGACGGCAGGCGAGTGCGCGGCCCTCGAGTGGACGGTGTTGACCAGGCGGTGCATCTGCTGCAGTCGCCGGACCACCCACCCGAGCTGATCTTCCAAGGGCGCGGCCGCGACCTCCTCGTACTCGGCCAGCGCGTCGCTCAACACCGCATCGAGCACGGCGACCAACACGTCGTCCTTGTCCGCGAAGTACCAGTAGATGGTGTTCCCCGCGACCCCGGCGGCCTTCGCCAGCGCCGCCATCGAGGTGCCCTCGTAGCCGTGCTCGATGAACAACCGGCGGGCTTCGGCGAGGAGCTCTGCGCGCTTCTCCTCACGGTCCTGCTGGCGCTTGTTCGCGGGCACGACGCACACCCTACCTGTGGTCTTGAACACCATCCAAGAGATTCCTTGAATAACGTTCAAGAGGCTTGCTACGGTCCGAGCGGCGGCATCTTGAGTGGCATTCAACAAATCTGAGGGGAACTACAGATGAGCGGCTACACCCGTGACGACGTCACGTTCGACTCCCACGGAACGGCGTGCGCGGCATGGCTGTACCGCCCGACCGGCGCGACGACCCCGCCAGTCATCGTCATGGCGCACGGGTTCGCCGCCATGCGGGCGTTGCGCCTGGACGCGTACGCCGCCCGGTTCGCCGAGGCCGGCTACGCGGTGCTGGTCTTCGACTACCGCGGGTGGGGCGACAGCGCGGGTGAGCCCCGGCGGGTGCTCGATATCCGCGCCCAGCAGCTCGACTGGCGCGCCGCCGTCGCCTACGCCCGCGAGCTCGGGGACGTCGACACGAGTCGAGTGGTGCTGTGGGGCACGTCGTTCGGCGGGGGCCACGCACTGCACCTGGCTGCGGAGGACCACGACGTCGCTGCCGTCATCGCGCAGGTCCCGCACATCAGCGGCCCGGCGTCAGCGTTCTCCCAACCACCGAGCCTCGTCGCCCGGCTGATCTCTGCGGGCGTGCGGGACCAGGTCCGTGCGCTGGTCGGCCGCCAGCCCTACCGAGTCCCGGCGGCCGGCTATCCGGGCGAGGTCGCCATGATGACCTCTCCGGACGCGGCGCCGATGGCTATTCGTCTCGCCGGCGACCGATACGAGGAACTGCTTGCAGAGAACGACGTGGCCGCACGGATCGCCCTGCGCGTGCCGTTCTACTCGCCCGGCCGGCGAGCCCACAGGATCACCGCGCCCACGTTGGTCCAGATCGCCGAGCGCGACACTGTCACGCCGTTCGATGTCGCGCTGAAGGCGGCCCAGCGGATCCCGAAGGGCGAGATCCGCACCTACGACTGCCTGCACTTCGAGCCCTACCTCGACCCCTACTTCGACACCGTCGTCGCCGACCAGATCACCTTCCTCGCCGCACACGTCCCGGCCGCCCAGCGCTGAGAGCACAGGGTGCGAGCCCGCTCATCCCGTTGTCACATCCGGGGGTCGCGGCGTGTCTTCATTGCACCGACCACGAACCCAGGAGGAAAGCAATGCTGGAGAAGGTGTTCTACACGAGCGTGCTCGTCAGCGACCAGGACAAGGCTCTGGACTTCTACACGAACGTCCTCGGCATGGAGAAGCGCAACGACAACGAGACACCCGACGGGCCGCGGTTCCTCACTGTCGGCGTCGAGGGCGACGAGTTCATGCTGGTCCTCTGGCCCGGGACGCCGGGGCAGGCCGAGCCGGCGATGGGACGTCCGCCGGCGTCGATCACCATCGAGACCGACGACATCCAGAAGACCTACGACGACCTGAAGTCCAAGGGCGTCGAGTTCGTCTCCGACCTGCTCGAGTTCGAGTGGGGCTCGGTCGCCCAGTTCCTCGACCCCGACGGCAACCGCCTGCAGATCCGCCAGGGCCGCTAGCCCACGAGGTCCCGCAGCATCCGGTCCGACGCGAGCAGCGCGTCGCGGTTGTACGTCGAGGTGCTGGCCAGCAGCTCGTCGGCGCCGGTGCGCTCGACGAGTCGGTCCAGCTGCCGGCGTACCGTCGCCGGGCTGCCCGCGACGGCCCGGTCGAGGGCAGTCTCGACCCGTCGCTCCACCTGTGCCGGCCAGGGCACTCCGCGGATGGTCGCCACGGGCTGGAGCGGCGGGAACTCGCCGGTCCGTCGCGACATCGCCATCGCCCACGCCTCGGGCAGGGCCAGGTCGCGGGCGGTGGCGTCGTCGTCGGCGACCATCACGTCGAGCGAGATCGTGACCCGCGGGGTGCTGCCGCGGTGCGGGCGGAACTCGCGCCGGTACCGCGTCAGCGCGCCAGCAAGCTCGTCCGATCCCAGCACCGGACCGCCGATCACCACGGGCAACCCGAACCGGGCGGCGACCTCGATCCCCCGGCCGGTCGCGAGCAGGTGGAGAGGGACCGGCCGGCGAGCGGCCGGGCGTGCCGTGACCTCGGCCGTGGCGTCGAGGTAGCCGCGCAGCTCCGCCAGGTCGTCCTCGAACGTCTCCGCGGCCTCGAGCTCCCGGCGGAGCGCACGGCGCACCGGTGGGGTGAATCCGAGCGAACGCCCGACGCCGAGGTCGACGCGGTCGGGGTGCAGGGCGTCGAGGACGAGGAACTGCTCGGCGACGACCAGCGGCTGGTGCAACGGCAGCATCACGCCGCCGGAGCCGATCCGGATGCGTGACGTCCGTGCTCCGATCGCGGCCAGCAGCACGGCCGGAGTGGCGGAGGCGATGCCGGGCACCGCATGATGCTCGGCCACCCAGAACCGCTCGTAGCCGACCCGCTCCGCGTGCACGGCGCGGGCGACGGTGGCCGCGATCGCGTCGCCGTCGGGCTCCCCGGCGCGCGTCCTCGAGCGGTCGAGCAGGGAGAGCCTCACGCTCGCACCAACGCTTGCGCTGGCGATCGCCTTCCCGCCGGTGGTAGACCGGAGTGATGCGTCGCTTGCTGCTCACCGAGAACATCACGGCCGACGGCCGGATCGAGATGCTCGACGACTGGTTCGACCCGTCGCCGGAGGGCGAGATCCAGGACTGGCTCGACGCGATGGACCGCCTGGGTGCGTCGTCGGACGCGGTCCTGCTGGGCCGGCAGACGTTCGAGGACTTCCGCGGCTACTGGCCCGACCACACCGACGAGCCCGCGGGTGCCTACCTCGACCGGGTGCAGAAGTACGTCGTCTCGACGACGATGACCGATCCGGGGTGGCACAACTCGACGATCCTCTCCGGCGACCCGATCGAGGAGGTACGGCGGCTCAAGGACGCCGACGGCGACGACATCAGCCTGACCGGGAGCATCACGCTCGCTCACGCCGTGCTGGCTGCCGGGCTGGTCGACGAGATCCGTCTGCTGGTCTTCCCCGCCGTTCAGGGACGCGGGCGAGGACTGGTCGCCGACGGCACGGTGTTCCCGCGGCTCGAGCTGCTGGAGTCGCAGACGTTCCGGTCCGGGGTCGTGCTGCTTCGCTACGAGGTCACGCAGGCACGCTGACAGAACGCCTCCGCGGCCGGCGTACTCACTGCTCCGGCAGCGCCTCCGGGTCGTCCTGAGCCTCCGCCTGCCGCGCCTGCGCGTGCACCCGGCCGCCGACCACGCGGGTGAACACCACGCTGACGACCAGGCCGCCCACCACGGCACATCCCGCGACCGTCCCGATCAGGGCCGTGCTCTCGCTGCTCTTGAGGACCAGGCCCATCAGGTAGAGCAGCAGCCCGACCGTGAGCAGCAGGAACCCGATCCGCTTCTCGGCGAGCAGCTTGGCGTGGGTGGAGAGCTCATCGGGCTCGCCGAGCGCCGCGCCCTCCTCCCCGATCTCGTCGCGCAGCTCGACGATCGACTCCGCGTTGTGCGCGTGCGCGAGCACGCCCGCCCCGACCAGGTCCAGCGCGACGCCGCTGACGAGCAGCACCTCCGTCACGAGTGCCACGCGACGCCTCCCTCCCGGCGCGGATCCGTCGCAGCCGTGCCCTCGCAGTACCCCACCCCGCTCGCCCCAGTCTCTTGGCCGACACCCTCCAGTCCTGAGAATCTGGCCGGGTGAGCGACTGGTTCCTCCCCGCCACCGAGCGGCCGTGGACCTCGGGGAACCTCGTCATCCCGCACGTCCACGGGGCGACCTACTTCGAGCGCCTGGTGGAGGCCATCGAGGCCACGACCGCGGAGGACCGGATCTTCCTCACCGACTGGCGCGGCGACTCCGACGAGCGCCTGACCGCCGACGGCCCCACGGTGGGCGAGCTGCTGACCGCGGCAGGCAAGCGCGGCGTCGAGGTGCGCGCCCTGCTGTGGCGCTCGCACTCCGACAAGGGCCACCTCAACGCCCAGGAGAACGAGCACCTCGGCACCCTCATCAACGAGAGCGGCGGCGAGGCCATCCTCGACGAGCGGGTGCGCCGCGGCGGGTCCCACCACCAGAAGCTCTTCGTCGTACGGCGGAAGGGCCGGCCTGCCGAGGACGCGGCGTTCATCGGCGGCATCGACCTCTGCCACGGGCGCCGGGACGACGCGGACCACCGTGGTGACCCGCAGGCGCCGCCCCTGGACAAGAGGTACGGCGACACGCCTCCGTGGCACGACGCGATGGTCGAGATCCGCGGACCGGCCGTGTCCCACGTCCTCGACACCTTCGCGGAGCGGTGGGACGACCCGACGCCCGTCGACCACCGCAACCCCTACCGCGCGCTCAGGCACCGGCTCGAGCACATGCCGCGGCACCCCGAGGACCTCCCCCAGCGGTGGGACCCGCCTCCCGAGGCGGGCCCGCACCAGGTGCAGCTCCTCCGGACCTACCCGAGCAAGCGCCCGCCGTACCCCTTCGCGCCGGAGGGCGAGCGGTCGGTCGCGCGGGCCTACTCCCGGGCGTTCGAGCGCGCCGAGCGGCTGGTCTACATCGAGGACCAGTACTTCTGGTCCGACGTCGTCGCCACCACGCTCGCCGATGCGCTGCGCAGCAAGCCGCTCCTCCACGTGATCGCCGTGGTGCCGCGCTATCCCGAGGAGGACAACCGGGTGAGCGGCCCGCCGATGATCTACGGGCAGCGCCTCGCCTGGGAGATGCTGCACGCGGCGGGCGGTGACCGGTTCGCGATGTTCGACCTCGAGAACGCTGCCAGCACGCCCATCTACGTGCACGCGAAGGTCTGCGTGGTCGACGACGAGTGGATGACCGTCGGGTCCGACAACCTCAACCTCCGGTCCTGGACCCACGACTCCGAGCTGACGTGCGCGATCGTCGACACCGACGGCGAGCTCCCCCGCCGGCTGCGCACGTCGCTGTGGGCCGAGCACCTCGGCCTCCCCGAGGACGACCCGCGCCTCACCGACGTCGCGGGCGCCCTGCGACTGTGGACCGAGCGTTCCCGTGCGCAGCAGGGGCGGGCGCGACCGCACGTCCCGGACAGGTTGCCAGCGCGCACGCGGGCGTGGGCGCGGCCGGCGTACCGGTTCCTCTACGACCCCGACGGGCGGCCGAGGCGGCTGCGCGGCACGACGGAGTTCTGACGGATCGTCAGGCGCCGGTGGTGCGGGTCGCGATCTCCTCGAAGACGCTCATGTCGGCGTCCCACTCGGAGCCCGGTCGTGGCCAGTGGATCGCGACGTCGGTGATGCCGGCCTCCGCGTAGCGCCCGGCGAGGTCGTCGAACGCGTCGGGCGACTCCAGCCACGGCTCCTCGGTGAAGCCGGTCAGCAGCAGCCGCGGCACCCGGGTGAAGTCGCGGCCCGCGTCGGCGTAGCGCTGGCCCACCTTCGCGACCTGGGCGGTCACCTCGGCGAGCGGCTGGTCGGTCTGCGGGTTGGCGATCCAGCCCTGGCCGTGGCGCGCCGCAAGAGCCATCCCGCGCGGGCCGTTGCCGGCGATCCAGAACGGTGGCCGGTGCTGGACGAGGCCGGGCGCGATGGTCACCTCGCGCGCCGACCAGTACGCACCGGAGAGCGAGACGGTCTTCTCGGTGAGCATCGCGTCGAGGTGGGTCACCCACTCCGCGAACCGGTCGGCCCGCTCCTTCGGCGTCCACTCAATCCCGAGCACGTCGCCGTCGGACTCGTGCTTCTCCCCACCCGCACCGATGCCGAGCGTCAGCCGGCCCCCGGAGATGCGGTCAATCGTTCGCACCGCCGACGCGGTCGGGATCGGCGTGCGGAAGTTGGGCGAGGTGACGAGCGTGCCGAGCCGGATCGACGACGTGATCGCCGCTCCCGCGGCCAGGCTCGCGTAGGCGTCGTCCCATGGCGAGTGCCCCCGCCACGCCAGGTGGTCGTAGAGCCACGCGCCCGCGAATCCCAGCTCCTCGGCCCGCTTCCAGGTCTCGGCCATCTCCGGCCAGGGGTTGATCGGCCAGAGAATGACGTGGAGGTTCACGCTTCGGGTCACACGGGCATTCAAGCCGAGGCCGCCGACGACACGCCCAGCCGTCCCGGGGTGTCGTCGTCGCAGCTCGCGAAGAACGCGCCGACGTCGTTGATCAGGTGGTCGAACGACTCCGCCGCGAACAGCACCGGCTGGTAGTGCGTGATGTCGTAGTCGATCGTCGCCATCGCGGCGAAGTCGATCGGCCGGATCTGCATCCCGCGGAACTCCTCGATCTCGCCGTACGACGAGAGGATGCCGGCGCCGTACGCGCGCAGCTCCCCGCCCTCGTGGAGGACACCGAACTCGACGGTGAACCAGAAGACGTCGGCGACCACCTGGAGCCCGGCCTTGGTCTCGCAGCGCCGGGCGGCCGCGCCGGCGAGCCGGTTGAGCTCGGCCATCTGCGGGTCGGCCAGCAGGTTGCCGTGGCCGATCACCTCGTGGATCAGGTCGGGCTCGGGCGTGTAGAGGGGTACGGCGTGGTGGCGCAGGTACTGCGTGGAGTGGAACACGCCGTCCTCGAGCGAACCGTAGAACTCCTCCAGCGGCACGATCCCGGCGGCGGGGACATAGGAGAAGCCGGTCAGCGCCTGGAGCCCGGTGGTCACCTCGTCGAGCTGCGGGACCCGGTCGCGCGGCAGGTCGAGCGCGCGTACGGCGTCGCGGTAGGCGCGGCACGCGTACTTCTCGTGCAACGGGGCGATGTGCTCGCAGACCGTGCGCCACACCTCGTGCTCGGTCTCGGTGTAGTCGATGCGCGGCACCGGCTGGCCCGGCGACCAGCTCATCGAGACCGCGGCGATCTCGTTGCGCCGGGCGCGGTAGTCGGGGTCGTTGACGCCCGGGTGGTCGTCGCCGAGGTGCACCGTCACGGTGCCGTCGTCGGCGGTCGTCACCGGAGAGTAGAGCTGGCCTTCCTCGAACATCTCGTCCTCCCGCTAGTGCTCCCGAGTGACGGACGTCACCGGTGCTTCCACGCTACGTCGGACGAATATCTCCGGCAAGTTGGCGCGCCCGCCGGAAATCCTTGGAGTCGCTCAGTCCTTCAGGAGGCGGGCGATCTCGTCGAGCACGCCCTTGCGGCGCTTGCCGGAGGTCTCGACGGTCCTGACCTTGCGGAGGTCGGCGGGGGTGAGCCCGGCGAGCTTCGGCTTGAGCTGAGCGACGGTCAGGTCGTCGTAGCCGGCGATGGGGTCGGCGGCGGTCGTCGACGACGGAGACGGCTTGGCCGCGGCAGGCTTGGCCGCGGCAGGCTTGCGCGCAGCGGGCTTGCTCGGCGTCTTCGGCGTTTTCGCACCCACCAGCTTGGGGGCGGCCTTGACCGTCTCGACGACCTTGCTCGCCGTGGCCATGACCGGGGCCAGGCCGGCCTCGAGCCCGGCGCCGAGCGTCTTGCGGGTCTCGGAGCTGACGGTGTCGAGCACGGCCAGCAGAGCGGCCGAGTAGTCCTTGCTGCTGGCGAGCAGCCGGTTCAGCAGGCGGTCGGCCTCGGCGCGGCTGAGGGTGCCGCGCGTGACGAGCTCGTCGACGATCTCCTGCACCTTGACGCGCTGGATGGTCAGGCTGTGCTCGAGCGCGCCCTGGAGGGCCTTCAGGTTCTTCGTGACAGGAGCGGTGTCCACCATGGATCGAGGGTAGACCTCAGTCGTAGCCCGCCTCTACCTCCCAGCCCGTCGCCCGCCAGCGCATCAGCCAGGCACGCCCGTCGACCCCGACGACCTGGAACCGGGCCGACCGGCCGTGCTCGGCATCGGGCTCAGCGGCCAGCCACCAGCCCTCGTCGACCGGCCACGGCCCGGCCCAGGAGGCGACCGGCTGCCACGGGAGGTCGGGCCGTGCGCCCCGGGCGCGGAACCGCCACGGCTCCCCCGTCACCACCCCGCGTTCAGTCACCGCCACCGGCCTACCGCTCTCGTCGACGACCTCGGCGGCGGGCGGCGACGAGAACACCCGGGCGGGCGCTGGCCCCGGGATCCGGCCCGGCCACGGCTGCTCCAGCGGGCGCAGGCCGACTGCCCGCTCGCCCCACGGCACCATCGCCTGCCGGTCGCGCGCGCCGCGCCCGCCCTGCAGCACGGGCACTCGTACGGCGTCGTAGCCGACCATCGCCTGCACCCGGGCGACGCCGCGGACGACGGCCTCGTCGGCACCGCCGCCCCACAGCCCGTCGGCGTGGTCGCCGGCCGGCTCCACCGTGTCGGGCAGGAAGCGGATCCGCTCGACCGGGGCGCCGATCGTGCCGGCGTCCTTGCGGCTCCGCAGGCCCGACGTCGGCATGCCTGCCTGGAGCTGCCAGTGCACCCGGTCGACCAGGTCGCGGGAGGTGAAGCAGCGCGGGTGCAGCCAGGTGCGCGCCGAGGTGACCACGCCGTCGCACTCGGCCTCGATGCGCACCGAGGTCGCGACCAGCTGCCGGTCGGCGAGTCCCGCGACGAACCGCTCGGCGGTGGTGCGCACGCTGAACGTGACGGCCTCGGCGGACTCCAGCGGCGGCTCGAACGCGATCTCGCAGGTGAGCTCCGGCGGCGGCGTCCGCGACGCGAGCCGCTCCTCGGCGCGGCCGGTAACCCGGCGGTGCACCAGGGCGCCGTACGAGCCGAACCGGTCGGTCATCTCCGCAGCGCTGAGCCGGGCGAGGTCGCCGAGGGTGGGCAGGCCGAGGCGCCGCAGCAGGTCGGCGAGGTCGCGCCCCTGCTGGCCGTCGTCGGCCAGGACGCCCACCGGGAGCGGCGCCAGGAAGGCGGGCGCCCCGCCCCTCTCGACGACCACGCAGCCCTGGGGCAGGGCCTGCTTGCTCGCCTGCTCGGCGGTGAACAGGTCGTCGGCGACCCCGAACCTGCAGTCCCACACGCCCGCCCCGACGAGCACCTCCGCGAGCAGCGCGGCGGCCGCCTCCTCACCGCTCACCCCGCCGCTGGCGAAGTAGCGGCCGGGAGCGGGCAGCGCCAGCAGCCCGGGCCGGATCGGCGCGACGCCCGGCCGGTGCTCCTCGACCATGGTCAGCACCGGCTCGAACGACCGGGCGTCGCGATCGGGGTTGGCCGGGAGCAGGAGCAGCTCGGGGCAGCGCGCCTGCGCGTCACGACGGCGTTGCCCGCGGCGTACGCCCTCGGCGCGGGCCGGCCCGTTGCAGACCTCGACCACGTTGTTGGCGAGCACCGCGGCCGGGGCACCGGGCTCGACCGCGGCGCCGCCCTCGGCGGCCTCGGCGAGGGCCGCGACCACCGGCCAGTCCGGGCACCAGACGACGAGCGTGCGCATCGCTAGACCGGGAACAGGAGGTCGGCACGCCTCGGCGGCCGCCCTCCCTGGCGTACGGCGACGCGGACCTGCCGCTCGCGGAGCCGGCCGTGGCCACGGTCGGTGCCGGTCCAGAGCGTGGCCTCGGTCGACAGCGCTGCTTCGCAGCGCGGCCACGGACCGAGACTGACGAGAACCGCCGAACGTGACCTGAGCCTTGCCTCGATGATCGACGCGGACTTCGCGTCGACGGTGCCCGTCGGCGCCAGAACGACGACGCGCAGCACGTCGACGAGGGCGGCGGTCACCTCCAGCCAGTGCTCGCCGGGCTCGGGCACCAGCACCGTGCGCGCGAGGTCGATGCCCCACTGGTCGGCCGCCTCGGCGCCGAAGTCGGGCCAGCCGGCGAAGCCGACCCACTCCCCTGCCGCTGACGCGCCGGCTGCCATCGCCAGCGCCAGCGAGGCGGAGTCGACGGCATAGCTGGCTCCGGCGCGCAGCTGCACCAGCCCCTTGAGCACCGGGTGGACCGGCACCGACAGCCGCGCCGGACCGCCCTCGAGGTGGCGGATCTTCTCGCGCAGGCCTTCGACCACCGCCAGGGGCGACACGTCGACGGGCTGCGCACTCACCCGTCCATGATCGAACAGATGTTCGATCAATTCAAGCCGGCCTCATCCCCGGCCGAGGTCGACCGGCGGGCTACCTCTTGCGTTTCTCCCGCGGGCGGACGTTGAGCACGATCGGCGTACCGGCGAAGCCGAACTCCTCGCGCAGCCGCCGCTCCACGAACCGTTCGTAGCCCTGGTCGAGCTTGCCCGAGGTGAACAGCACGAACGTGGGCGGCGAGGTCTGGGCCTGGGTGCCGAACAGGATCTTCGGCTGCTTGCCACTGCGCACCGGGTGCGGGTGCTCGGCGACGATCCGGCCGAGGAACGCGTTGAGCGCGCCGGTCGAGACCCGGGTCTCCCAGCCCTCGAGCGCCTTGTCGAGCGCGGGCACCAGCCGGTCGATGTGCCAGCCGGTGCGGGCGGTGATGTTGACCCGCGGGGCCCACTGCACCTGCACCAGGTCACGCTCGATCTCGCGGTCGAGGTAGTAGCGCCGCTCGTCGTCGACGAGGTCCCACTTGTTGAAGGCGATGACGAGCGCCTTGCCGGCCTCGCGCACCTCCTGGAGGATCCGCATGTCCTGCTCGGCGATCGACTGCGACGAGTCGAGCACCAGCACGCACAGCTCGGCGCGCTCGATCGCGGTCGAGGTGCGCAGCCAGGCGTAGTACTCGTGCCCGGAGGCCTCCTTGACCCGCTTGCGGATGCCGGCGGTGTCGATGAACCGCCAGGTGCGCCCGCCGAGGTCGACCAGCTCGTCGACCGGGTCGACGGTGGTGCCGGCGACGTTGTCGACGACGACCCGCTCCTCGCCGGCCAGCTTGTTGAGCAGCGAGGACTTGCCCACGTTGGGGCGACCGACGATCGCGATCCGGCGCGGGCCGCCGAGCTCCTGCTCCCGCTCGGGCGGCGGCTCCGGCAGCGCCTTCAGCACCGCGTCGAGCAGGTCGCCCGAGCCGCGGCCGTGCAGGGCGGAGACCGGGAACGGCTCGCCCAGCCCGAGGTTCCACAGCCCGTAGGCCTCGGCCTCGGCGCGCTCGTCGTCGACCTTGTTGGCCGCGAGGATGACCGGCTTGCCGGACTTGCGCAGGATCTTGACGACCGCCTCGTCGGCGTCGGTGATGCCGACCGTCGCGTCGACGACGAACAGCGTCGCGTCGGCCAGGCCGATCGCGATCTCGGCCTGGGCGGCGATCCGCTCGGCCATGCCGCGCGCGTCGGGATCCCAGCCGCCGGTGTCGACGACGGTGAACGCACGGCCGTTCCACACGGCGTCGTAGGAGACCCGGTCGCGGGTGACGCCCGGGATGTCCTCGACGACCGCCTCACGGCGGCCGAGGATGCGGTTGACCAGCGTCGACTTGCCGACGTTGGGCCGACCGATCACCGCCAGCACCGGCACCGGGCCGGTGGTCGTCGGTTCGAGCTCAGCGTCAGTCATCAGGGTCCTTCGTCGGGGTCGAGTGCCGGGTCGTTCGTGGGGAGCGGGCCGGGAAGAGCCCGGCCGGTCTCCGCCAGTGCGGCCTGGATGCCGGCAAGCATCCGTCGGTGCAGGTCGAGGGTCGCCTTCTCGACGAGAGCGGGTGTCCGCGGCCACGGTACGGCGTCGATGCGCACCGGGTCGCCGACCACCATGTGGATCCGGGCGCCCTTCTTCGGCAACGATCCGCTGCTGCCGCCTGATTCCCGGCTGCCGATGAACGTGAGCGGAAGCACGGGGGCGCCGGTCACGAGGGCGAGGTACGCCGCGCCGCGGTGGTAGGTGTCGAGCTCCCCGTTGCCGCGGGTGCCCTCCGGGAACACGCCGACCACCCGGCCGTCGCGCAGCGTCCGGAGCGCCACCTTCACCGCGAGCGGGTCGGAGCGGAACCGGTCGAGCGGGATCTGGCCCACGGCCGAGAGGAAGCGGCCGAGGAGGCCCTTGAACATCTCGATCTTGGTCCACGCGTGCACCGGCCGCGGCGCGAAGATCGCGAGCAGCGGGCCGTCGATGACGCCGATGTGGTTGGCCGCGACGATGACCGGCCCGTCGGCGGGGAACCGCTCCGCGTGGAGCACGCGGACGTCGTACCTCCGCCGGATGACCAAGCGCCCGAACCACCGGAAGCGGTAGAGCCAGAAGGTCGCCGGGGACCGGACGCCGTCGGTGCGCGGCCGGTCGGCGTGGGTGGTCACACCCGCTCCGCCACCAGACCGGCCACCAGGTCGATCACCTCGTCCAGGGTCAGGTCCGTGCTGTCGACGTGGACGGCACCGTCGGCCATCGTCAGCGGTGCGACCGCGCGACCGGAGTCGATGCGGTCGCGGTTGAGCAGGGAGGCCTCGGTGGCGGCGATCCGCTCGGCGTCGGTCGAGCCGCTCTCGAGCGCGCGCCGGGTCGCCCGGGCGGCGGGGTCGGCGGTCAGGTAGACCTTGAGCTCGGCGTCGGGCCACACGACCGAGCCGATGTCGCGGCCCTCGACCACGATGCCGCCCTCGCCGATGATCTCCCGCTGGAGCGTGACCAGCCGCTCACGGACGGCGGGAACCGTGCTCACCGGGGACACGGCGGCGTTGACCTCGTCGCTGCGGATCTCCACCGAGACGTCGGCGCCGTCGACGGAGATCGTCGGCGCGAGCGGGTCGGTGCCGGAGACGAGGGTGGGCTTCTCGGCGTACGCCGCGACCGCCTCGGTGTCGTGGACGTCGACGCCGTGCTGGAGCATCCACCAGGTCATCGCGCGGTACATCGCGCCGGTGTCGAGGTAGCGCAGGCCGAGCCGGTCGGCCACGCCCCGGCAGGTGCTGGACTTGCCGGAACCCGACGTACCGTCGACGGCCACCACGATCGAGCCCATGCCACCTGCGTTCACGGGCAGCAATCCTATCGGTGGGAGTCCCAACCCCTCGATTCCAAGGCGTCCCTGAGCACGTCGGCGCTCTCGGCCGCGACGTCGAGCTCGACCAGGCCGACCGGGCGCCCCGGGTCGTGGTCGATGCGCACGTCCTCGATGTTGACGCCGATCTCGCCGACGTCGCCGAACAGCCGCGCCAGCTCGCCCGGGTGGTCGGGCAGGGCGACGTGGACGGCCGCGGTCGGCCGCGGCGGTCCGCCGTGCTTGCCCGGGATCGCCAGGGTGCCGGTCACCCCGTGCATCAGGAGGGACTCGAGCTCGACCCGGCGTCCGCTCTCGAGCGCCTCCAGCGCGAGGTCCAGGCGTTGGCGGATCTCGCCCAGCACGTCGATCACCGCGTGCTTGTTGCCGCCGATGATCTGGCTGTAGAGCACCGGGTCTCCCCCGGCGATGCGGGTCACGTCGCGCACGCCCTGCCCGGAGAGCGCGAGGTGCTCCGGCGCCGCGCCGGTCAGCGTACCGGCGACGAGCGCGGCGAGCAGGTGCGGCACGTGCGACGTCCGGGCGACGGCGCGGTCGTGCTCGGCCGGGCTCAACCGCACCGGCACCGCGCCGCAGACCTCCACCAGGCGCTCGACAGCGCGCTCGGCATCGGAGGCGGCGTCACTGCCTGGACAGATCGCCCACGGGCGGCCGTCGAACAGGCTGGCCGACGCGGCCAGCGGCCCCGAGCGCTCGCTGCCGGCCATCGGGTGGCTGCCGACGTAGCGGCTCAGCCGGGGGTGTCCCGCCACGGCCTCGAGCGGCGCGGTCTTCACGCTGCCGACGTCGGTGACCACGGTCTGCGGCCCGGCCGCGTCGAGCGCGGCGCGGATCGCCTCGCCCAGGTGGTCCGGAGGCACGGCGACGACCACCAGCCGGGGCTCGTCGCTCTCGGTGCGGGCGCGGCCCGCGCCCAGCCCGGACGCGGTGCGCACGTGGCCGTGCTCGGCGTCGGAGAGCAGCACCTCGACGCCGGCACGGCGGCAGGCGAGCGCGACCGACGTACCGATCAGGCCGGTGCCGACGACCTCGACCGGCTCGATGCCCTGCTGAGTCACGGGAGACAGGCTAGTGGCGCGGGGTCTCAGGCTCCCGGCTGGTAGGACCCGAAGGACCAGTGGTTGCCCTCGGCGTCGAGGACGCTGCCGCCGCGGCCGCCGTAGCCCTCGTCCCTCAGCTCGCGCTGGACGGTCGCTCCCGCCTCGACGGCGCGGGCGAAGGCGCCGTCGGGGTCAGCGGTGACCAGGTAGATCGCCGACCCGCCGGCGTTGCGCACGATCCCGGTCGTGTCGGCGCCGAACATGATCCCGCCACCCTCGGGCCACAGCCACTCGGCGTGGACGACGGTGCCGTCGTCGTCGCGGAACGTCGCGTGCTCGGTGAAGCCGACGGCGCGGAGCCACGCCATCGCCGCCTCGGCGTCACGGAAGGACAGGGCGGGCCACATGCGTACGGCGGCCGCGGTGGTCGAGGTGTCGTCAGTCATGAGTCCGAGCCTGCGTCGTCGCCGGGCCCGACGTCTTGAACGAACGGGAACTCCTCGCGCAGCCACGTGGTCGGCGAGCACCCCGCGAGCTCGGTCCACTCGCGGCTCAGGTGGGCCTGGTCGGAGTAGCCGCACCGGGCGGCCACCTCCGCGAGGGGCCGGTGGCCGAGCAGCGCTCGCGCCTCCTCGAACCGGCCGAGTCGTCGGTAGCCGACAGGCGTGAGGCCGCACTCCGCGCGCACCAGGGTCGAGAGCCGGCGCCGGCTGTAGCCGACCTCGTCGGCCACCGCCTCGACCCGCGCTCCGTGGGTGAGGGCCGCGAGCGCGTGCGCGACCTCGCGTCGTACGCCGGACGCGTCCCTGCGCAGCAGTGACAGCAGGGCCCGGTCGACCAGCGCGACGCGGGCCGGCCAGGTCGCGGCGTCGTGGACGCGGGCGGGGAGGTCGGCCAGCTCCGGGACCGCCTCTTCGAGATCGGTGAGGGCGCCGGCGAGCTCCCCCGCGGGCAGGCCGAGGAGCGCGCGGGCACCGGCGACGGTGAGCGCGAGCTGGATGCCGCGCTGGACACCGTCGTGGTGGACGGCCGCCGGCGCGACGTGGAGGCCCGAGAGCGACGACCACGCGGCGTGCTGGTCGTCCGCGCCGGCCCAGCCCACCCGCAGCCGTTCGTCGACCGGCAGGACGAACGCCAGCGTCGTCGACGGCAGCCCCCGGTGCACACCCGGCCGGCCGAAGTCGACGTCGTAGGCGACGCGGCTCGCGACGTAGGGCCGCAGGGCGGCCGGCACCGGCGGTGCGTGGTACACGCCGACCACGGTAGCCGCGGTCACCGACGGCGCCGGGGACCTAGAGACCGACCAGCTCCAGCAGGTCGCCGAGCTCGGCGTCGGTGAGGTCGCGCATCGCGCCGACCGGGAGCTTGCCGAGCACGACCGGCCCGAACTGGGTGCGGGTCAGCACCTTGACCGGGTGCCCGACGTGGTCGAGCAGCCGTCGCACGATCCGGTTGCGGCCCTCGTGGATGACCAGCTCGACGATCGTGCGATCAGCGGCGGTGTCGACGACGCGGGCGCGGCGTACCTGCACCGGGCCGTCGTCGAGGGTCACGCCGGCGAGCAGGTCGGCGATCGTCCCCTTCGAGACACGGCCGGCGACCTCGGCGACGTAGGTCTTCTCCACCTCGAACGACGGGTGCGCCATCCGGTGGGCGAAGTCGCCGTCGTTGGTGAGCAGCAGCAGGCCGGAGGTGTCGGTGTCGAGGCGGCCGACGTGGAACAGCCGCTCCGGGCGGTCGGCGACCAGTGAGGAGAGGTCCTTGCGGCCCTGCTCGTCGGCCATCGAGGAGACCACGCCGCGCGGCTTGTTGAGCACCAGGTAGGCGTGGTCGCTGATCGGCGGCAGCCGCTTGCCGGACACCTTGATCACCGCGGTGCGCGGGTCGACCTTGGTGCCGAGGCGGGTGATGACCTCGCCGTCGACCTCGACCTCGCCCTCGAGCATCAGCTCCTCGCACTTGCGACGGGAGGCGACGCCCGACTGGGCCAGCAGCTTCTGGAGCCGGACCAGGCCTTCGTCGTCGGTGTCGATCTGGCGGGTCACTGCTCGCCTTCGGCGGGGGAAGCGGGAGCCGGCATCGCTTCGCTCGCCGGCTCCGTGCTTGCGTCGCTTGCCGCCGCCTCAGCCAGCTCCTCCTCCATGTCGGCCATCTCCGGGAGGTACGGCGCCAGCTCCGGCAGCTCGTCGAGGGAGACGATGCCGATGCGCTCCAGGAAGTACGACGTGGTGCGGTAGAGCGTGGCGCCGTGCTCGCCGTCCTGGCCGGCCTCCTCGACCAGGCCGCGGTTGAGCAGCGTGCGCATCACGCCGTCGACGTTGACGCCGCGGACCGCGGACACCCGAGCCCGGGAGACCGGCTGCTGGTAGGCGACGACGGCGAGGGTCTCGAGCGCGGCCTGGGTGAGCCGGGCCTGCTGCCCCTCGAGGACGAAGGACTCGACGACGGGCGCGTACTCCTCGCGGGTGTAGAACCGCCAGCCACCGGCGACGTTGCGCAGCTCGAAGCCGCGTCCCTGCTCGTCGTACTCCCCTGCCAGCGCCGCCAGCGCGTCGGTGACCTCACCGGGCGGGTAGCCGACCGTGGTGGCCAGGGTGAGCTCGTCGAGCGGCTGGTCGGCGACCATCAGCACCGCCTCCAGGGCGGGGCGGAGGTCGGCGAGGGGTACGGCGAGGGTCTCGTCCTCGGTGGTCTGGTCAGTCATCTGCTTCCTCCGGGAGCATGTCCGCCCCCTCGAACTCGTCGATGGCGTCGATGTCGGTCTCGTCGTTGCCCGTCCACCGCACGCTCAGCTCCCCGAGCGCGGTGACCTGGTCGAACGCCACGGCGCCCTCGCGGTAGAGCTCGAGCAGGGACAGGAACCGCGCCACCCGGGTGAGGGTGTCGGTCGCGTCGCCGCAGAGCGCGCGGAACGTCAGGGTTCCGCTGCGCTGCAGCCGCTCCATCACGATCGCGGCCTGCTCGCGCACGCTGACCGCCGGCGCGTGGATGTGGTGCAGGGTGAGCTCGGCCTCGGGCTTGGGGGCCAGCGCCTTCGCCGCCAGCTCGGCGAACTGGTCGAGGCCGATGCCGATGAGGACCTCCGGCAGCAGCCCGGCGTACCGCTCGTCGAGCCCCACCGACCGGGGATAGCGCCGCGCCTCGGCCTGGAGCCGCTCGTCGAGCACGGACGAGACCAGCTTGTAGGCCTTGTACTGGAGCAGTCGCGCGAACAGCAGGTCGCGCGCCTCGAGCAGCGCGAGGTCCTCCTCGTCCTCGACGTCGCCCTGCGGGAGCAGGCGTGCCGCCTTCAGGTCGAGCAGGGTCGCCGCGACCAGCAGGAACGAGGTGGTCTCCTCGAGGTCCTGATCGGGCAGGCGCTTGATGTGGGCGATGAACTCGTCGGTGACCTGCGACAGCGCGATCTCGGTGACGTCGAGCTTGTGCTTGGAGATCAGGCTGAGCAGCAGGTCGAAGGGGCCCTCGAAGTTGTCGAGGCGCACCGCGAAGCCGGTGCCCGGCTCGGTCGCGGCGTCCCCCTCGGTCATCACCCCGCCATCATCGGGCATGCCGTCTTCGGTCACTGCATCAGGCTCGAAGGCGCCTGACCAGCGCGGAGTCCTCCCCGTGGGCCTCGAACTCCTCGAGCACCAGGTGGAGGGCCTCACGGACGAGCCGGCCGCGATCGACCGCGAGGCCGTGCTCGGCCCGCAGCCGCAACCGCGTCTGCTCGATGGCGAGCAGCTCGTCGGCGGTGACGTAGACCGTCATCTTCTCGTCGTGGCGGATCCGCCCGCTGGCACCCTTGGGCGCCGGGGCGGCCTTCGTCGCGCGGGACTTCTTCGCCGGTGCGTCGGCGGGCGCGTCCTCGGGGCTGTCGGGTACGGCGCGGACCGCCGGCTTGTCGGAGGTGGGCCGGAACAGGTCGTCGGCCGCCGGCAGGCTCACGCGTCGAGGCACCGCAGTGCCACCTCCTTGGCGAGCTGCCGGTAGGCGCCGGCGCCGGTCGACCCGGAGGCGTACGACGTGATCGGCTCGCCGGCCACGGTGGAGTCGGAGAACTTCACGGTGCGACGGATGACGGTGTGGAACACCTTGTCGCCCCACGCCTGCACGAGCCGCTCGAGCACCTCGCGGCCGTGCAGGGTGCGGCCGTCGTACATCGTGCCGAGGACGCCGTCGACCTCGAGGGCCGGGTTGAGCCGCGCCTTCACCTTGTCGATCGTCGTCTTGAGCAGGGCGACGCCGCGCAGCGCGAAGTACTCGCACTCCAGCGGCACGATCACGCCGTGCGAGGCGGTGAGCGCGTTGACCGTCAGCAGGCCGAGCGAGGGCTGGCAGTCGATGAGGATGACGTCGTACTCCGCGATCGCCGGGGCGAGCACGCGCTGGAGCGTCTGCTCGCGGGCGACCTCGTGCACGAGCTGCACCTCGGCGGCGGAGAGATCGATGTTGGAGGGCAGCAGGTCCATGCCGGGCACGCCCGAGGGCACGACGACCTCGTCGAGCCGGGTCTCGGGGTCCATCAGCAGGTTGTAGACCGTCAGGTCCATCTCGTGCGGGTTGAGCCCGAGGCCGACCGACAGCGATCCCTGCGGGTCGAAGTCGACGAGGAGCACCTTTCGGCCGTACTCGGCGAGCGAGGCGCCCAGGTTGATGGTCGTCGTCGTCTTGCCGACGCCGCCCTTCTGGTTGCACATCGAGATCACGCGCGCGTTGCCGTGGGTGGCGACCGGCTTGGGGTCGGGCAGGAACGGCATCGGCCGCCCGGTGGGGCCGATCTCGGTCTCCTTGGTCTGCACGGCAGCGCGCGTGCCCTCCGCGGGAGCCGGCTCCCGCTCGGGCAGCGGGAACTGGAGCGGTTCCTCGGTGCGCGGGGTGGTCACGTCGTCCCCGTACGACGGCTGCGGGATGCTTGCCCGCGGCGGCATGTCAGGAGCACTCGATCCTCCGGAAAACGAGCCGAATCCACCGACCATTGCGTCCTCACCTCACGTCGACTGGGTTGGAGGCCGCTTCCCCACGGCCCCGGACTCCTCCATCCAACAATGTCGACACGGCGACATTGCGGACGCGGGCCGCGACACGCGGGGAAGCGACTCTCCGACCGGGCCGGTCGTGACCGGTCAGGCCTGGTCGATGCAGAGCAGGACGACGCTGAAGTTGTCGGCCAGCCCGTTCTTGTGGATCCGGGCGGTCCAGCCGTTGGTCGTGCCCGGCGTCGGGAAGCTCTCCACCATGTCGCTGGTGCCGTTGACGTTGGCCGGTCCGCCCGAGAGCAGTACGTCGCCGGGGTCGCAGGACACCGAGATGATGAAGGTCCCGTCACCGTGGTCGGTACCGGCCGCGATCGTGCTCTCCTTCTTGTAGACGGACGCGTCGAGGAAGTCGCTCGGCGACTTGCCGCCGACGGTCGAGGCGTCGGGCACGGTCGTGAGCGTCGACTCCTCGACGTCCGACCCGGTGAGGCTGTCGTCGGTGACGTCGGACCCCCGGAGGCTGCCGTCGCGGACGTCGATGCTCTTCACCGTGCCGTTGACGATGTCGTCGCTGAACACGGTGTTGTGCCCGGCCAGCGCGTAGGCGCTGCCCGTCGTGAGCACGAAGAACAGGGCGAGGAACCCGACCCACTGGCGGCCCAGGCTCTTGAAGGCGTTGGTGAACATGGTGGTACTCCTTGGCTGGGAGACCTGGTTGGTCTCGTTGCCGGTTGGATGACCACCGGGCGTCGAATGTTCTGGTCCCTTCTGGCTCAGCCGCCCAGCGCACGCATCGCGACCGTCCGCACGACCGCCTCGCCCGCCTCGTCGGAGGCGCCCAGGTCGACCTCGGCCTCGATCACCCAGTCGTGGTGTCCGGCCGGGTCGTGCAGGGTCTGGGTCACCCGCCACACGCCGCCCTCGGGGTTCCGGTCGATGTCGATCAGCGCCGGGCCGCGGGCGTCGGCGTCGGTCAGCACGCGGTCGTGCTCGGCGTAGTACTCCTGCAGGGCGGCGTCCCACTGCGCCTCGGTGAAGTCGGGCTCGTCCTCGAGGGCCGCGAGCGCGGGCACGTCGTCGCGGGCGACCAGCTCGACCCGCCGCCACAGCGCGTTGCGGACCATGACCTCGAAGACGCGGCCCTGCTGGGTGAGCGGCCGCGGCGGCGGGGGCGGTGCTCCCTCGGTGACGATCCGGGAGGCGTGCTCCGGGTCGTTAAGGGCCTCCCACTCGTCGAGCAGCGAGGAGTCGACCTGACGGACGGTCTCCCCCAGCCACTCGATGATCGTCTCGAGGTCCTCGGTCTTGTGCACGGCGGGCACGGTCTGCCGCAGCGCCCGGTAGGCGTCGGTGAGGTAGCGCAGCACCAGCCCCTCGGACCGGGCCACCTGGTAGCGGGAGACCAGGTCGGTGAACCCCATCCCCTGCTCCCACATCTCCCGCACGACGGACTTCGGGGCGAGCGCGTCGGGCGAGAGCCAGGGGTGGCGCTCGCGGTAGGTCTCGTAGAGCGGCTCCAGCAGGTCGAGCAGCGGCTGCGGCCAGGTGACGTCCTCGATCAGGGCCATCCGCTCGTCGTACTCGACCCCGTCGGCCTTGAGCGCCGCGATCGCCTCGCCGCGGGCCGCGTGCTGCTGGGCGTAGAGCAGCGGGCGCGGGGCCTCGAGCACGGCCTCGACGACGGAGAGGACGTCCAGCGTGTACGTCGTCGCCGCTGGGTCGAGCACCTCGAACACCGCGAGCGCGAAGTGCGCCAGCGGCTGGTTGAGCGCGAACTCCTCGGGAAGCGCCTCGGTGAGCACGTACCGGCGGCCGTGCTCGTCGACCTCGTCGAGCCGGGTGAGCACCTCGGAGGCAACCAGGCTCTTGGCCAGCCGCACCGCCCGCTTGGCGAGCTTGAGCTGGCTCTTGCGGTCCTCGTGGTTCTCCGTCATCAACCGGCGCATGACCGGGAACGCGTCCTCCTCGCGGGAGACCACGTTGACGAGCATCGCGTTGTCGACCCTCATCTGCGACTTGAGGGTCTCCGGCTTGCCCTCGACCAGCTTGTCGAAGGTCTGCTCGGTCCAGACGACCGTCCCGGGCGGAGGCTTGCGAAGGTTGGGCTTCGACGCGCGTTTCGCTCGCTTGGCTTCGCTCAACGCGGCGTTCTTCGCCTCGGATCTTGCCTTCGCCTTCTCGTTCTCGATGACGTGCTCGGGCGCCTGGACGACGACGTACCCCGCCGTGTCGAACCCGGCGCGACCCGCCCGGCCGGCGATCTGGAGGAACTCCCGGGTGCGCAGCACCCGCGAGCGCGACCCGTCGAACTTCGCCAGGCCGGTGAAGAGCACCGTCCGGATCGGCACGTTGATGCCGACGCCGAGGGTGTCGGTGCCGCAGATGACGGTGAGCAGGCCCTGCTGCGCCAGCTGCTCCACGAGCCGGCGGTAGCGCGGGAGCATGCCCGCGTGGTGGACGCCGATCCCCCGCCTCAGCAGCTTGGACAGGGTCTTGCCGAAGCCGGCGGCGAACCGCACCTCGGCCAGCTGCTCCTGGATCGCCGCGCGCGCCTCCTTCGCGGCGTCGAACGCCGTCGCGTTGAGCAGGCTGGTCGCCTGCTCGACCGCCGCGGCCTGGGTGAAGTGCACGACGTAGACCGGGCCCTGCCCGGTGGTGACGATCTCCTCGAGCCGCTCCAGCAGGGGGTCGAGCGACCAGGTGAAGGTGAGCGGCACCGGCCGCTCGGCCTCGTCGACGATCGCCGTCTCCCGGCCGTTGCGCGCGGTGATGTCCTCGGCGATGCCGGAGACGTCGCCCAGGGTGGCCGACATGAGCAGGTGCTGGGCCTGCGGCAGCTCGAGCAGCGGCACCTGCCACGCCCAGCCCCGCTGCGGGTCGCCGTAGTAGTGGAACTCGTCCATCACCACGAGCCCGACGTCGGCCTGCGCCCCCTCACGGAGCGCGATGTTGGCGAGCACCTCCGCCGTGCAGCAGATCACCGGCGCGTCCGCGTTGACGGCGACGTCGCCCGTGAGCATCCCGACGTTGTCCGCGCCGAGCGCGGCGCAGAGGTCGAAGAACTTCTCGCTCACCAGCGCCTTGATCGGCGCGGTGTAGAACGACACCCGGTCGTTCGCGAGCGCCGCCATGTGCGCGGCCAGCGCGACCATCGACTTGCCCGAGCCGGTGGGCGTCGCGAGCACCACGTTGTTGCCGGCGAGCAGCTCGAGGATCGCCTCCTCCTGGTGCGGGTAGAGCTCCAGGCCCCGGCTCTCGGCGTACGCGAGGATCCGCTCGTAGGCGAGGTCACCGGGGTCGGTAGTCGCGTCAGACATCGCGGGCTCGGGGATGGGCGGTCGCGAAGACCTCGCGCAGGTTGTCCACGGTGACCAGTGTGTACACCTGGGTGGTGGTGACCGACGCGTGCCCCAGCAGCTCCTGCACCACGCGGACGTCGGCGCCCCCGTCGAGCAGGTGCGTGGCGAACGAGTGGCGCAGCGTGTGCGGCGAGACGTGCTTGGTGACGCCTGCCCGGTCGGCGGCCTTCTGGAGCACCGCCCACGCGGACTGGCGCGAGAGACGGCCGCCGCGGGCGTTGAGGAAGAGGGCGGGGGTGCTGGTGCCGCCGACGAGGTCGGGGCGGGCGCGCACGAGGTACGCCGACAGCGCCTCGCGCGCGTAGGAGCCGACCGGCACGATCCGCTCCTTGCCGCCCTTGCCGTGCAGCCGGACGACGCCTTCGACGTCGTGGATGTCGATGTCGTCCACGTCGAGGGCGGTCGCCTCCGAGATCCGTGCGCCGGTGCCGTAGAGGACCTCGAGCAGCGCGCGGTCGCGCAGGGCCAGCGACGTGCCGGGCGAGCCGGCGGCCCCGAGGATCGCCTCGACGTCGCCCAGCGGCAGTGCCTTCGGCAGGCGCTTGGCCGGAGCCGGGGGCTTCACGCCGGCGGCCGGGTCGGCGTTCGTCATCCCGTCGGAGACGGCGAACTTGTGGAACCCACGGACGGCGACGACCGTCCGCGCTGCCGACGTCGAGCTCAGCGCCGGGTGGTCGGCGTCGCCCTCGCGCAGCCGCACGAGGAACGACGTGACGGTCGCCTCCGAGATGTCGTCGAGCCGCTCGATCCCCTGCTCGGCCAGGAACTCCAGGTAGCGGCGCAGGTCCCGGCGGTAGGACGTGAGCGTGTTGGCGGCGAGCCCCTTCTCGATGCCCAGGTGGTCGAGGTAGGTGCCGACGGCCCGCTGCAGCGGGATCAGGCGAGCACCTCGTCGAGCGCCACGGCGTCGATGCCGACGGCCTCGCCGACGGGGGCGTTGGTCAGCTGTCCGCCGTGGGTGTTGAGCCCGAGCGCGAGCGAGCGGTCGTCGCGGCACGCCTGGGCCCAGCCCTTGTCGGCCAGCGCGACGGCGTAGGGCAGCGTGGCGTTGGTGAGCGCGTAGGTCGAGGTGTTCGGCACCGCGCCGGGCATGTTGGCGACGCAGTAGAAGATCGAGTTGTGCACCGCGTACGTCGGGTCGGCGTGCGTGGTGGCGTGGGTGTCCTCGAAGCAGCCGCCCTGGTCGACGGCGATGTCGACGAGCACCGAGCCGGGCTTCATCTGCGCGACCAGGTCGTTGGACACCAGCTTGGGAGCGGCCGCTCCCGGGATCAGCACCGCGCCGATGACCATGTCGGCCTGCTTGACCTGCTCCTCGATCGCGAGCTTGGAGGAGGCCAGGCCGTGGACCCGGTTGTTGTAGCGCCAGAACGACATCCGCAGCTTGTCGAGGTCGGTGTCGAGCAGGGTCACGTCGGCCCCCATGCCGAGCGCGATGTTGGCCGCGTTCTGGCCCGAGACGCCCGCGCCGATGATGACGACCTTGGCGTTGGCGACGCCGCCGACGCCACCGAGGAGCACGCCCCGGCCGCCCTGGGCCTTGAGCAGCGCGTGGGCCCCGACCTGGGGTGCGAGACAGCCGGCGACCTCCGACATCGGGTAGAGCAGCGGCAGGCCGCCGGAGGGCAGCTGCACGGTCTCGTAGGCGATGCCGGTGACCTTGCGCTTCAGCAGCTCCTCGGTCAGCGGCTTGTCGGCGGCGAGGTGGAGGTAGGTGAAGAGGGTCTGGCCCTCCCGCATCCGGTGGTACTCCTCGGCCACCGGCTCCTTGACCTTGAGGATCATCTCCGCCGTGCTCCACACGGCGTCGGCGTCCGGGAGGATCTTCGCGCCCGCGGCGGCGTACTCCTCGTCGGGCACGGACGACCCGAGACCGGCGCTGGTCTCGATCACGACCTCGTGGCCGTGGGCGACCAACTCGTGCACGCCGATCGGCGTGATCGCTACGCGGTACTCGTGGTTCTTGACTTCCTTCGGCACACCGATGATCACGCCGGAGATCCTATGCCCACGGTGGTGCCGTACGTCACTACTCCGCGTCGACGCGCTCAATCGACACCTGGTCCTGGACCGACTCGTCGATCGGGACCTCGATCGGGAACCGCAGCTCCTTCTGCCGGCTGAGGGCGGCGCCGATCAGCCCGGAGAACAGCGGGTGCGGCCGGGTCGGGCGCGACTTGAGCTCGGGGTGCGCCTGGGTGCCGACGTAGTACGGGTGCACGTCGCGCGGGAGCTCGACGAACTCGACCAGCCCGTTGTCGGGGTTGGTGCCCGAGAAGACCAGGCCGGCGGTCGTGAGCTGCTCGACGTAGTCGTTGTTGACCTCGTAGCGGTGGCGGTGCCGCTCCTCGACCCGGGTGGCGCCGTAGGTCTCCGCGACGACGCTGCCGCGGACTAGGTCCGCGGGCTGCGCGCCCAGGCGCATGGTGCCGCCGAGGTCGCCCGCGCCCTCGACGTAGGACTTCTGCTCCTCGATCGTGGCGATCACCGGCTCGGGCGTGTCGGGGTCGAACTCGGTCGATCCCGCCTTCTCCAGGCCGAGGACGGAGCGGCTGTACTCGATGACCATGCACTGGAGGCCGAGGCACAGCCCGAGCGCCGGGATGCCGTGGGTGCGGGCGTAGGTGAGCGCGCCGAGCTTGCCCTCGAGGCCGCGGATGCCGAACCCACCCGGCACGCAGACCGCGTCGACGTCGGAGAGCTGCTTGGCCGCTCCGGCCGGCGTCTCGCACTCGTCGGACGGGATCCAGCGGATGTTGACCTTCGACTCCTGCGCGAAGCCGCCCGCCTTCAGCGCCTCGGCGACCGAGAGGTAGGCGTCGGGCAGGTCGATGTACTTTCCGACCAGCGCGACGGTGACCTCCTCCTTGGGGTGGTGGACCCGGCGGAGCAGGTCGTCCCACACCGACCAGTCGACGTCGCGGAACGGCAGGTCGAGCTTGCGGACGACGTAGGCGTCGAGGCCCTCGCGGTGCAGCACCTTCGGGATGTCGTAGATCGAGGGCGCGTCGGCGGCGGTCACGACGGCGTCCTCGTCGACGTCGCACATCAGGGCGATCTTCGACTTGATGCCCTGCGGCAGCTCCCGGTCGGCGCGGCAGACGACCGCGTCGGGCTGGAGACCGATCTGGCGGAGCGCGGCGACCGAGTGCTGGGTCGGCTTGGTCTTCAGCTCCTGGGACGGGCCGATGTACGGCACGAGCGAGACGTGGACGAAGAAGACGTTGTCGCGGCCGATGCGCTGGCGCACCTGGCGCGCGGCCTCCAGGAAGGGCAGGGACTCGATGTCACCGACGGTGCCGCCGACCTCGGTGATCACGACGTCGACCTCGGGCCCGTGCATCGCGAGGATCCGGTCGACGATCTCGTTGGTGATGTGGGGGATCACCTGGACCGTCTCGCCGAGGTAGTCGCCGCGGCGCTCCTTGGCGATCACGTTGGAGTAGACCTGACCGGTCGTCACGTTCGCGTGGCCCGACAGGTCGGCGTCGAGGAACCGCTCGTAGTGGCCGATGTCGAGGTCGGTCTCGGCGCCGTCGTTGGTCACGAAGACCTCGCCGTGCTGGAACGGATTCATCGTCCCCGGGTCGACGTTCAGGTAGGGATCGAGCTTCTGCATGGTGACCCGCAGCCCGCGCGACCGGAGCAGCCGGCCGAGGCTCGATGCCGTGAGGCCCTTGCCCAGAGAGGAGGCGACGCCCCCGGTGACGAACAAGTGCTTGGTCGTAGCCGAACCCGGAGCCATCTTCACGGGATTCCATGCTATCCGTTGCCGGGCCGTTCCTGCACGTTTCCGCCGCGCCGCGCCGGAAGATTCTCAGTCGCGCCTGCGCGCGACCTCCAGCAGCTCCCTCGCGTGGGCGAGCGCCGTGTCGGACTCGGCCATGCCCGCCAGCATCCGGGACAGCTCGCGCTCGCGGCCCGCGTCGTCGAGCGTCGTGAGCCCGGAGCTGGTGATCGTGCCGTCGCTCGCCTTCTCGACGACGACGTGGCGGTCGGCGTACGCCGCGACCTGCGGGAGGTGCGTCACCACGAGCACCTGCGCGGAGCGGGCGAGCTCGGCGAGACGGCGGCCGATCTCGACCGCCGCCGCGCCGCCGACCCCGGCGTCGACCTCGTCGAAGACGAACGTCGGCACGGGGCTGGTGCCGGCGAGGCACACCTCGACGGCGAGCATCACCCGGGAAAGCTCGCCGCCCGAGGCGCCCTTGCCGAGGGGCCGGGGCTCGGAACCCGTGTTGGCCGCGAGCAGGAGCTCGACGTCGTCGATGCCCGAGCGACCGAAGCGGAGCCAACGGTCGCCCACGAGGAGCACGTCGGGCTCGGGGCGGTCGGGATCCTCCGGCGCGGGCGCCTCGCGCTGCGTCACGGAGACGGTCATGCTCGCGTGCGGCATCGCGAGAAGGCTGAGCTCCTCGGTCACGGCGGTCGCCAGCTTGTCGGCGGCGCTCGTGCGCGCCGCGCTCAGGTCGGCGGCCACGTCAGCGAGCTCGGCCCGGAGGCGGGCGCTCTCCGCCGCGAGGTGCTGGATGCGGTCGTCGGTCGAGTCGAGCTCGAGCAGACGGGCGGAGGACTGCTCCATCCAGGCGAGCACCTCGTCGACCGTCTCGCCGTACTTGCGGGTGAGGCCGGTGAGGGCGGCACGCCGCTCCGACACGGCCGCGAGACGGGTCGGGTCGGTGTCGATGCGCGCGGCGTAGGACGCGACGTCGGCGGCGACGTCGGAGAGCAGGTAGGTGATCTCGGCGACCCGGTCGGCGAGCTCGCCGGCCTCGGCGTCGTGCTCGCGGACGCCCTCCAGCAGCCCGCGCGCCGCGGAGACGGCGCCGAGGGCGTCGGGCTGGCCCTGCTCGCTCGAGAGCGCCTCGCGGGCCTGCTCGGCGGCCGTGCGCAGGGTGTCGGCGTGCCCGAGCCGTGCCTCCTCGGACGCGAGCTCCGCGTCCTCGCCGGGCTGGGGCGCGACGGCCTCGACCTCGCCGACGCCGAAGCGCAGCAGGTCGGCCTCGCGGGCGCGCTCCCGGGCACTGGCGGTCACCTCGGCCAGCTCGCGCTCGGTCGCGACGAGCTCGCCGTGGAGCGCGCGGTAGCTCTCGAGCAGCGGGTCGATCCCGTCGGCGCCGAACCGGTCGAGGGCACGGCGCTGGGTCTGCGGCTTGAGCAGCCGGTGCTGGTCGGACTGACCGTGGACGGCGACGAGCGGCTCGGCGAGCTCGGACAGGGTCGTGACCGGGACGCCGGCGCCACCCACGTAGGCACGGGACCGGCCCTCGGCGCTGACGTTGCGGGCGAGCACGACCCGGCCGTCCTCGACCTCTCCCCCGGCCTCGTCGACGGCATCGACCAGTCCGTCGATGTCGGAGGCGTCGACGACGCCCTCGACCCGTGCCTGCTTGGCTCCCGCTCGTACGGCGCCGCTGTCGGCGCGGCCGCCGAGCAACAGCCCGAGCGCGGTCACGACCATGGTCTTGCCGGCGCCGGTCTCGCCGGTGATCACCGTCAGGCCGGGCCCGAGCTCGAGCGTCGAGGAGTCGATCACCCCGAGCGAGCTGATGCGGATCTCCTCGATCACTGCCGGAGCCTCCGCTGCTCGCCGGCGCCACGCCAGCCCTCGACCGACAGGTCGAACTTGGCGACCAGTCGGTCGGTGAACGGGGCTTGGTGCAGCCGGACCAGGCGGACCGGCCGGGCGCCGCGGCTGACCTCGATCCGCGCGCCGGGCGGCAGGTCGACGCTGCGCCGGCCGTCGCACCAGAGCACCCCGGAGCCCTCGCTGCCGGCGAGCACCTCGATCGCGATGACCGACGACGGCGCGACCACCATCGGCCGCGCGAACAGCGCGTGGGCGCTCAGCGGCACGACGCAGAGAGCCTCGACCTGCGGCCAGACGACCGGGCCGCCGGCGCTGAAGTTGTAGGCGGTCGAGCCCGTCGGCGTCGCGCACACGACCCCGTCACAGCCCCACCGCGACAGCGGTCGCGCGTCGATCTCGACGACGACCTCGAGCATCCGCTCCCGGGCGGCCTTCTCGACGCTCGCCTCGTTGAGAGCGAACGTCGAGTAGACAAGCTCGCCGTCGTGATAGGCCCGCACGTCGAGGGTGAGCCGGTCCTCGGTGGTGTAGCGCTGCGCGACGATCGCGTCGATCGTGTTGGCGACGTCCTCGACCTCGGCCTCGGCCAGGAAGCCCACATGACCGAGGTTGACGCCCAGCACCGGGGTCAGACGCTCATGCGTGAGCTCGACCGCGCGCAGGATGCTGCCGTCGCCGCCGATCACCACGGTGAGCTCGCAGCCGTGACTGGCGTCGGTCTCGGAGTCGGTGAGCTCGATCGCGGGGGCGTAGCCGGCGGGGTCGAGCCCGAGCGCGTCGGCCTCGTTGCGCAGGAGCCGCACGACGATGCCGTGGCCGGTGAGCTCCTTCACGAACGACCGCGCCACGTCGCGGGCAGCGTCGCGGCCGATGTGCGCGAGCACCAGCACGCGGCGCACGTCGTCGACGGCGCGGGCTGCGGCAGGCTCGGTCATGGGAGCAACTCTCTCATCCCCCGCCGTCACGACCCGCGTCAGTCGCGACGCCTCGCCGTACGACGGCTGCGACCTCCTCGTCGCCGACGGTCGCCGGGCCGCGACGCAGCCACAGGAAGAACTCGACGTTCCCGGACGGCCCGGGGAGCGGGCTGACGGTGACGGCCCGGGCTCCCCAGCCGCGCTCGGCCGCGGCGTGCGCGACCGCCAGCACGGTCTCCGCGCGGAGCTCGGGGTCCCGGACGACACCACCCTTCCCGATCCGGTCCTTGCCGACCTCGAACTGCGGCTTGACCATCAGCGCGAGGTCGCCGTCGTCCCGCGTCACGCCGAGCAGGGCGTCGAGGACGAGGACCAGCGAGATGAACGACAGGTCCCCGACGACCAGGTCGACCGGACCGCCGATCTGCTCCGGCGTCAGGGTCCGCACGTTGGTGCGGTCGTGGACGCGGACCCGCTCGTGCTGGCGGATCGACCAGTCGAGCTGGCCGTAGCCCACGTCGACGGCCACGACCTCGGACGCGCCCTCGCGGAGCAGGACGTCGGTGAAGCCACCCGTGGACGCCCCGGCGTCCAGGCAGCGGCGGCCACGCACCTCCAGGCCGAGCGGGCCGAAGGCGGCGAGGGCGCCCACCAGCTTGTGGGCGCCGCGCGACACGTAGTCGGGGCCGTCCTCGGCCTCGCTGACGACGATCGCGACGTCAGTCGTGACGCCGGTTGCGGGTTTGGACGCCACCGCGCCACCCACCTTGACCCTGCCGTCGGCGATCAGCCGCGCGGCACGCTCCCGCGAGGGCGCGAGGCCGCGGCGGACCAGCTCGGCGTCGAGCCGCAGCCTTCGAGGGGGCATGGGCAGGTGCGCGGTCAGGAAGCGGCGGGCGGATCGTCGAGCGCCTGGCGCAGCTCGGCGTGCGCGGCCTCGAAGACGGGAGCGTGCTCCTCCAGCGGCCGGCTCTCGAGCCCGGCGACCAGGTCGAGCACGGAGTCGATCGACGCGATTCCCGTCGTCACCGGCGCGTTGGTGGCACTCGTGCCCGGCTGAGGTACCTCGGTCATGCCACGGAGGCTACCGCCCCGCGGTGCGCGGATCGGGCACCCCCACGCCCGCGGTGTCGGCGGTGTCGCCGGTCGCGTCGCGGTGGGCCCACGAGGCGGTCGCCGCGACCCGCCACCAGTCGTCCGGGCCACCGGTCCCCGCCACCTCGAGCCGGCCGTCGACGACGGAGCCCCGCCACCCGCCCAGCTCCCACCCGTCCCCCACGGCACGGGGCGACTGGTGCGCGGTGAAGAGGCCGCCGAGGTCGCGGGCGACGTACGTCGGACGCTCCTCCGGCCGGGCCTCGACGAGCTCGCGCAGCCGCGTGACGCCGGTGAGGACCAGGAGCGAGTCGGTGCCGGCCCGGCGGGCGCCCTCGATGTCGGTGTCGAGCCGGTCGCCGACCATGAGCGGGCGGTCGCCGCCGACGCGGCGCACGGTCTCGTCGAGCAACGGCCGCTCCGGCTTGCCGGCGACCGTCGGGCTCACCCCGCTGAAGCGGCTGATCGTCTCGACGAGGACGCCGTGCCCGGGCGCCACGCCGAACGGGGTCGGGATCGTCAGGTCGCCGTTGCTCGCGACCCACGGGAGGCCGTCGCGGATCCGTACGGCGACCCGCATGATGTCGCGCCACAGCACCTCGGGCCCGTAGCCCGTCACCGCTGCCACAGCGTCGTCCTCCGGACCGACCGGGCGCAGCCCGGCCTCGACCAGCGCCGCATGCAGGCCCGGGCCCCCGAGCGCCGCCACCGGCGCCCGCGGGCCGAACCGGTCGAGGAGCAGCCGCGCGGCAGCCTGGGCCGACGTCACCACGTCGTCCCTCGATGCCGCGATCCCGAGGTCGGTCAGGTGCTCGGCGACGCGGTCGGGGGTCCGCGCCGCGTTGTTGGTGATGAACGCGACCGCGGTGCCCGCGTCGCGCACGGCGGCCAGCTGGTCCGCGGCGCCGGGCACGGCCTCGGGCCCGACGTAGACCACGCCGTCGAGGTCGAGCATCACGAGGTCGTAGCGGTCCACGAGCGGGACCTCACAGTCTCCCAACACCCCGACAACCCTGCCAGAGCCGGTTGACCGGTCCTACGTAGGATTCCCGGATGGACTCGCACACGGTCGTGCCGCCGCCGTACATCGCGGGCCCGTTGCGACTCGAGCCGTTCCGCGCGCTGCGGCTGGTCCCAGCCCGGATCGGCGATCCGTCCACCGGCCGGGCGTTCGCCCGTCCCTACAAGGACGTGGCCAACCGCCTGTCGCGTTGGCAGGGCCGGGGACTGCTGGTCCGCGACGAGGAGCCGGCGCTCTACCTGCACGAGTACTCCTCAGCGGGGATCAGCGTGCGCGGGATCGTGGGAGCCCTGGACGTGTCGACCCGCGCCACCCGTCCCGAGGACCGCGCGGTGCTGCCCCACGAGGGCATCCATCCCGCGCAGGCCGACGACCTGGCCGACCGGATGGCCGAGATGCAGCTCAATCCCGCGCCGATCCTGCTCGTGCACCGGGCGACCGACGCCGCCCGCACGGCCCTGGCGGGTGTCGCCGCCCAACCCCCCGACCACCAGTTCACCGACCGGTCCGAGCAGCAGCACCGGATCTGGGCGATCCGCGACCGCGACCTGCTCCGTCTGATCGCCGGCGAGCTCGCGACATCGCGCGCGCTCATCGCCGACGGTCACCACCGCTACGCGGCCTACCTCCGGCTGCAGCGGCGCCGTCCGGGTGGGCCGTGCGACCGCGGCCTGGCCATGCTGGTCGACCAGGGCGACACTCCCCTGTTCCTCGGCGCGATCCACCGCAGCCTCGTCGGGACGTCGCTCGACGACCTCCGGGTCGCCGTCGAGAGCGTCGGCATGTCCTACGGCGAGCGCGACCGCAACGAGGCCGTCGCCGCGCTCGCGTCGACCCAGCTGGCCGCCACCGACGGGCGTCGGTGGGCGACGGTCGGGCTCGAGACCGGCGACCGTGCGGCGGTCGAGGTCCTGCACGCGCACATCGTGCCCGCCCTCCCGCACGGTCCCTCGGCCGTCGGCTTCCACCACTCCGTCGACGAGGCCCTGGCACAGGCGACCCCGGGGAAGGTCACCGCCGTGCTGATGCCGGCACCGTCGTTCGACCTCGTGCGCGCGATCGCCGAGGCCGACCGGCTGCTGCCCGAGAAGGCGACGTCGTTCCAGCCCAAGCCGAGCCTCGGCGTCTTCATCCGCTCGCTGCGCGACGAAGACGACGCGCCGAGCTGACCTCGACCTCCACCCGGGAGGCGGTCTGTCCGCCGGCGCGGAAGAACCTCCGCCGCAGCGCCCCCACCAGGGCGACCTCGTCGCCCTCCTGCCACGAGGCGATCGCCCGGCGAGCGCGGCCGTCCCAGGCAGCGCAGTCGATCACGTCGACCGATGGCGAGCGTCTCCCGTCAGCCCGGGGCCGCACCGGAACCCGCGCGACCACCACGCGCACCAGGACCAGCGCGTCGCCGCTCGGCAGCTCGCGCACCTCGGGAGTCCCCGACACCCGGCCCTGGAGCCGCACCTCGTTGCAGGCCGGCTCCTCCGACGCCCTGGCCGTGCTCGACTTGTCCTTGCTCGACTGGTCTTTGCTCGACTGGTCCCTCTTGTCCCTGTCCTTCGTGCTCATCCGGCACCTCCTTCGCCGACGAGCGTCGTCAGGAGGGCCGACAGGCGTCCGCATCGTCGCGCCCGCCTGTGGAGAACGTGGTCGGCCCTGCCTCCTGTGCGCAACTGGCGGTCCGAAAGGGGCCAAAACGAACGAGGGCCACCCGGAATCGGGTGGCCCTCGTCGAAAGAATGTCCGGCGGCGTCCTACTCTCCCACGACCTCTCGGTTGCAGTACCATCGGCGCTGGCAGGCTTAACTTCCGGGTTCGGTATGGGACCGGGTGTTTCCCTGTCGCTATGGCCGCCGTAACTCTATGAACCACCCCGTGTGTGTTGGGTGTTGTGACCCGTGGGGTGGTTGGATTGTGGACGCGATTTACACGGCGTGTGTGTGGTGTGTGATTGCCCGCAACACTGTGGTGTTTGTGTGTTGTGTTGGGGGTTTGTGTGGCAAGTGTTCGGCCTATTAGTACCGGTCGGCTGGGCATTGCTGCTGTACACCTCCGGCCTATCAACCCAATAGTCTGTTGGGGGCCTTACACCCTCAAAGGGGTGGGGAAACCTCATCTTGAAACGTGCTTCCCGCTTAGATGCGTTCAGCGGTTATCACTTCCGAACGTAGCTAACCAGCCCTGCACCTGGCGGTACAACTGGCACACCAGAGGTTCGTCCATCCCGGTCCTCTCGTACTAGGGACAGCCTTTCTCAAGTTTCCTACGCGCGCGGCGGATAGGGACCGAACTGTCTCACGACGTTCTAAACCCAGCTCGCGTGCCGCTTTAATGGGCGAACAGCCCAACCCTTGGGACCTACTCCAGCCCCAGGATGCGACGAGCCGACATCGAGGTGCCAAACCATCCCGTCGATATGGACTCTTGGGGAAGATCAGCCTGTTATCCCCGGGGTACCTTTTATCCGTTGAGCGACACCCCTTCCACATGGTGGTGCCGGATCACTAGTTCCGACTTTCGTCCCTGCTCGACATGTCTGTCTCACAGTCAAGCTCCCTTGTGCACTTACACTCGAAACCTGATTGCCAACCAGGCTGAGGGAACCTTTGAGCGCCTCCGTTACATTTTGGGAGGCAACCGCCCCAGTTAAACTACCCATCAGGCACTGTCCCTGAACCAGATCATGGCCCTAGGTTAGACATCTAGTACGACCAGAGTGGTATTTCAACGATGACTCCACCCGAACTGGCGTCCGGGTTTCACAGTCTCCCACCTATCCTACACAAGCCGAACCAAACACCAATGCCAAACTATAGTAAAGGTCCCGGGGTCTTTCCGTCCTGCCGCGCGTAACGAGCATCTTTACTCGTAGTGCAATTTCGCCGAGTCCATGGTTGAGACAGCGCCCAAGTCGTTACTCCATTCGTGCAGGTCGGAACTTACCCGACAAGGAATTTCGCTACCTTAGGATGGTTATAGTTACCACCGCCGTTTACTGGGGCTTAAATTCTCCGCTTCGACCCCGAAGGGTCTAACAGGTCCTCTTAACCTTCCAGCACCGGGCAGGAGTCAGTCCGTATACATCGTCTTACAACTTCGCACGGACCTGTGTTTTTAGTAAACAGTCGCTTGGGCCTGGTCTCTGCGACCCTTCACGCTCACCCAGCAAGTGGGGTCACGATCCGGGTCCCCCTTCTCCCGAAGTTACGGGGGCATTTTGCCGAGTTCCTTAACCATGGTTGTCTCGATCGCCTTGGTATTCTCTACCTGATCACCTGAGTCGGTTTGGGGTACGGGCGGCACCATTCCTCGCTAGAGGTTTTTCTCGACAGCATAGGATCACCCACTTCCCCCCTACGGGGTCGGCATCACCTCTCAGGCCCGACATTCAAGTCAGAGTGGCGGATTTGCCTACCACTCGCCCTACGGGCTTACCCACCGTCAACCATCGCGGTGGTTGGGCTACCTTCCTGTGTCACCCCATCGCTTGACTACTACCGGATCGGATCCCACGCTCCACACCACGCTCTCACCCCGAAGGGATCGATACGTGGTGCTTCGGGTGGTTAGCATCACCGGGCTCGTCAGGGACGGCATGGCGCCGGTACCAGAATATCAACTGGTTGTCCATCGACTACGCCTGTCGGCCTCGCCTTAGGTCCCGACTTACCCAGGGCAGATTAGCTTGACCCTGGAACCCTTGATCATTCGGCGCACGGGTTTCTCACCCGTGATTCGCTACTCATGCCTGCATTCTCACTCGTCTCCCATCCACCGCTGGATCACTCCGCGGCTTCACCCGGAAGACGACGCTCCCCTACCCAACCACACCCCTTACGGGTATCTGCATGGTTGCCATGGCTTCGGCGGACGGCTTGAGCCCCGCTACATTGTCGGCGCGGAATCACTTGACCAGTGAGCTATTACGCACTCTTTCAAGGGTGGCTGCTTCCAAGCCAACCTCCTGGTTGTCACTGCGACTCCACATCCTTTTCCACTTAGCCGCCCCTTAGGGGCCTTAGCCGATGGTCTGGGCTGTTTCCCTCTCGACTACGAACCTTATCGCCCGCAGTCTCACTGCCACGCTTACACTTACCGGCATTCGGAGTTTGGCTAACGTCAGTAACCTGGTAGGGCCCATCGGCTATCCAGTGCTCTACCTCCGGCAAGCAACACGCAACGCTGCACCTAAATGCATTTCGGGGAGAACCAGCTATCACGGAGTTTGATTGGCCTTTCACCCCTATCCACAGGTCATCCCCTCCATTTTCAACTGAAGTGGGTTCGGTCCTCCACGCCGTCTTACCGGCGCTTCAACCTGCCCATGGATAGATCACTCCGCTTCGGGTCTAGAGCGTGCGACTCAACCGCCCTATTAGGACTCGCTTTCGCTACGGCTACCCCACACGGGTTAACCTCGCCACACACCGCTAACTCGCAGGCTCATTCTTCAAAAGGCACGCCATCACCCCAACACCACAAGTGGCAGCCGGGCTCTGACGGATTGTAGGCACATGGTTTCAGGTACTATTTCACTCCCCGCCAGGGGTACTTTTCACCTTTCCCTCACGGTACTGGTCCGCTATCGGTCATCGAGAAGTATTTAGGCTTAACGGGTGGTCCCGCCAGATTCACACACCATTCCAGGAGTGGCATGTTACTTGGGAAAAAACCCCACCAACACACGTGTCTTACACCTACGGGGCTATCACCCGCTACGGCACCGCTTCCCAACGGACTTCGACTTCAACACGCACACTAGCGAGCATCCGGCAGAATGCTCCAGGTAAATCCCACAACCCTCACCTCGCAACCCCTGCCGGGTATCACACGAGACAAGTTTGGCCTCATCCGATTTCGCTCGCCACTACTCTCGGAATCACTATTGTTTTCTCTTCCTGTGGGTACTGAGATGTTTCACTTCCCCACGTTCCCTCCCAACACCCTATTTCATTCAGGTGCAGGTAACACGACATGACTCGTGCTGGGTTACCCCATTCGGAAACCCCCGGATCAACGCTTCCTTGCCAACTCCCCAGGGAATATCGCAGGCTGGAACGTCCTTCATCGGCTCTCGATGCCAAGGCATCCACCATGTGCCCTTACCAACTTGCCAAACAAACCCACAACACAACAAACAAACACACCCACCCCAACAAAATAAGAGCAGGCGCATCAGATGCCATCTTGCGAGCTCATATGCATGAGCTGTATATCAAGACACAAAACTACATTCATTGCGAACTATCACACTACAAACCACGACCCGATCAACCCCCGTAAAGGGGCAAACGAAGCGTGGTCTGCTCGCGTCCACTATCCAAGAATCAAACAACAAGAAGCCCAACCAGCCCCTGCCAGGAGATCCCTCCCAGCCGGCGTCTGATGCCTCAGACACCCAACAGCGTGCCATGCGCGATACCTGAACCCCCAAAGGGGCCCAGCAAGCTTGTTTGCGTCCACTAGTGAACACCCCCAACCGCGCCAGTACATTCGACTGGCGTCACGGGGTGTGCTCCTTAGAAAGGAGGTGATCCAGCCGCACCTTCCGGTACGGCTACCTTGTTACGACTTCGTCCCAATCGCCAGCCCCACCTTCGACGGCTCCCCCCACAAGGGTTAGGCCACCGGCTTCGGGTGTTGCCGACTTTCGTGACGTGACGGGCGGTGTGTACAAGGCCCGGGAACGTATTCACCGCAGCGTTGCTGATCTGCGATTACTAGCGACTCCGACTTCATGGGGTCGAGTTGCAGACCCCAATCCGAACTGAGACCGGCTTTTTGGGATTCGCTCACCCTCACAGGATCGCAGCCCTTTGTACCGGCCATTGTAGCATGCGTGAAGCCCTGGACATAAGGGGCATGATGACTTGACGTCATCCCCACCTTCCTCCGAGTTGACCCCGGCAGTCTCCCATGAGTCCCCAACCGAATTGCTGGCAACATGGAACGAGGGTTGCGCTCGTTGCGGGACTTAACCCAACATCTCACGACACGAGCTGACGACAGCCATGCACCACCTGTACACCAGTATCAAAGAGACCCCCATCTCTGGGGGCTTCCGGTGTATGTCAAACCCAGGTAAGGTTCTTCGCGTTGCATCGAATTAATCCGCATGCTCCGCCGCTTGTGCGGGCCCCCGTCAATTCCTTTGAGTTTTAGCCTTGCGGCCGTACTCCCCAGGCGGGGCGCTTAATGCGTTAGCTACGGCACGGAACCCGTGGAAGGATCCCACACCTAGCGCCCAACGTTTACGGTGTGGACTACCAGGGTATCTAATCCTGTTCGCTCCCCACACTTTCGCTCCTCAGCGTCAGAACATGCCCAGAGAACCGCCTTCGCCACCGGTGTTCCTCCTGATATCTGCGCATTTCACCGCTACACCAGGAATTCCGTTCTCCCCTGCATGCCTCAAGTCTGCCCGTATCGAAAGCAAGCACCGAGTTAAGCCCGATGTTTTCACTCCCGACGCGACAAACCGCCTACGAGCCCTTTACGCCCAATAATTCCGGACAACGCTCGCACCCTACGTATTACCGCGGCTGCTGGCACGTAGTTGGCCGGTGCTTCTTCTACAGGTACCGTCACTTCCGCTTCGTCCCTGTTGAAAGAGGTTTACAACCCGAAGGCCGTCATCCCTCACGCGGCGTTGCTGGATCAGGCTTCCGCCCATTGTCCAATATTCCCCACTGCTGCCTCCCGTAGGAGTCTGGGCCGTGTCTCAGTCCCAGTGTGACCGGTCACCCTCTCAGGCCGGCTACCCGTCAAAGCCTTGGTAGGCCATTACCCCACCAACAAGCTGATAGGCCGCGAGCACATCCATAGCCGAAAAAACTTTCCACCAACACAAGATGCCAAGGTTGGTCATATCCGGTATTAGACACCCTTTCGAGTGCTTATCCCAGAGCCATGGGCAGATTACTCACGTGTTACTCACCCGTTCGCCGCTCGTGTACCCCCGAAGGAGCCTTACCGCTCGACTTGCATGTGTTAAGCACGCCGCCAGCGTTCGTCCTGAGCCAGGATCAAACTCTCCATAAGAAAATCCAAACCTGACAAACAAACAAAACTAGCATTCGCCAGAATCATCGATTGCCGAAAACACAACACCCACCCACACCACAAAGGGCGCAGACAGATGCGCACAAACAAGCATAATCGCTATCTGCATGACACACTGTTGAGTTCTCAAACATCACACGCGCTCGCGCCGCCTGGCAGTCACCTGCTGGCCGGTCGCGGGGCAACCTGTGAAACATTACTCGGCGTGAACTTCCGCGTCAACTCGGCGTGATGCCGGTCTTGCTTCGGGTCCTGCTGAGTGGTCGTGGCGTGCGAGAACCGCTTGGATTCGGCCTCTCGGCCCGAACTTCGGCGGCCGCTCACCGCGACGTAGAGAAAGTTAGCAGGGGGTGGCGGGGAGATGCCAATCGGGGGTCACCTCCGGGCCGCGACCCGCTCCCGCAGCTCCCCTAGCTGCTCCCTGACCCGCTCGGGAGCGGTGCCGCCGCGGCCGTCGCGCGACGCCACGGAGCCCTCGACGGTGAGCACGTCGCGGACCGCCGGGGTGAGCGCCGGCGAGATCTCGGCGAACTGCTCGTCGCTCAGCTCGTGCAGCTCGATGCCGAGGCCCTCGCACCGCCGTACGCAGGCGCCCGCGACCTCGTGGGCGATCCGGAACGGCACTCCCTCGCGGACCAGCCACTCGGCGATGTCGGTGGCGAGCGAGAACCCCTGCGGTGCGAGCTCGGCCATCCGCTCGGTGTCGAACACCAGGGTCGCCACCTGCCCGGTGAACGCGGGCAGCAGGACCTCGAGGGTGTCGACCGAGTCGAAGACCGGCTCCTTGTCCTCCTGGAGGTCCCGGTTGTAGGCGAGCGGGAGACCCTTGAGCGTCGTGAGCAGGCTGGTGAGGTTGCCGACCAGGCGTCCCGTCTTGCCGCGGGCGAGCTCGGCGATGTCGGGGTTCTTCTTCTGCGGCATGATGCTCGAGCCTGTCGACCACGAGTCGTGCAGCGTGACGAAGCCGAACTCCTTCGTCGCCCAGAGGATGATCTCCTCGGCGATCCGGCTGATATCGACGCCCGTCTGCGCCGTCACGTAGGCGAACTCCGCCACGAAGTCGCGCGCCGCGGTGCCGTCGATGGAGTTGGCGATCGAGCCCGTGAAGCCGAGCTCGCGGGCGACCAGCTCCGGGTCGAGGCCGAGGCTCTGGCCCGCAAGTGCGCCCGAGCCGTACGGCGAGCTCGCCTCGACGCGCGCCCGCCACTCGGCGAGCCGGTCGGCGTCGCGCAGCAGCGCCCACGCGTGGGCCAGCAGGTGGTGCGACAGCAGCACCGGCTGGGCATGCTGGAGATGCGTGCGGCCCGGCATGATCGCGGGCGACTCGCCCAGGTGCCGCTCCGCCTGCTCGGCGATCGCGTCCACGAGGTCGAGCACCAGCCCCCGGATGGTCACGGCGTGGTCGAGGAGGTAGCTCCGGAACAGCGTGGCGATCTGGTCGTTTCGCGACCGTCCGGCCCGGAGCTTGCCGCCGACGTCGGGGCCGACCTCCTCGATCAGCAGCCGCTCGAGCGCGCCGTGGACGTCCTCGTCACCCGGGTCGGGCAGCAGCTCGCCGTCGACGTACCGCTGCGACAGCACGTCGAGGCCGCGGTGCAGCTCGGCCTCCTCCGCGTCGCTCAGCAGGCCGGCCGCGCGCAGCGCCTTCGCATGGGCGTGGGACCCGGCGATGTCGTAGAGCGCGAGCCGCCAGTCGAAGTGGGTGGACCGCGAGAGGGCCTCCAGCTCCGGCGACGGCCCGCCGGCGAAGCGGCCGCCCCAGAGCTTGCCCTCGTTGGTCCCGCCGTTGCTGCCGCTCACCGTTCTCCCTCCAGCACTGCCTTGATCGCGACTGCGAGCACGTCGGGCATGTCGTCCGAGGCCGCCGTGCCGTCGGCGCGGAGCGCCTCCGGCGTCCACCAGTCCGCACCGAGCACGTTGCCCACCTCGCCGGCCTCGAGGCCGTCGAAGGTCACCTCGACCGAGCGGTCGAGGGCCAGCGCGAAGAACGTCGACTCCGAGACGTAGTCGACGCCGTCCCACGAGAACGGGTGCACGCCCTCGGCGATCGGGCCGATCAGCTCGCCGGTCTCCACGACGATGCCGGTCTCCTCGAGCATCTCGCGCACGGCCGCCTGCTCGAGGGTCTCCCCCGGGTCGACCGCTCCCCCGATGCTCACCCAGTGCAGGTCGCCGGGATGGGCCGGGTCCTGCCCCTGGAGGAGGAGCACCGTGCCGTCGGGCGCGACCGGGAGCACGCGCGCCGCGACGCGGTGGATCGGTTTCGCCATCAGTCGGCGCCCAGCTCCATCGCGGCGTCCTCGAGCAGCGCCTCCTCCTCGCCGGAGATCTCCGGGTTGGCGGTGATCACGTCGGCGCCGCCCGCGGGGAGCTCGCCGTAGAGGATGCCGTTCTCGACCACGACCTGGCCCTGGTCCATCGGCTGCGCGGCGTACAGCTCGAGCTTCTCCCGCGAGTCGGCGATGTCGAGGTTGCGCATGGTGAGCTGGCCGATCCGGTCGGTCGGTCCGAACGCGGCGTTCTCGACGCGCTCCATCGAGAGCTTCTCCGGGTGGTAGGAGAAGTGCGAGCCCTCGGTCGCGAGGATCGTGTAGTCCTCGCCGCGGCGCAGCCGCACGGTCACCGAGCCGGTCACCAGCGAGGCGATCCAGCGCTGGATCGCCTCCCGCAGCATGAGCGACTGCGGGTCGAGCCACCGGCCCTCGTAGAGCAGGCGGCCGAGCTTGCGCCCCTCGTTGTGGTAGTTGGCGATCGTGTCCTCGTTGTGGACCGCGTTGAGCAGCCGCTCGTAGGTCAGCCACAGCAGCGCCATGCCCGGCGCCTCGTAGATGCCGCGCGACTTCGCCTCGATGATCCGGTTCTCGATCTGGTCGGACATGCCGAGCCCGTGGCGGCCGCCGATCGCGTTGGCCTCCATCACCAGCGCCACCGCGTCGTCGAAGCGCTGGCCGTTGATCGCGACCGGGCGACCGGCCTCGAACGACACGGTCACGTCCTCGGTCTCGATCGCGACGGACGGGTCCCAGAACTTCACGCCCATGATCGGCTCGACGGTCTCGAGCGAGACGTCGAGGTGCTCGAGGGTCTTGGCCTCGTGGGTGGCGCCCCAGATGTTGGCGTCGGTGGAGTAGGCCTTCTCGGCCGAGTCGCGGTAGGGCAGCCCGTGCTCGACCAGCCACTGGCTCATCTCGTGGCGCCCGCCGAGCTCGGCGACGAAGTCGGCGTCCAGCCACGGCTTGTAGATGCGCAGCTCGGGGTTGGCCATCAGGCCGTAGCGGTAGAAGCGCTCGATGTCGTTGCCCTTGAACGTCGAGCCGTCGCCCCAGATGTTCACGCCGTCGGCCTGCATCGCACGCACCAGCATGGTGCCGGTGACCGCGCGACCCAGCGGCGTGGTGTTGAAGTAGGCGCGACCGCCCGAGCGGATGTGGAAGGCGCCGCACGCCATCGCCGCGAGGCCCTCCTCGACCAGCTCCCGCCGGCAGTCGACCGCGCGGGCGAGCTCGGCGCCGTACTCGAGGGCTCGGTCGGGGACGCCCGAGATGTCGGGCTCGTCGTACTGGCCGATGTCGGCGGTGTAGGTGCAGGGCACCGCGCCCTTGTCGCGCATCCACGCGACCGCGACCGAGGTGTCGAGACCGCCGGAGAAGGCGATGCCGACGCGCTCACCCTTCGGCAGGGAGGTGAGGACCTTGCTCAATGTCGTTCCTGTCTTTCGTGCTGGGAGTCAGTCGTGGGGCTGGCCGTCGGCCAGACCGGTGAAGTGGCGGGCGAGGGCGTCCCCGCCCGTGGGGTCGCGCCCGATGAGGAGGACGGTGTCGTCGCCGGCGATGGTGCCCAGGATGCCGGGGAGACCGACCTTGTCGACAGCACTGGCGAGGAACTGGGCCGCGCCCGGCGGGGTGCGGAGCACGACCAGATTGGCGCTGGCCTCGGCGCTGACGAGGAGCTCGCCGCAGAGCCGCGCCAACCGGTGGTACGACGCCGCGCTCTCCCCTGTGACGCGGGTCCGGTCGCCGCCCTCCGGCGGCACGGTGTAGACGAGCGCACCGCCGGCGTCGCGCACCTTGACCGCGTCGAGCTCGACCAGGTCGCGGCTCAGCGTGGCCTGCGTGACGTGGACGCCCCGCCCGGCGAGGAGCTGGGCGAGCTCGCCCTGCGACCGCACGTCGCCGACGGAGAGCAGCTCGATGATGAGCTGCTGGCGGGCGTTCTTGGTCATCGGGGTCAGGGCGCGCCCGGTCGCCGGAGCCGACCAGTCCTGTGCGGCCATCGTGGTCACTCCTCTCGTCGTGCCTCGAGCCAGGCGAGCACGGCCTTCTGGGCATGACGGCGGTTCTCGGCCTCGTCCCAGACGACGCTCTGTGGACCGTCGAGCACCTCGGCGCTGATCTCGGAGCCGCGGTAGGCCGGCAGGCAGTGGAGCACGATCGCGTCGGGCTTGGCGTGCCCCATCAGCTCGGAGGTGACGGCGTACGGCGCGAAGATCGCGCGGCGCGCCTCGGCCTCCTCCTCCTTGCCCATCGAGACCCAGGTGTCGGTGACGACCACGTCGGCGCCGGCGACCGCCGTCGCGGGGTCCGGCTCCGCCGTCACCGAGGCGCCGGTCCCGGCGGCGATCTCGCGAGCCCGGGCGAACATCGCGTCGTCCGGCAGGTAGCCCTCGGGCGCGCTCATCCGCACGTGCATCCCGGCGCTCGCGCCCGCGAGCAGCCATGAGTTGCCCATGTTGCAAGCCGCGTCGCCCACGAACGCGACCGCGAGCCCGGCCGGGCCGCCCTTGTGCTCCTGCACCGTCAGCAGGTCGGCGAGCAGCTGGCAGGGGTGGAAGTCGTCGGTCAGCGCGTTGACGACCGGCACCCCGGCGTAGGCCGCCATCTCGTCGATCCGGCTCTGCTCGTAGGTGCGCCACACGATCGCGGCCGCCTGCCGGCCCAGCACCCGGGCGACGTCGGCGACCGACTCCCGGTGGCCGATGCCGGCGAGGTTGCCCTCGACCAGAAGCGGGTGGCCACCGAGCTCGGCGATGCCCGCCGCGAACGATGCCTGCGTGCGCAGGGTCGGCTTGTCGAAGATCATCGCGATGGTCCGCGGTCCGGCGAACGGCTGGTGCTCGAAGGGCTTCGCCTTGAGCTCGGCCGCGAGCGCCAGCACCTCGGCCTGCTCGGCCGGGGTGAGGTCGTCGTCGCGCAGGAAGTGCCTCATGCGGTCGCCTCCGCCCCGGCCCGGACGCCTGCCTGGTCGAGGATCCGGGGCCACGCGGTGACAAACGCTTCGACGTCGGCGTCGGTCAGCACGTACGGCGGAGCGAGCCGGATGCGGTCGGGGGTCGTCGCGTTGACGATGAACCCGAGGTCCTGCGCCGCGGCGACCACCTCGGCCGACTTCGGCTCGGCGAGGTCGAGGCCGATCAGCAGGCCCTGCCCCCGGGCCTCGGTGACCCGCGGGTCGGCGGCGACGCCGGTGCGCAGGCGGTCGCCGAGCACGACCACCCGGTCGAGCAGGCCGTCCTCGTCGATCGCGTCCATGACCGCCAGCGCGGCCGACGCGGCGACCGGGTTGCCGCCGAACGTAGTGCCGTGGTTGCCCGGGTCGAACAGCTTGCCCGACCCGCCGGTGGCGATGCAGGCGCCGATCGGAACACCGCCGGCCAGCCCCTTGGCCAGCGTCACGATGTCGGGCACGACGGCGTCACCGACGAGCGCGGGGTTGCGGTGGGCGAACCAGGTGCCCGTCCGCCCGACGCCGGTCTGCACCTCGTCGAGCCACAGCAGGGCGCCGTGGTCGTGGGCGATGCGCTGCGCCGCCGGCAGGTAGTCCCGAGGCGGTACGACGACGCCCGCCTCGCCCTGCACCGGCTCCACGAGCACGGCGGCGGTCGTGTCGTCGACGGCCTCCGCCAGGGCGGCGGCGTCGCCGTACGGGACGAAGACGACGTCGCCGGGCAGCGGCTCGAACGGCTCGCGGTAGGCCTGCTTCGAGGTGAGCGCGAGCGCGCCCATCGTGCGGCCGTGGAACGAGCCCTCGGCGACGACGACCTTGGTGCGCCCGGTGCGGCGGGTGAGCTTGAACGCCGCCTCGTTGGCCTCGGCGCCGGAGTTGGTGAAGAACACGCGTCCGTCGGTGCCGAGCTCGGCGAGCAGTCGCTCGGCGAGAGTGACCTGCGGGACGCTGGCGAAGAAGTTGGAGATGTGGCCGAGCGACTGCATCTGCTCGGTCACCGCCCCGACCAGCCGCGGGTGGGCGTGACCGAGCGAGTTGACGGCGATGCCGCCCAGCAGGTCGACGTACTCGCGGCCGTCGACGTCCCAGACGTGGGCGCCCTCGCCCCGGGCGAGCACCATCTTCGGCGTGCCGAAGGTGTTCATCAATGCGGCGGAGTACCGCTCGGTCCAACTCATGCGCCGACCTCCCTCGCCTTGCGGGTCTTGGTCTCGACGCCGGGCAGGACCTGGGTGCCGACGCCCTCGTCGGTGAACAGCTCGAGCAGCACAGAGTGCTCCTGGCGGCCGTCGACGACCGTCGCGCGCTTCACTCCCCCGCGCACGGCCTGCAGGCAGGCGCCCATCTTCGGGATCATGCCGCTGGCCAGGGTCGGGAGGATCTCCTCGAGCGCGTCGGGGCCGATCTCGCCGATGACCTCCTCGGGGTCGGGCCAGTCGAGGTAGAGGCCCTCGACGTCGGTGAGCACGAGCAGCTTCTCGGCACCCAGCGCGACCGCGAGCGCGGCCGCCGCCGAGTCGGCGTTGACGTTGTGCACGACGCGGTCGACGTCCGGCGCCACGCTGGACACGACCGGGATCCGGCCGGCCTCGATCAGGTCGACCACGGCCTCGGGACGCACCTTGGTCACCTCGCCGACGAGTCCGAGGTCGACCTCCTCGCCGTCGACGACGGTGCCGGTCGGCTCGGCGGTGAAGAGCCCGGCGTCCTCGCCCGAGAGGCCGACGGCCAAGGGCCCGTGCTCGTTGATCAGGCCCACCAGCTCGCGCTGCACCTGGCCGACGAGCACCATCCGCACGACGTCCATCGCCTCGGGCGTGGTGACGCGGAGGCCGCCGCGGAACTCGGACTCGATGCCGAGCCGGTCGAGCATCTCGGAGATCTGCGGGCCGCCGCCGTGGACCACGACCGGCTTGAACCCGGCGAAGCGCAGGAACGCGATGTCCTCGGCGAAGGCCCGCTTGAGCCGGTCGTCGGTCATGGCGTTGCCGCCGTACTTAATGACGACGACCTTGCCGTGATACTCCTTCAGCCACGGCAGCGCCGCGGCCAGGGTGCGCGCCTTGGCGGGGTCGGGCTTGCCGGGCTGGTAGGCGACGGTCTCGATGTCGATGCTGGTCTCTTCGTGGGGGGAGCTCATGAGGAGTAGGCGCTGTTCTCGTGGACGTAGGCGTGGGTGAGGTCGTTGGTCCAGACGGTCGCCTCGGCGTCTCCTGCCTTGAGGTCGATCGTGACGGTCACCTGGCGCGGCGTGAGGTCGACGGTGGCGGGGTCCTCCCCCGGTCCGGAGTTCTTGCAGACCCACACACCGTTCATCGCGACGTCGAGGTCGGCCGGGTCGAAGGCCGCGGTCGTCGTACCGATGCTGGCCAGGACGCGGCCCCAGTTGGGGTCGTTGCCGAACACGGCGGCCTTGAAGAGGTTCGACCGGGCGACGCTGCGGCCGACCTCGACCGCCTCGTCCTCGCTCGCGGCGTTGACGGTGGTGATCGCGATCTCGTGGTCGGCGCCCTCGGCGTCGGCGAGCAGCTGCATCGCCAGGCTGGTGCACGCCTCGGTAAGGGCCGCGGTGAGCTCCTCCGCGGTCGGCGTCACGCCGCTCGCACCGCTGGCCATGACCGTGACGGTGTCGTTGGTCGACTGGCATCCGTCCGAGTCGAGCCGGTCGAAGCTGACCCGGGTGGCGTCGCGGAGTGCCTTGTCCAGTACGGCGGCCGGCACCTCTGCGTCGGTCGTGATCACGACGAGCATGGTCGCGAGGGCGGGCGCGAGCATGCCGGCGCCCTTGGCCATCCCGCCGACCGACCAGCCGTCGCGCTCGACCACGACCTGCTTGCTGACGCTGTCGGTCGTCATGATCGCCTCGGCGGCGTCGTTGCCGCCCTCGGCCGACAGCAGCCCGTGCACCGCGGTGACGCCGTCGAGCAGCGTCTGCCGGTCGTTGCGCAGCCCGATGAGGCCGGTGGAGCAGACGACGACGTCGATCGCGCCGATGCCGAGCTTGGACGCGACCGCCTCCGCGACCTCGTGTGTCGTCTGAAAGCCCTCGGGGCCGGTGTAGCAGTTGGCGCCGCCGGAGTTGAGGACGACCGCCTTGACGACGCCGTCCTTGACGACCTGCTCGCTCCACAGGACCGGGTTGGCCTTGCAGCGGTTGCTGGTGAAGACGGTGGCGGAGTCGAAGCGCGGGCCCTGGTTGACGACGAGGGCGAGGTCCTTCGCTCCGGTCGACTTCAGGCCGATGGCGGTGCCGGCTGCGACGAAGCCGGCGGGGTGGGTGACGCTCATGTGGGTTCCTTCGATCAGGTCGGTGGGGACTACGCGGGGGCGGCGGGGGCGGTCTCGTGCCCCGATCGTCGCCACGCCTCCTCGGCCCGGTCGGCGTCGCCCGCCGGCACGAGGATCCAGTCGGTGTCGAAGGTGGAGAGGGTGAAGACGCTGATGCCGTCCTCGGCGAGCGGCGCCAGGAGGGAAACGAGGACGCCGGTCTCGGAGAAGTCGAGCGGGCCCTCGACGCAGAACGCGGTGAACGGCCGCTGATGGCGCGACTTGGTCGGCACGCTGCGCGACGCGCAGACGACCGAGGTCTCGGTCGCGGTGGCGGTCACCGAGAAGATCGACGACGACTCGGCCCAGGCGGGGATCTCGGTGCCCGGACCCAGCCGGACGACGGCGAGCGTCTCGGGGTAGCGGAACAGCTTGTGCGAGGTCACGGCGCCACTCCCACCGTCGTCAGGCCCGTGGTCTCGTCGAGCCCGAGCGCGAGGTTCATGCACTGTACGGCCGCGCCGCCGGTGCCCTTCGCGAGGTTGTCGACCACGCCGACGGCGACCAGCCGGCCGGCGGCCTCGTCGACCGTCACCTGGAGGTGCACCGCGTTGGAGCCGGTCACCGACTGCGTCTGCGGCCACTGCCCGGCGGGCAGCACGTGCACGAACGGCTCGTCGGCGTACGCCTTGGCGTAGACGGCGTGCGCGTCCTCGGCGCTGAGCGGGCCGGACAGGGGTGCGCTCACCGTGGCGAGGATGCCCCGCGGCATCGGCACGAGCAGCGGCGTGAAGCTGACCGTCACGTCGGCGTCGGTGAGCCGGCCGAGGTTCTGCGTGATCTCGGGGGTGTGGCGGTGGACGCCGCCGACGCCGTACGCCGAAACGCTGCCCATCACCTCGCTGCCGAGCAGGTGCGGCTTGGCGGCCTTGCCGGCGCCGCTGGTGCCGGACGCGGCGACGACGACGACGTCGCTGGTGACGACGCCCGCAGCGACCGCGGGGGCGATCGTCAGCGTGGAGATCGTGGGGTAGCAGCCGGGAACGGCGACCCGCTTGCTGCCGCGCAGCGCGTCACGCTGGCCGGGCAGCTCGGGCAGGCCGTAGGGCCAGGTGCCGGCGTGGTCGCTGCCGTAGAACCGCTGCCAGGTGTCCGCATCGTCGAGCCGGAAGTCCGCCCCGCAGTCGATCACGACGACGTCGGCGTTGCGTGCGGTCAGCTCCTCCGCGAGCGCTCCGGACTGGCCGTGCGGCAGGCCGAGGAAGACCACGTCGTGGCCGTCGAGCACGTCGGCGGTGGTGGGCTCGAGCACCCGGTCGGCGAGCGGCACGAGGTGCGGCTGGAGCGCGCCGAGGCTCTCTCCCGCGTTGCTTCCCGCGGTGAGGGCGCCGATCTCGACCCCGGGGTGCCCGAGGAGGAGGCGCAGCACCTCGCCTCCGGCGTACCCGCTCGCTCCTGCGACGGCGACTCTGACCTTCGTCATATGCATGACTATACAGAGGACTGCATGAAGATCAGCAACGGGGTTTCCGTGGCTGGGAAGAAACCGGTCGACCGGTGTCGGCGACCGCGCCTAGGTTCGCCGCATGGCCCGCCTCAGCGATACCCCGTACCTCGACCATATCCGAGCCGAGTCGGCGCGATTCCGCGTCGTGCTCGCCGACTGCGACCCGGCTGCCCGGGTGCCGTCGTGCCCCGACTGGTCGGCCGACGACCTGCTGTGGCACCTCGCCGGCGTGCAGCAGTGGTGGACGACGGTGCTGCGCAACCGGCCGACGCAGCCGGAGTCGGTCGACCCGGAGCGGCCGGGAGACCGGGCCGGGCTCCTCGCCTTCTTCGACGAGTGGTCGGCGGCGCTCTCCGACGAGCTGGAGCAGGCCGACCCGGCCGAGGAGTGCTGGACGTGGTCGTCCGACCACACCGTCGGATTCATCCTGCGGCGCCAGGCGCACGAGGCGCTGATCCACCGGCTCGACGCCGAGCTCGCCGCCGGCTCCGTGACCCCGCTGGACCCGGTGCTCGCCAGCGACGGCGTCGACGAGGTGCTCGACGTGATGTACGGCGGGCTGCCGCCGTGGGGCACCTGGGAGCCGCTCGACCACCACGTGCGGGTCGACTGCACCGACACCGACCAGAGCACCTGGGTGCGGCTGGGTCTCTTCTCCGGCACCTCTCCCGACGGGCAGGAGTACGCCGGCGAGGAGGACGCCCACGTCGTGGCCGATCCCGGCACCGCACCCGACGTCGTCGTCAACGGCACCGCCGACGACCTCGACGCGTGGCTGTGGCGGCGGCGCGACGACAGCGGCATCACCCACGCCGGGGACCAGGCGATCTACGAGCGGTTCCTCGCCTGCGTCAACCACCCGATCGACTGAGCGTCCGGGTCAGCGGCTGCCCCAGACGGGGATGCCGACCTCGCCGTCGGGGACGGGCTTCACGTCTGTCGCAGGTCCGAGCTCACCATTGACGTAGGGGGCTGTGGCCAAGACTTCGACGCCGTCATCGTCCTTCATCGTGAACGCGACAGCATCCCCGCTGGGCGACCAAACGGGGTGCGCGTAACCCTCTCCGATGCTTTCCGCGTTCTCGAGATTCTTGTCGGCGACCCAAAGCTCCCCGAACTCGGTGTCATCGGGGTGGACGACGAACAGCAGCTTCCCAGCCTGTTCCGACCAGTCCGGATGGGACAGCCGCGCGTCGGGCATGTCGGTGATGGTCAACTGAGACGGGGCTCTCTCCGCACGATAGTTGCCGAGATCGATGTCGAGCGACCAGAGGGTTTCGTCCGTCTGGGTATAGACGATCGTGTTCTCGTCCACCCAAGTCGGCGACCCGCTGAGTGGCGGCATGTCGGTCATCAACGCGTAAGCCGCGCCGTTGACCGGATTGGCGAGGTAGATCCCAGCAGGCTCGTCCTCGTCGCCCGCGCAGAGCAAGGCAAGCCATGCACCATCGAGGCTCCAGCCCGGGCGTACAGAGTTTGCGCACGGCCCTTCACCGTCAAAGACTTCCTCAGACTGGCCCGTCGCGACGTCCAGCATCATCAGGATCCTGGGCTCGCCCGCCGCGCCGACGAGGTAGGCGACCTGCGTGCGGTCGGGTGAGATGGACGGCAGGTGGTCCTGCGGCCCCTTCGTCAGCCTCTTCACACCACCACCGTCGGCGTCGACCCGGTCGATCCGCTCATCGTCACCGATGTAAGCCACCAGGATGTCGCCATCGGGAACCGCGGTCAGGCGCTCTTTCGTCGAGTCGGTCGTGGGATCACTCGCGGTCGGCGTGTCCTCAGGATCATTGGCGTTGGTCGTCGTGTCCCGCTCCAGCCACAGAGCCAGCCCGATCCCCCCGACCAGCCCCAGCACGACGGCGAACGACACGGCCAGCAACACCACGGAGCGGCGCTTGCGGCGCCGTACGGGCGGGCTCGGCACGGGCGGCGGTGACGCCGGCACCGACCGCTCGCGGTCGAACGCGGTCGGCACGGCCTCGGCGCTGCCGACGGTCCCCGGCCCGGGGTCCGGCTCGGGGCTCGGTCGCGGCGTCGGAGGTCGGGGCGGCGGAGGCGGCGGCGTCGCCGGCCTCGGGTCGACGGGTGCGGCGGTGGGCAGGGATCGTTCGACGACCGCCGCCTCCACCCGGCCCAGCGCGAAGCCCAGGGCCGCGACGGCCCAGCTCGCCCGCCTGCTGTCGTCGGACCCGCGGTCGCGCGCGAGCGCGGCGCCGGCCTCGGCCACCGCGGCGGCCGGAGCGGCGCCGTTGTCGAGCATCGTCAGCAGCCGGTCGAGACCGCCCAGGCGTACCGCGTCGACCAGCAGGTTGAGCTCGCCGATCGTCGCCTCGTCCTCGCCGAGGAAGTCGTCGAGCGCGCCCCGTAGCTCGGTCGCGTCGTCGACGACCGCGGCGCCTCGCGCGGCGACGAGCTCGCGCAGGCTGTCGTGCAGGGCCATGACGCTCCTCGGGATCGGCTGCCGGGCTCAGAGTAGAGCCCGCAGGGGTCTGATGCCGCGAAAGTCCGATCGGTTCTCGCCGTCAGTGACGCCGTACCCTTCCGGTCGTGGCGACCGACCCCGAGGCAACCCATCTGCGCGCGACTTGGGAGCGCCTCGGCATCCCGGGCGTGATCGACGTGCACACCCACTTCATGCCCAAGCAGGTCATGGACAAGGTGTGGTCCTACTTCGACCAGGTCGGCCCGCTGACCGGCGTCGAGTGGCCGATCGCCTACCGCCACGACGAGGAGGACCGCGTGGCCCGGCTGCGGTCGTTCGGGGTGCTGCGCTTCACCTCGCTCGTCTACGCCCACAAGCCGGAGATGGCCGCCTGGCTCAACGCCTGGGCCCGCGACTTCGCCGACCGTACGCCGGACTGCGTGCCGACGGCGACGTTCTATCCCGAGCCGTCGGCGCCGGCGTACGTCGCCCAGGCGCTCGAGCAGGGAGCGGGCATCTTCAAGGCGCACGTCCAGGTCGGCGACTACGACCCGCGCGACCCGCTGCTGGCTCCGGTCTGGGGCCTGCTCGAGGACGCGGGCGTCCCGGTGGTGTTCCACTGCGGCTCGGGCCCGGCCCCGGGACGCTTCACCGGACCCGGCCCGGTCACCGAGGTCCTGCGGCGCCACCCGCGGCTGCGGCTGGTGATCGCGCACATGGGCCTCCCCGAGTACGCCGAGTTCCTCGACCTCGCGGACGCCTACGCGGGCGTCCACCTCGACACGACGATGGCGTTCACCGACTTCGTCGAGCAGGGCTCGCCGTTCGACCGTGCCCTGCTCCCCCGGCTGGTCGACCTCGGCGACAAGATCCTGCTCGGCACCGACTTCCCCAACATCCCGTACCCGTTCCGCCACCAGGTCGAGGCGCTGGAGCGGCTCGACCTCGGCGACGACTGGCTGCGGGCGGTGCTGCTCCGCAACGCCGAGCGGCTCCTGGCCTGAGCAGCCCGGGACCGCCGAGCGCCCGGCTCAGGCCCGCTGTACGGCGCCGGTGAGCTCAGCCGCCCGCGCCACCGCCGCGTCACGCGCGGCGCCGGTCTCGGCGTCGGTCAGCGTCCGGTTACCGGCGCGGAACCGCAGCGCGAACGCGAGCGACTTCCGGCCGGCGCCGATCTGCTCGCCGGTGTAGACGTCGAACAGCCGCACCGACTCGAGCAGCTCGCCCGCCCCCTCGCGCAGCGCGGCCTCGACGGCACCGGCCGTGACGTCGGCGTCGACGACCAGGGCGACGTCCTCCTTCGCCATCGGCATCGCCGAGAGCGCCGGCCCCGGCGTCACGTCGACCGCCTTCGCCATCAGCCGGTCGAGGTCGAGCTCGACCGCAGCGCTGCGCACCGGCAGGTCGAACGCGTCACAGACCTTCGGGTGCAGCTCGCCGGCGTGGCCGATGGTCTCGCCGTCGACGACCAGCGCGGCGCAGCGGCCGGGGTGCCACGGCGCGTGGGTCGCCTGCTGCGGCTCGATCGTCACGCCGAGCTCGTCGCCGAGGCGGCGGGCGACGCCAATGGCGTCGGCCCAGCCGGCGGCGCGGCCGTCACCCCACCAGCCGGCGCGCTCCCGCTCGCCCGCCAGCACCACGGACAGGTGCAGCGGCTGACGCGGGATGGCGTCGTAGAGCTTGTCGAGCTCCGCGTCGTCCGGGCGGCGGTCGACGCCGTAGATCGGCGCCGGTCCGCGGTCGACCGGGAACGCGACCGTGCCGGTCTCGAAGAGAGCGACCCCGCTCGCTCCGCGGCTGAGGTTGCGCGCGGCGGCTTTGATCAGCCCGGGCAGCAGCGTCGTCGTGTACGACGGCTCCTCGGCGGAGATCGGGTTCGCCAGCACGACGGTGTCACGGCGCGGGTCGTCGGCGGGCAGGCCGAGCGCGTCCAGCGTCGCCGAGCCGACGAACGGGAAGCTGATCACCTCGACGCAGCCGGCACCGGCCAGCGTGCGCCCGATCCGGCGACGCAGCCGCTGCTCGCGGGTCAGGCCACGACCGGCGGCCTCGCGCGGCAGCACCGACGGCACCTGGTCGTAGCCGACGACGCGCGCGACCTCCTCGACCAGGTCGAACGGGTCGGTGATGTCGGGGCGCCACGGCGGCGGCGTCGCCGCCACCCGGTCGCCTCCGACCGCGACCTCGCAGCCGACCGCCGCGAGGTGGGCGACCGTCGTCTCGCCGGAGATGTCGATGCCGGTGACCCGGGCGGGCAGGTCGGCGGGGATGGTGATGGTCGGGGCGGCGGGCGGAGTGCCGACGACGGTGACGCCGGGCTCCGCCGTGGCGCCGCCGAGCTCCACGAGCAGCTCGACCACCCGGTCCGCCGCCGCCTCGCAGATCGTCGGGTCGACGCCGCGCTCGTTGCGCTTCCCTGCCTCGGAGGTGATCTTGTGGCGCTTGCCGGTGCGGAACATCGAGACCGGGTCCCAGTGCGCGGCCTCGACCAGCACCGAGGTCGTCGCGTCGGACATCTCGGTCGTGGCGCCGCCCATCACGCCGCCGAGGCCGATGATCCCGGAGTCGTCGGTGACCACGAGGTCCTCGGTCGACAGCGTGCGCTCGGCGTCATCGAGCGTCGTCATCCGCTCGCCGGCAACGGCACGGCGGACGCGGATCGGGCCCTGGAGCTTGTCGCGGTCGTAGCCGTGGATCGGCCGACCGGTCTCGAGCATCACGTAGTTGGTGATGTCGACGGCCAGCGAGATCGGGCGCATGCCCGCGTGGCGCAGGCGCGCGGCCATCCAGTCCGGCGTCGGCGCGGTCGGGTCGAAGCCCGTCACCGCGCGCGCCACGAACACCGGGCAGCCGGCAGGGTCGTCGACGACGACCGGGTAGCCCTGGTCGTCGGCCGGCGGTACGTCGCGCACGGCCGGGTCGCGGTACGGCGCGTCGAAGGCCAGCGCGGCGTCTCGCGCGATGCCCCGCAGCGACAGGCCGTAGGCCCGGTCGGGGTTGATCTCGAACTCGATGACCTCCTCGTCGAGGCCGAGCACCTTGAACGCGTCGTCGCCGGGCGCGCCCGCGTCGGCGGGCAGCACGATGATGCCGTCGTGGTCGTCGCCGATGCCGAGCTCGCGCGAGGAGCAGATCATGCCGGCGGACACGTGGCCGTAGGTCTTGCGGGCGGAGATCTCGAACCCGCCCGGCAGCACGCCACCGGGGAGCACGACGACCACGAGGTCGCCGGGCTCGAAGTTGTGGGCGCCGCAGACGATGCCCTGGGGCTCACCGGTGCCGTTGGCGTCGCCGACGTCGACGGTGCACCAGTTGATCGTCTTGCCGTTCTTCTGCGGCTCGGGCTCCATGGTGAGCACCTTGCCGACGACGAGCGGCCCCTCGATGCCGGCTGCCGCGCTCTCGATGGCCTCGAGCTTGAGGCCGAGGTCGGTCAGCCGGTCGGCCAGTCGCTCGGCCGTGACGTCGGCCGACAGGTCGACGTACTCCTTGATCCAGGAGACGGATGCCTTCACTGGTCTACAGCTCCGTTCCGAAAGCAGTGGTGAAGCGGACGTCGCCCTCGAAGAGCGCGCGCAGGTCCTCGAGCCCGTGCCGGAACATCAGGGTCCGGTCGATGCCCATGCCGAACGCGAAGCCGGTGTAGCGCTCCGCGTCGACACCGCAGGCGGTCAGCACCCGCGGGTTGACCACGCCGCAGCCGCCCCACTCGATCCAGCCCTCGCCCCGGCAGGTGCGACACGACGCGGAGTCGACGCCGTTGCAGACGAAGCACTTGAGGTCGACCTCGGCGCTCGGCTCGGTGAACGGGAAGTACGACGGCCGGAACCGCGTGGTGCTCTCCTCGCCGAACATCTGCTGCGCGAAGTGGTCGAGCGTCCCCTTGAGGTGGCCCATGGTGATGCCCTCGTCGATCGCGAGGCCCTCCACCTGGTGGAACACCGGGGAGTGCGTGGCGTCGTACTCGTCCGTGCGGAACACGCGGCCCGGGCACACGACGTAGATCGGCGGCTCGCGGGTCAGCATCGTGCGCGCCTGCACCGGGCTGGTGTGGGTGCGCAGCACCAGGTGGTTGTCGGCCGGCTCGGTCCAGAACGTGTCCTGCATCGTCCGGGCCGGGTGGTCGGGCCCGAGGTTGAGCGCGTCGAAGTTGAGCCACTCGGCCTCGATGACGGGACCCTCGGCGACCTCCCAGCCCATCGCGACGAAGATGTCGGCGATCAGCTCGGCGCCGGTCGTCAGCGGGTGGCGCGCGCCGGCGGGCACGCGGTCGGTCGGGAGCGTGACGTCGACGGTCTCCTCGACGAGGATCCGCTCGTCCTGCTCGGCCTGGAGCACCTCCTGCCGGGCGGCGAGGGCCTGGTTGACCGCACCGCGCGCCTGGCCGACCCGCTGGCCGGCCTCCTTGCGCGCCTGGGGCGGCAACGCGCCGATCTCGCGGTTGGCGAGCCCGAGCGGCGACCGGTCGCCGGCGTGGTCGGTCCGCACCTGCTTGAGCGCCTCGAGGTCGGTGGCGGCGGCGATCGCGGCCAGTGCCGCCTCGCGCGCGGCCTCGACGGCCTCGGGCTGGAGCGCGGCGACCTCGACGGGGTCGTAGTCGGTGTTGGGGCCGGACATCGGTGCCTTTCGGGTGTGGCTGGACAGCCGACGGCTGCCCGGGCGGGGCTGATGAGCAGTCTAGGAACTACGCCGCCGTGCTCGCGAACCGGTTACCGGACGCGGACGGAGCCGGTCAGGGGTGGCTGACCGGCCAGCTGACGGTCACCCGCGCACCGCCCGCGGGGTTGTCGTCGATGGCCACCGTGCCGCCGTGCGCCCGCACCAGGCCGGCGACCATGTAGAGGCCGAGCCCGGAGCCGCCTCCGGCGCCCTCGGTCCAGAACTTCGTGAACGCCCGGCGCCGTAGCTCGACCGGGATCCCGGTGCCCTGGTCGGAGACGGTCACCACGACGAACGCGGGGTCGTCGGCCGTGACGGCCACCTGGATGTCGCCGTCACCGTGCTTGATGGCGTTCTCGACCAGGTTGACGATCACCTGCACGACCTTGTCGGGGTCGGCAGCGGCGACGCACTCGCCCCGGACCTCGAGATCGATCGTGCGCGACGTCGAGTGCGCGAGCATCTCGACCGCCCGCTCGGCCTTGAGCCCGATGTCGGTCGGCCTCCGGTGCAGCTGGAGCCGGCCGGTGTCGATGCGGGCGACGTCGAGCAGCTCCACGATCAGGCGACTGAGCCGGTCGGCGTCGGCCACGACCGTGCCGAGCATGAGGCGCTTCTGCTCGTCGGTGAGCTTGTCCCAGCGGTCGAGGATCGCGTGGACGAAGCCCTTGACCCCGGTGAGCGGTGAGCGCAGCTCGTGGGCGACCGTCGCCACCAGGTCGGAGCGGTCGCGATCGAGCCGCTCGCGGCCGCGCCCGGACCGCAGGGTCAGCACGACCGCGGTCACCGGGCCGCCCCGCGACTCCCGGTGCAGCCGGGCGGTGACCAGGACCTCGGTGCCGAGCGGCAGCAGCCACGGCTGCTCGGGCACCCCGGTGCGGATGCGGAGCCCGCCGTACGGGTCGTTGACCGCGCACCACTCGTTGCCGTCCTGGTCGGTGAGCGTCAGCACGTCGCTCAGCGGCTTGCCGACGACGGCCGTGGCGTCGACGTCGAGCATCCGCGCCGCGACGGGCGAGACGACGGTGACCAGGCCGTCGCGGTCGGCGGCCACGACACCGTCCGGCAGGAGGTCGAGCACCTGCTGGTCGACACCGCCGCCGGTCATGGAGGGAACGTTACCCGCGCTGGGCGCGCGCGCTCGCGTAGAGGCACAGCGCCGCGGCGGTCGCGAGGTTGAGGCTCTCGGCGCGGCCGTGGATGGGGATGCGTACCCGGTGGTCGGCGAGCGCGGCCAGCTCCTCGGGCAGGCCCCACGCCTCGTTGCCGAGCAGCCAGGCCGTCGGGCGGGCGAGCAGCTCATCGGAGTCGAAGAGGTCCACCTCTCCCCCGCCGTCGGCTGCCAGCACGGTCAGTCCCGCTTCGCGTGCGGCACGTACGGCGGCCGCGGCGTCGCGCTCGATCGCGACCGGGAGGTGGAACAGGCTCCCGACGCTCGCCCGGACAGTCTTGGGGTTGTAGACGTCGACGGAGTCACCGGCGAACACCACCGCATCGGCGCCGGCGGCGTCGGCGCAGCGGATGACCGTCCCCGCGTTGCCGGGGTCGCGGATGTCGGCGCAGATCGCGACCAGCGGACCACGAGGGGCATCTCGACGGACCATGAGGGCGGATTCGCCGAGCCATAGAGGGTGATTCGCCGGGACGTCGAGGAAGTTGCAAAGGGCGACGAGGCCCGCCGGGTTGACGCTGTCGGAGAGCGACGCGAGGGCGCGGTCGTCGACGAGCGTCACCTCGGCCGGGGCCAGCAGGTCGGCGTACTCCTGCGCGGCGGAGGGCGTGGCGAAGACCTCGACCACGCAGCCGGGCACCCCGAGGGCGCCCTCGACGGCCTTCGGGCCGTCGGCAAGGAAGAGCCGCCGCTCGGATCGGACCGAGCGGCGGCTGAGCTTCCGTGCTTCCTTGACCCTGGCGTTACCAGCGGTCAGAGGTGTCACCGAGTTGGACAGTGTCAAACGGGTCAGGCGGAGGCCGGAGCGTTGACGTCCTCGGGCAGCGCGGCCTTGGCCTGCGCGACGAGGGCCGAGAAGGCGGCCGGCTCGTTGACCGCGAGGTCGGCGAGGATCTTGCGGTCGACCTCGACGCCGGCCAGGTTGAGGCCCTGGATGAAGCGGTTGTAGGTCAGGCCCTCGGCGCGGGCGGCCGCGTTGATCCGCTGGATCCACAGGCGACGGAAGTTGCCCTTGTTCTTCTTCCGGTCGTTGTAGCTGTAGACCAGCGAGTGGGTGACCTGCTCCTTCGCCTTGCGGTAGAGGCGCGAGCGCTGGCCGCGGTAGCCGCTGGCCCGCTCGAGGGTGGTCCGGCGCTTCTTCGCCGCGTTCACTGCGCGCTTGACGCGTGCCATCTTCTAACTCCTTGTTCGAAATTCTCAGGCGAGGAGCCGGTCAGCGACCGAGCAGCTTCTTCGCGCGCGGGACGTCGTTCTTGGCGACCTCGGTGGTACCGGTCATGCGGCGGGTCACCTTGGAGGGCTTCTTCTCCAGGTTGTGGCGCTTGCCGGCCTTCTCCCGCAGGATCTTGCCGCTGCCGGTGACCCGGAACCGCTTGCTGGCACCGGAGTGCGTCTTGTTCTTCGGCATCGTTGTGCTCTCTCTCGTCGTTGCAGGTCTTGGTCAGGACCTCGGCCAGGGACCGGTGTCGCTGCTCAGAGGTCGATGTCGGGGTCCAGCGCCTCGTTCGCGCGCTTCTGCTTGCGCTGCGTGGAGGGCTGGGTGGCGGTGCGCTCGGCGTGCTCGGCTGCCTTCTCGGCGTCGCGCTCGGCGGCGGCCTCCTGCTTGGCGGCCTTCACCTCCGCCTTGGCCTCGGCCTTCTTCTTGTGCGGACCCAGGACCATGATCATGTTGCGGCCGTCCTGCTTGGGCGAGGACTCCACGAAGCCCAGCTCCTGGACGTCCTCGGCCAGCTTCTGGAGCAGCCGGAAGCCCAGCTCGGGGCGGTGCTGCTCGCGGCCGCGGAACATGATCGTGATCTTGACCTTGTCGCCGGCCTTGAGGAACCGCACGACGTGACCCTTCTTGGTCTCGTAGTCGTGCTGGTCGATCTTCGGCCGGAGCTTCATCTCCTTGATGATGACGTTGGTCTGGTTCCGCCGGGACTCACGGGCCTTCTGGGCGTTCTCGTACTTGAACTTCCCGTAGTCCATGAGCTTGCAGACGGGCGGCTTGCCCATCGGCGCGATCTCGACCAGGTCAAGGTCGGCCTCCTGGGCCAGCTTGAGCGCCTGGTCGGTCGGAACGATCCCCACGGTCTCGCCGTTGGGTCCCACGAGCCGGACCTCGGGAACCCGGATCCGCTCGTTGATGCGCAGCTCGGTGCTGATGTGTCCTCCAAACTCGTCGGGTGCGGAGGCCACTCACCGAAAAACAAAGGTGGCTTCCGCTTGTCCAAGCGGAAGCCAGTCGCGACGCCGCTCCCACCGCGCGGTGGGACGCATCAGAACCCAGGTCGGGTTCTTGACCGGACCCGACGACCTGTGGCGGCCGATGCGGGTGGGAGACGATGTGCTGCTGGTCCCCGCTTGTGGATCTGCCACTCGCTCGCACGGGTGACGGATCGGTCAACACCCGATGCTACCGGAGTTGTTCCCCGCACGGGAAATCGTCGTCAGCCCTCCGGCGAAGCGCCCAGCCACGCCCAGCCGCCGTCGTCGAGCCGGACCGGTCGCCAGCCCGCCGCGATCCGATGCAGGTCCTCGTCCTCGACGACGAACCTCTGGGGCCCGCTCAGGTCGACCACGAGCGCCGCCGCCCCCTCCTGGACCGCGGTCGCCGCGGCCAGGCCGGCGGCGACCGGGACCGGGCGCGCGGCCGGGTCCCAGGCGGCGAGGGTGTCGGCGGACGTGAACGCCAGCAGCGCCGTACGGCCGTCGGCGCCGGTGAGCAGCACGGCGGCCATGTCGCTGCTCTTGTCACGCGCCAGGCCGTCGTCGCCCACCTCGACCTCACCGAGCAGCGCCACGACGGGCACCAGGAGCCGCGCGCCGGCGAGCGCCGCGAGGACCTCGGGGTACGGCGCCGCGCCGCTCGCGTGGCGCTCGAGGGCCGTCGCGAGGTCGGCGTCGGCGGCACCGTCGTCGTCGACGTACGCCGATCCCTGGAGGCGCTTGGCGTCGGGGCGGGTCACGGCTCCATGGTCGCACCCACCCTCCCTCGGAGCGCAGTCGCCGCATGGAACGATGGACCGATGCATTCCGACCCGGTCGAGCGCAACCGCCTCGCTGCGCGGCTCGACGCGGCGGTGCGCGCGAGCGCGACACCGCTGCCGACACCGCTCCTCACCGTCGACCTCGCCGCCTTCGACGCCAACGCGGCCGACCTGGTCAAGCGGGCCGGAGGGAAGCCGATCCGGGTCGCGTCGAAGTCGCTGCGGGTGCCCGCCCTCGTGCGTCGCGCGCTCGAGCACGACGGGTTCCACGGGGTGCTCGCGTTCACGCTCGCGGAGGCGCTCTTCCTCGAGCAGCAGGACGTGTCCGACGACATCCTGGTCGGCTATCCCACGGTCGACGCCGCCGCCCTGAGCGCGCTCATCTCCTCGCCGCGAGCGGCCTCGCGGATCACGATCATGATCGACGACGTGGCGCACCTCGACGCTGTCGACGCGCTCCGCACGTCGATGGCGGTGCCGATCCGGGTGGCCATCGACGTCGACGCCGGCCTGCGGTGGGGCGGCCAGCAGGTGGGTCCCCGTCGGTCGCCGCTGTTCGACATCGGCAGCGTCGTCGCCCTGGCGCGCACGGTCGTGGAGCGCCCGGGCTTCACGCTCGTCGGCGTGATGACCTACGAGGGCCAGGTCGCGGGCGTGCCCGACGCGGTCCCCCACCAACGCGCGCGGTCGGCCGCCGTCCGTCGCATCAAGTCGATGTCGGTCGCGCAGCTGCGCACCCGGCGGGCCGACATCGCCGAGGGCCTTGCGTCCATCCACGGCTTCGAGCTCGGCCTCTGGAACGCCGGCGGCACCGGCTCGCTGGAGTCCTCGGCCGCCGACCCGGTCGTCACCGAGGTCACCGCCGGCTCCGGTCTGCTCGGTCCCGCCCTCTTCGACCACTACCGGGGCTTCTCGCCGCAACCGGCGGCGTTCGTGGGGCTCCCGGTCACCCGCCGTCCGGCGGCCGGCATCGCCACCGTGCACGGCGGCGGCCTGATCGCCTCGGGCGCGGCCGGCACCGACCGACTGCCCGTGCCGTGGGCGCCGCCCGGGCTGCGCCTCACCACGCTCGAGGGCGCCGGCGAGGTGCAGACGCCGCTGGTCGGCGACGGCGCCGACGCGCTGCGGATCGGCGACCTGGTCTGGTTCCGGCACGCCAAGTCGGGCGAGCCGTTCGAGCACGGCACGACGGCCCACCTGCTCGACGGCGACCGGTTCGTCGACGCGGTGCCGACCTACCGGGGCCACGGGCTTGCGTTCTGAGCCCGGCGACTCGTTCGCAGCGCGGGTCGTCGCCCACGCCGAGGCCCGGCCGACGACGCTCGGCACCGGCCGGCTGATCTGCATCGACGGCCTGGCGGGGGCCGGAAAGACGACGCTGGCGCGGCAGGTGGCGGCGCTGCGTCCCGAGGCCGTCGTGCTGGGGACCGACGAGATGCTGGAGGGCTGGTCCGGCCTGCCGGGACTGGGGGCCAGCATCGAGTCGCTGCTCCGCCCGCTGGCCGCCGGCGAGCCCGGCCGCTGGCGGCGGTGGGACTGGTACGCCGACGGGTGGGCGGAGTGGCGCCGGGTCGACCCCGGGCCGCTCCTCGTGCTCGAGGGCGTCGGCTCCGCGGCTGCGTCGTACGACGAGCTCATCACGACGCTCGTGTGGCTCGAGGCCCCGCGCGAGCAGCGCTTGGCGCGCGGCATCGCGCGCGACGGCGAGCAGATGCGCGACCACTGGCTGACGTGGCTCGAGGACGAGGCCGACCTGCACGCCCGCGAGCAGACCCGGGCGCGGGCCGACCTCGTCCTCGAGACCTGAGCGAGCGCCTCAGCGCTTGACCGTGAAGCCCCTCGTCGCCGGCGCGCTCGTGTTGCCCGCGGCGTCGGTGGCCCAGACCCGGACCGTGTGCTTGCCGGGCTTGAGCCTGCTGAAGACCTGCGGCGAGCGGCACGTGCGCTTCGCGCCGTTGTCGAGCTGGCACCGGAAGCCGGCGGCCTCGTTGGCGGTGAACTTCACCGTGGCGGACCGCTTGCTGTGGTTGACGGTGACGCCGGTGACCCGGGCCGTCGGCGCGGTGCGGTCGATGACGACGTTGCCGCCGTAGCCCGACCAGGAGAAGTCGGTGACCCCGGTGAGGACCTTCGTGAACGTGCGGCTGTCGCAGGCGCCGCCGACGCCGGTGATCGTCCAGACGTCGTCGCCCTCGACGTGCGCCAGCGCGGTGCCGTCCGGCGAGAACATCAGGTCGTCCAGCGTCGGGCCGTCGTCGGGTCGGGGCAGGCCGGACTGGGCCTGGCACTCTCCCGGCGTGACCGGCACGCCGGGAGCGTCCGACGTCCGCGGGTCGCCGCTGGTGGCGTGGTCGATGATCATCTCCGGGTCGTCGTACCGGTCGACGAGGTAGGCGACGCGCGACCCGTCGCGCGAGACCGCGACGGAGTGGAAGTCGTAGTAGGTGTTCCACAGGTCGTAGGAGTCGAACCAGTCGTGCGCCTTCGGGCCGTCGTGGTCCACGTCCATCAGCCGCATCACGTCGTTGTCGTCGAGGACGACACGCCCGTTGCCGACCCAGTCCGGGTCGTAGCCCAGGACAAGCCCGCGCAGGTCGTAGCCGGTGGCGTTGGTGATCGCGGTGCGGCTGTCGATCGTGATCTTCCCGCCGCAGTTGGACGACCGCAGCTGCGACCAGGCGACCTTCGAGCCGTCGGGCGAGATCTGGGCCTCCAGCGGAGGCGTCTCCCACATCGTCGAGCAGCTACCCTCGATGAAGAGCGTCGGCAGCTTGAACTGAGCGACCTTCACCCCGTCGGGGCGGAACACGACGAGCGCGTCACCGCGGACCGCGGCGATCCGGCCGGTGTCCGCCATCGACGGGTCGGAGTAGCCGCCGTCGGTGGTCACGCGAACCTGGCCGGTGCCGTCGGGGTCGGAGACCCAGACGTCGCCGCCCTTGATGTAGACGAGGTGGCCGCCGGGCTCGGCTGCGTGGGCCGCGGGGGTCAGGGCCGGCACCGCGCCGGTCGCCACGAGGGCGCCGGCCGCGAGGGCCAGGGTGGTGGTGAGGGCACGAAGTCGCTGCATGCTGCCATCCCACCGTCCACGCGGCGCGCACACATCGGCCCGGCGAGTGAAGCACTTCGTCCGCGAGGACGATTTGGTGTCAGGAGCGGTCGAGCAGCGCCCTGATCTCCGCCACGGCGCGCCGCGCGGGCGCGCCGTCGGAGCCGTGCACGCCCATCGCCGAGACGGTGTTGCCGTCGGCGAGATCGAGGGTCGGCCACGGCGCCCCCGGCGGCATCCGCACGGCGACCACCTCGGCCCACTCGTACTCGCGCTTGCGGTAGCCGTTGACGACCGTCAGCCCGCGCTCGTCGGCCGTGATCCGCGACCGGGCCATCGCATACATCAGCGCGACGCCGATGAACACGAAGAACCCGATGGTGCAGCGCTGGAGCACGGTGACGGCCTGCTTGGTCTCCTCGTCGAAGCTGTACCAGAGCCCGAGGAAGGCGCCGATCAGCACGACGCTGAACACGACGGCCGCGATCCGCGGGCCGACCGGGCGCCAGGTGCGCGGCAGGTCGGGTACGCCCGCGGGCGCGGCGTCAGATCCGGCAGGCATGGATGTCGGTGAGCAGGATCGCCCGCGCACCGAGCTCCCAGAGCTCGTCCATCAGCCGCTGCGCGCCGTCGCGCCGCACCATCGCGCGTACGGCGACCCAGCCCTCGCGCTGCAGGGGCGACACGGTCGGGCCCTCCATGCCGGGGGTAACCGCGAGCGCGGCGTCGAGCTTCGCGGTCTCGATGTCGTAGTCCATCATCACGTAGCCGCGGGCCACGAGGACGCCCTCGACCCGGCGCCGGAAGACGTCGAACGCCGGCGACCCGTTGCCCGAGCGGGTGATGAGCACGGCCTCCGACTCGAGGATCGGCTCGCCGAAAACCTCGAGGCCGGCGCGCCGCAACGTGGTGCCGGTCTCGACGACGTCGGCGATGACGTCGGCGACGCCGAGCTGGATGCTGGTCTCGACTGCGCCGTCGAGCCGCACCACGGTCGCGTCGATGCCGCGCTCGGCCAGGAACGACTCGACGATGCCGACGTACGACGTGGCGATCCGCGTGCCGGCGAGGTCGGCCAGCTCGTCGTAGGAGCCGCGCGGACCCGCGAAGCGGAACGTGCTGCGGCCGAACTCCAGCGGCAGCACCTCGTCGGCCTTGGCGCCGGAGTCGAGCAGCAGGTCGCGGCCGGTGATGCCGACGTCGAGCGTGCCCTCCCCGACGTACAGCGCGATGTCGCGCGGCCGGAGGTAGAAGAACTCGACGTCGTTCTCGGCGTCGACGAGCCGCAGCTCCTTGGAGTCGCTGCGCTGGCGGTAGCCGGACTCGCGCAGGATCTCGGTGGCGGCGGCGGAGAGCGCTCCCTTGTTGGGGATCGCGATCTTGAGGCGGGACATGGGCTTCCTCAGAGGTGCTTGTAGACGTCGGCGGGCTCGAGGCCGAGGGCGAGCATGAGCACCTGGGAGTGGTAGATCAGCTGACTGATCTCCTCCGCCGCGCGCTCCTTGCCCTCGTGCTCGGCGGCCATCCAGGACTCGGCGGCCTCCTCGACCAGCTTCTTGCCGATCGCATGGACGCCGGCGTCGAGTGCCGCCACGGTGCCGCTACCGGCGGGCCGGGTCCGAGCCTTCTCGCTCAGCTCCGCCCAGAGCTCGTCGAACGTCTTCACAGGAGATCAGCCTAGGCCGTCCCTGCGGCGGACCTTCTTCAAGGTCGCTGCGGTGAGAAGCGCTGCGGACGCGGCCTCGTAACCCTTGTCCTCCTTCGAGCCCTCGAGCCCGGCCCGGTCGAGAGCCTGCTGCTCGTCGTCGCAGGTGAGCACGCCGAAGCCGACCGGCGTCTGGGCGTCGATGGACACCCGGGTCAGGCCGTCCGTGGCGGCGTTGCAGACGTACTCGAAGTGCGGCGTGCCGCCCCGGATGACCACGCCGAGCGCGATGATCGCGTCGTACGACGGCGCGAGCGCGGCGGCCATCACGGGCAGCTCGAACGTGCCCGGCACCCGCACGACGACGGGCGCTTCGACCTTGTGGTCGGCGAGCGCGCGCTGGGCGCCGGCGAGCAGGCCGTCCATCACCTCGGTGTGCCAGCTCGCGGCGACCACGGCGACCCGCAGGTCGTGGCAGTCGGTGGGCTCGGGGGTCGGGGCGCCGTGTCCGGCCATGTCAGATCTCCGTTCCGGTGGTCGAGGAGGCCGCCCCAGCGGCCGTCTCGAGACCCAGGTCGCTGGCAGGGAGGGGTGCGTCGAGGTTGGGGAGGTCGTGGCCCATCCGGTCGCGCTTGGTGAGCAGGTAGGCCAGATTGTGGTCGTTGGGACGCGGCGTGAGCGGCACCCGCTCGGTGACCTTGATCCCGTAGTCCTCCAGGTTGGTGACCTTGTCGGGGTTGTTGGTGAGCAGTCGCACCTCGGTCACGCCCAGGTCCTTGAGGATCTGGGTGGCCGCGCCGTAGTGGCGCGCGTCGGCCGGCAGCCCGAGGTCGAGGTTGGCGTCGACGGTGTCGCGGCCGCCGTCCTGGAGCTGGTAGGCCTGCAGCTTGGCGACCAGGCCGATCCCCCGGCCCTCGTGGCCGCGCAGGTAGACGACCACACCGCGACCCTCCTGGACGATCCGCTCCAGCGCCTCGTCGAGCTGCGGCCCGCAGTCGCACCGGCTGCTGCCGAACACGTCGCCGGTCAGGCATTCGGAGTGGACCCGCGTCAGCACCGGGCCGCCGGACGTCAGCGACGCGGGGTCGCCGTACACCAGGGCGACGTGCTCGCTGCCGTCGACGGTGATCGTGTAGCCGAAGGCGGTGAAGTCGCCGTGCCGGGTGGGCAGCCGGGTCTCGGCCTCGCGGTCGACGTGGACCTCGTTGCGCCGGCGGTACTTGACGAGGTCCTCGATCGAGATCATCGCCAGGCCGTGCTCGTCGGCGAACTCGCGCAGCTCGGGCGCGCGCTTCATGGTGCCATCGTCGTTGACGATCTCGACGAGGACGCCCGCCGGGGTGAGCCCGGCCAGCTTGGCGAGGTCGACCGCGGCCTCGGTGTGGCCCCGCCGCACGAGGACGCCGCCCTCGCGGTAGCGCAGCGGGAAGACGTGGCCCGGGCGGGTGATCTCCCACGGCTCGGTCGCCGAGTCGGCGAGGACCCGGGCGGTGTGGGCGCGGTCGGCCGCGGAGATGCCCGTGGAGACGCCGTCACGGGCGTCGACCGAGATGGTGTACGCCGTCCGCAGCTTGTCCTTGTTGTGCGGCGTCATCAGCGGGATCTCGAGCCGGTCGAGCATGTCGCCGGGCATCGGCACGCAGATCACGCCGCTGGAGTGGCGGATGGTGAACGCCATCAGCTCGGGGGTGGCCTTCGCCGCAGCGAAGATGATGTCGCCCTCGTTCTCGCGGTCCTCGTCGTCGACGACGACCACGGCCTTGCCGGCGGCGATGTCGGCGATCGCCTGCTCGACGGAGTCCAACCGAACGGACATGTCAGTTCCTTTCGTTCGTCGAGGAGGTCGCCCCAGCGACCGTCTCGACACGCATGTAGGCGCGCACGAGCTTCTCCACGTGCTTGGCGAGGACGTCGACCTCGAGGTTGACCGGGTCGCCCGGCTCGCGGAAGCCGAGGGTGGTGCGGGCGAGGGTCTCGGGGATCAGGCTGACGGTGAACGAGGCGTCCTTGGCCTCGACGACCGTGAGGGAGGTGCCGTCGACGGTGATCGAACCCTTGTCGACGAGGTAGCGGGCGAGATCGGGCTCCTCGGGGAGACCGATCTCGACGACCGTCCAGTGCTCGCTCGGCGTCCGGCTCAGCACCGTGCCGACTCCGTCGACGTGACCCTGGACCACGTGGCCCCCGAGCCGCTTCTCGGCGGTGACAGCGCGCTCGAGGTTGACCCGGTCCCCCGGCGCGAGGCGGCCGGTGCTGGTCTTCGCCAGGGTCTCGGCCATCACGTCGGCGGTCCAGGTGGTGTCGGTGCGCTCGGCCACGGTCAGGCAGCAGCCGTTCACGGCGATGGAGTCGCCGAGCGCCGCGTCGGACAGGGTCTCGTCGGCGCGGATCGTGAGCCGGATGGCGTCGCCCTGGTCGTCGACCGACGCGACGGTGCCGAGCTCCTCCACGATGCCGGTGAACATGTCAGTCCTCCTGACGCGGCCGCAGGACGAGCCGCAGGTTGATGTCGGTGTCCGCCGGGTCGCCGTCGCCGTCCTCGGGCAGGAGCACGAGGGTGTCGACGAGGTCGAGGTGGCGGGCCTTGCCGATCGTCCCGATGCCGAGGTTGCCGACCGCGGACTTGCCGGAGCCGAGCAGCATCGGCGCGACGTAAGCGACGACCTCGTCGACCACGCCCGCCTTGAGGAACGCGGCAGCCAGCGTGGGCCCGCCCTCGAAGAACACGTGGTGCCGGCCGTGGTCGCGGTAGAGCGTCTCCAGCGCCTCGAGCGGGTCGTGCGTGCGCAGGTGGACCGTCTCGGCGACGTCGTCGAGGACGCGGCGATCGGCGTCGATGTCTCGGTTGCCCACGACCACGCGCAGCGGCTGGACCGGCAGCGGCTCCCCCGCGGCGTCGCGCACCGTCAGCTGCGGGTCGTCGACCGCGACGGTGTTGGTGCCGACCAGCATCGTGTCGCACTGGGCGCGCAGCACGTGGGTGTCGCGGCGGGCGGCCGCGGAGGTCACCCAGCGCGACGACCCGTCGCGCGCGGCGCTCCGCCCGTCGAGGGTGGTCGCGAACTTCCAGGTCACGAACGGGCGCCCGTTGCGGTGGGCGAAGGTCCAGGCCGGGTTGAGCCGTTCGGCGTCCTCGGCGAGCAGGCCGTGCTCGACGTCGACGCCGGCCTCGGCGAGCACCTCGAGCCCGCCCTCGGCGACCGGGTTCGGGTCGCGCTGCGCGACCACGACCCGGGCGACTCCGGCTTCGATGAGGGCCTGGCTGCACGGTCCGGTGCGGCCGGTGTGGTTGCACGGCTCGAGCGTGACGACCGCCGTCGCGCCGCGGGCGCGGTCACCGGCGGCGGCCAGGGCCTCGATCTCGGCGTGCGGCGTGCCCGCTCCGTGGTGGTAGCCCTCGCCGACGACCTCGCCGTCGGGCGCGAGCAGCACGCAGCCCACCCGGGGGTTGGGCCACAACGGCACGCCCGGCGACGCGGCCAGCTCGATGGCGCGGCACATCGCGTCGTACTCGCGGGCGAATGGTTCCGCCACGTCGGTGCCACCGGTCCTCTCCGTCGTCCTCAGCTCGGACTCCGGGGCGTGGATGGCGTACGGCGGCGGCGCGCCTGCGCCGTCCGTCCGCTCGTGCGTGCGCTTCCCATCCGGACTTTGACCGTCGGTCCAGGATTCCCACCTGGTCAACCGGCCACTGGCTGTGGCCGGGTCGCGGACTTCTGAACTTCGTTCAGTCACCGCCGGCTCGGAGTTTCACCGACCCCAGAGCACGCGAGCTCTTGTGGGGTCAATGGTCGCACAGCCGAGATCTATTCCCGCAACGTGATGTTCGTCGCGAGCAGAACTGGCCGGGTCACCACCGGGAGAAGCGCATCCGCAGCTGCTCGGTCTCGATGTCGAAGAGTCGCCGGGCGCCGTCTCGCTCGCCGAAGAACAGCAGCACGTCGTGCCGCGCGTCCCGGCCGGGCCGGCGCAGGACCAGATCCTGCGCGTCACCGCCGACGAAGCGGTAGCGACCCGCCCACGTGCGGCCCTCGCCGAGCGCGTAGCGGTAGGTGCCGTCCATGCGCAGCACGAGCCGCTGCCCGAACCGGCTGCGGCCGTCGTAGGAGAAGCGCTTGCCCGTTGTGACCGACGCGATCTCCCGGTCCGGCAGCAGGGCCGGGCGGCCGCGCCGCGTGGCGACGCGGAGGATCCAGCCATCGCCGTCCGGTCGCAGGAGGCGGTCGTCGATCTGGAGCCGGCCGGTCTCCTCGTCGTAGTAGTAGCGATGGCACTCGTCGTCGGCCGCGGTGCACGGCGTCGCGCGCGGCGCCTGGTAGCGACCGGTGAGGGCAACCCACTCGTCGTCGAGGAACTCGGCGGCCGCGTGGATGTCGAACTCGCCGATCCCGGAGTTGGCGCTCGTCGAGCGCCACCACCAGCTCTCACCGGCGAGGCTGCCCTCCCACTCGGTGGGCACCGGCATCGACACCGGGATCTTGGTCCGGTGCAGCTCGCAGCCGCGCTGCGTGGTCACCCCGTCACGGGTGAAGTCGACCAGGCCCAGGTCGACGTCGTACGTCGCGCTCGGGTCGGCCTCGAACACGAAGGAACCCGTCCACTCCTCCGCGGTCCAGAGGTCGACGTCGGTCGGCAGGGTCGGTGACTCGACGAGCGTGTACTGCGACGACGGCTCGAAGGCGTAGGACGCCGTGCCGAGGTGGCTGGGCCAGAACAGGTCGGGCAGCGGGCCGGGGCGTGGGTCGATGGCGACGTCGACCTCGAACTCGCCGCGCCACGGCACCTCCGCCGGGCACGTGAGGTGGAGGGGAGACGTCGTCAGGTCGCTGTAGCCGAGCGGGGCGAACGGCTCGACCGGTGCCTTCGAGACCTTGGGTCCGGGATCCACCGGGTCGGCTCCGTCGTAGACCGCGACGCGGAGGCAGTCGGAGTCGGGGTACGTCCCGATCTCGACCCGCTCGACGTTGTCGTCGACGGTCTCGCCGTCGGGGAACGACTGCACCGGCAGCGGCGCCCACGCGGCGTCGTACGCCGTGACCGGGGCCGTCTCGTCGTGCTTGTCGACGACGATCCAGCGCGAGACCGCGCACGCTCCACCGTCGGTGGAGCCGAGCCCGACGTGCAGGTAGCGGCCCGCGATGCCGGCGCTCCAGTGCCACGTGTGCACCTCGACCCGGCCGAGCGACGGCTCGGCCATCACACCCACCTCGTGGGCCCAGTCGTCTGCGTTCTCGACGTAGAGGTAGGCACCGAAGCTCTCCACGGGCACGGCCGGTGTGTCCTCGGCCGCAGCCGGTGGCGGTCCCGTGAGGGCGCCCAACGCCGCGCCGGCGATGCCGAGCAGGACGGTGGTACGGCGCAGCAGGCTCATCGGTCCCCCGGGGTCCTGAAGGTGGTCACGTCCTCAGGACGTCCGAGCCTGCCAGAGGTTGCCCCGGATCGCGGCCCGTTCAGGCTTCCTGCGCTGATGCAGCCTTGTCGCGCAGCGCGGCGATCATGGCGTCCGGGTCGTCGGCGGAGTAGACCGCCGAGCCGGCGACGAACACGTCGGCCCCGGCCTCGGCGCACCGCTCGATCGTCTCCAGCGAGACTCCACCGTCGACCTGGAGCCATGTCTCGACGCCGTGCTTGTCCATCAGGGCGCGGGCGCGGCGGATCTTCGGCAGGCACAGGTCGAGGAACTTCTGGCCGCCGAAGCCCGGCTCGACGGTCATCACGAGCAGCATGTCGAGCTCGGGCAGCAGGTCCTCATAGGGCTCGATCGGCGTGGCTGGCTTCAGCGCCATCGACGCGCGCGCACCCGCCTTCCGGATCTCGCGGGCCAGCCGCACCGGTGCCTTGCACGCCTCGACGTGGAACGTCACCGAGCCGCAGCCCGCGTCGACGTACGAGAGTGCGTTGCGGTCGGCGTCGTCGATCATCAGATGCGCGTCCAGCGGGGTGTCGGTCGACCGGGCGAGCGCCTCGACCATCGTCGGGCCGAACGTCAGGTTGGGCACGAAGTGGTTGTCCATGACGTCGACGTGGACCCAGTCGGCGCCGGGGATCCGCGCCACCTCCGCGGCGAGGTTGCCGAAGTCGGCGTTGAGGATCGACGGCGTGATCTGGATGTGGCCCACGTGCCGGGAGTCTAGTGACGACAAGCCCTGTCGCGACTACAGGACGATATGTAGTATTCCTGCTATGTCTGATCGCGAGAGTGCAACGACACTCCTCGACACCGCGCTCGAGGTCCGCGACCTGCGGATGAGCTACGGCAGCAACGAGGTGCTCAAGGGCGTCACCTTCTCCGCGCGCCGCGGCGAGGTCGTGGCACTCCTCGGGCCGAACGGCGCCGGCAAGACCACGACGATCGAGATCCTCGAGGGCTTCCGGATGCGGGCGTCGGGCGAGGTGTCCGTGCTGGGGTCCGACCCAGCGCGGGGCGACGAGCAGTGGCGCGCGCGGGTCGGCGTGGTGCTGCAGTCCTGGCGCGACCACAGCCGCTGGCGGGTGCGCGACCTCATCGACTACCACGCCCGCTTCTACGCGCCGTACTCCACGGCCGAGGTCCCCCGGCCATGGGACGTGGACGAGCTGCTCGGCATCGTGGGCCTCACCCAGCACGCCGACCAGAAGGTAATGCGGCTCTCCGGCGGCCAGCGCCGCCGGGTCGACGTGGCGATCGGCATCGTCGGGCGCCCGGAGCTGGTGTTCCTCGACGAACCCACGGCCGGGTTCGACCCGCACGCGCGGCGCGAGTTCCACGAGCTGGTGCACCGGCTCTCCGACTTCGAGAACACCACCGTGCTGCTCACCACGCACGACCTGGCCGAGGCGGAGAAGCTCGCCGACCGGATCCTGGTGCTCGACCGCGGCACCATCATCGCCGACGGCAGCCCCGACCAGCTGGCCCTCGAGCTCGCGACCAAGGCGGAGGTCCGCTGGACCTCCGGGGGCGAGCGGCACGTGCACGCGGTCGAGGAGCGCGACCCGACCGCATTCGTGCGCCGTCTGCTCGCGACCGACTCCGACGTCACCGAGCTCGAGGTGAAGCGGGCGAACCTCGAGGACACCTACCTGGCGCTCGTCCAGCGGGTCGAGAGCGGCCAGACCGATGCGGAGCCCGAGAGCCTGGAGGCACTGTCATGAGCACTACCGCCGACGGACGCAGGATCGCCGTACGGGCAGGTCTGCGCCGCGGGTGGCTGGAGACGAAGTACTCGCTGACCGAGGTCGGCGACATCTTCTGGATGCTCGTCTTCCCGCTGGGCTTCACGGTCACCCTGCTCTTCATGCGCGGTGACACGGTCCCGGGCACCGACCTGGCGCTCGGAGCGATGGTGCTGCCGAGCCTGATCGGGATGTCGATCGCGTTCGGTGGCCTGGCGGGGCCGGCGATGCAGATCACGACGGATCGAGAGGACGGCACCCTGCTGCGGGCCAAGGCGACGCCCGACGGGATGCTCGGCTACCTGATCGGCAAGATCTGGTTCTTCGGGCTGACCACGCTGGCCAGCATGGTGTTGCTCGCGATCCCCGCCGCGACGGTGATCGGCGACCTCCGTCTGGACGGCCGTACGGCGCTGCTGCTCCCGATCATCTTCGTCGTCGGCATGATCGCGACCGTCCCGATCGGGTCCGCCCTCGGCTCGCTCTTCAAGTCCAGCGCGCAGTCGATGCTGGTCATGCTGGCGTCGTTCCTGCTGATCGCGGTCTCCGGGATCTTCTACCCGATCACGGCGCTGCCGACCTGGCTGCAGTGGATCGGGCAGGCCTTCCCGTTCTACTGGCTCGGTCTCGGCACCCGGTCAGCCATGCTGCCCGCCGGCGCCGAGGCGTCGGAGATCGGCGACTCCTGGCGCACGGCCGAGATGTTCGGCGTGCTCGGCGTCTGGGCCGTGGTCGGTCTGGTCGTCGCGCCGATCGTGCTCCGCCGGATGGCCCGCCGCCAGACCGCGTCGGCCGTCCAGGCCGCGCGCGACAAGATCATGGCCAAGGGCTTCTGACGCGTGGCGAACGAGTCCGACACCGTCTACAACCGGATCGCGATGCTGCGCGCCGAGCGCGGCATCTCGCGCCGGGAGCTCGCCGACGCGCTCGGCGTCCACTACCAGACCGTGGGCTACCTCGAGCGCGGCGAGTACAGCCCGTCGCTGCACCTCGCGCTGCGGATCGCCGAGTACTTCGGTGTGGCCGTCGAGGTGGTCTTCGCGATCGAGCCGTTCAAGCGACTCGGCGACTGATCAGGAGGACGACTCCTCGTCCTCGGCCTCGTCCTCGGCGATGTCGTCGCGGTCGGCCCACTCCAGCAGCGGGGCGATGTCGAAGACGTGGTCGTCGATGTCGGCGTGCAGGTCGCCGATCTCGGCGAACCGCTCCGGCACCGTGCGGATCGTGAAGTCCCGCGGGTCGGCGTCGTCGATCTCGTCCCACCGGATCGGCGTGGACACCCGGGCGTCGGGCAGGCCGCGCACGGAGTAGGCGGCCGCGATCGTGTGGTCGCGGGCGTTCTGGTTGTAGTCGACGAAGACCGCCTCCGGGTCGCGGTCCTTCTTCCACCACGTGGTCGTGACCAGCTCCGGCGCGCGGCGCTCGACCTCCCGCGCGAACGCGAGCGCGCCGCGCCGTACGCCCTTGTGGTCGTGGTCCGGCTTGATCCGCACGTAGACGTGGAGTCCCTTGCTGCCGCTGGTCTTCGGGAAGCCGACGGCGCCCAGCTCGTCGAGCACCTCGTGCGCGACGTGGGCGACCTTCCGGACTTCTGCGTACGACGCGTCGGGGCCGGGGTCCAAGTCGATGCGCCACTCGTCGGGCTGCTCGGTGGTGCCGCGGCGGCTGTTCCAGGGATGGAACTCGACCGTCGACATCTGCACCGCCCAGATCACCGCGCCGAGCTCGGTGACGCAGAGCTCGTCGGCCGTGCGGTTCCAGCGCGGGAAGTGCAGCTGGACGGTCTCGACCCACGCGGGCGCGCCCTGCGGCAGCCGCTTCTGGTGGACCTTCTCCCCCGCCAGCCCCTTCGGGAAGCGGTGCAGCATGCACGGCCGCTCCCAGAGGGCGTTGACGATGCCCGGCCCTACGGACAGGTAGTAGTGGACCAGGTCGAGCTTGGTCGCGCCGATCTCCTCGAAGTAGACCCGGTCCGGGTTGGTCACCTTGATCACCCGGTTGTCGACCTCGACCTCGGTGAACGGGGATGCCATGGCAATAACCTAGTGGTGCGGTGTCACGCAGCGCCGGGTCCGAGGAGTCAGGTCGGGTGTGAAGAGGAACGACAACGAGGAGTTCGCCGCGTTCGTACGGGAGACCGCCACCGCGCTCCACCGCGCGGCGCTGCTGCTCACCGGCGACCACCACCAGGCCGAGGACCTCACCCAGGCGACGTACGTCCGGGTGCTCGCGTCGTGGCGGCGGACGTCGGCGGCGGAAAGCCCGCTCGCCTACGCGCGGACGACGATGCTCAACACCTTCCTCTCCCACCGCCGGCTGCGGCGCAGCTCGGAGGCTCCGGTCGCCGACCTCGCCGTGGACCAGCCGGTCGCCGACGGCGACCCGGACACCCGGATCGACCTGCTGGTCGCGCTCGCCTCCCTGGCGCCGCTCGACCGCGCCGTGGTCGTGCTGCGCTACTGGGAGGACCGCAGCGTGGCCGACACGGCGGTCGACCTGCAGCTGACCGAGGTCAACGTCCGCGCCCGGTCCCGGCGAGCACTGCAGCGGCTCCGCCCGCTGCTCGACCGCTCCGACCTGACCGAGAGGACCCCGTGATGACCACCGAGACCGACGAGACCCGCCTCAGCGAGGCGCTCCACACCCAGGTCCGCGACGAGCGACCCGACGCCGAGCGGATCATCCAGGTGGCCACGGCAGCGAACGTACGGCGGCTCCGCCGCAACCGGATCGGCGGCACCCTGGCCGCCGCGGCCTGCGTGGGCGCCGTCGCCGTCGGGGTGCCCTGGGTCGCCGACCGGGCCGAGCCGGCGCAGGAGGACACCAGCCATGCCGATTCGCCCGGCACCGGCGGCCCCGCCCAGCCGACCCGCGCCGAGCAGGCCGCCGAGGTCGAGCAGCTGCTGCAGCGCGTGGGCGTGCGGTCGCCGTACAGCATCAAGCCGGACAGGCGGGTCGTGACGATCACGGCCGACACGGTGAGCACCGACCAGCGGCGGCAGATCTCCGCGGGGCTGCCGGCGGGCTGGTCGGTGTCCTACGTGGAGCCCGGCACGCCCGAGGGCGGACAGGTGCCGGTGGAGCTGGTGCTCGACGGGTGGTCGTGCGACGAGTTCCCGGTCGACGATAAGTCCTGGTGCACCGGTCCGGCCGGCGCGGGCGTGTCGGTCAACTGGCGCGCGGCCGGCGAGCGCGACTCGTTCCTCGGCAAGTCCGGCGAGCACACCGCGACGCTGCCGATGCTCGGTAGCGACGGGATCGTCCTGACCGAGGGCGACATGGTCACCGTCGTCGGTCCGGCGCAGGGCGACTGGTTCGTGACCCTGCACCCGGCCGTCGGCGCCGACATCGACCTCGCCGCGCTGGCTGCGGCACTGGCCTGGAAGTGACCCTCAGCCCTTCCTGAGGAGGGCCATGAACATCGCGTCGGTGCCGTGCCGGTGCGGCCACAGCTGGGCCGTGCCGGCCACGGGCCCGTCGATGTCGGGCACCCCGGTCAGCAGCGGCCGCACGTCGTCGAGGGCCACGTCCTTGCGGGTGCCGAGGACCGCCTGGAGCACGTCGGCGGTCTCGGCCCGCACGGGCGAGCAGGTCGCGTAGAGCACCGCCCCGCGCGGCCGGACCAGGTCGAGCGCGCTGTCGAGGAGCTTGCGCTGGAGCAGCACGAGCGGCATCAGGTCGTCGGGCGTACGGCGCCAGCGGGCCTCCGGGCGCCGCCGCAGGGCGCCGAGACCCGTGCACGGGGCGTCGACGAGCACCCGGTCGACGCTGCCCGCCGGGAGCGGCGGCCGCGTGCCGTCGGCGGCGACCACGCCGTAGGTCCGGTCGCCGAGGGCCTCCAGGGCGCGGCCGACCAGGCGGGCGCGGTGCAGGTGCGGCTCGGTGGCGACCAGCCGGGCGCCGCGCTGCGCGGCGAGAGCTGCGAGCAGCGCCGCCTTTCCGCCGGGGCCGGCACAGAGGTCGAGCCAGAGCTCGTCGCGCCCCTCGACCGCGGCGCTCGCGAGGGCGTGGGCGACCAGCTGGCTGCCCTCGTCCTGCACGCCCGCACGCCCCTCGGCCACGGCCGGCACGCCGGCCGGGTCGCCGCCTTCGAGCACGACGCCGTACGGCGAGTAGGGGGTCGGCGTGCCGGGCAGCTCGGCGCGGTCGACCAGGCCGGGCCGCGCGACGAGAGTGACCCGTGGCGGCAGGTTGTCGGCGGCGAGCAGCGTGTCGAGGTCCTCGTCGGGAGCCGCCTGCTCGAGCTGGTCGACGACCCAGCGCGGGTGGCTGTGCCGGACGGCGAGCGCCTCGCGGCGGGCAGGTCCGGGCTCCCCGGGGTCGGGCGCGACGCGGTCGAGCCACCCGTCGAGGTCGTGGGCCGCGACCTTGCGCAGCACCGCGTTGGCGAAGCCGGCGGCGCCCTGGCCGTTGCGCGACCGGACCAGGTCGACCGTCGTGCTGATCGCGGCGTGGGCCGGGACCCGCATCGACAGCAGCTGGTGGCAGCCGAGCCGCAGCGCGTCGAGCACCGCGACCTGCACCTTGCGCAGCGGCCGGTCGATGCAGACGGTGAGGATCGCGTCGTAGGTGCCCATCCGGCGGATCGTCCCGGCCGCGAGCTCGGTCACGAAGCCGGCGTCGCGCGGGCCGAGCCCGTGCTGGGCGATCGCGGCCGGCAGCGCCAGGTTGGTGTAGGCGTCGTCGACGCGGACCGCGCGCAGCACCTCGAGCGCGGCCTGACGCGGCCGGTCCACCCGAGAGCCCGCGCCCGGTTGCCGGCGCCGATCCCCCGGCCTCGTCATTCGAACCGTGCGCCCTCGGGCAGCCGGACGCCGCGCGACCAGTCGGCCGCGGCCATCTGCTTCTTGCCGAACGCCTTCACCTCGCCGAGCCGCACCGGCGTGGTGGCGGTGCCCACGAGGACCTCGTTCTTCCCGACGGCCAGCTCGCCCGGCGCGAGCCGATCGCCGTCGACGAGCTCGACCCGGCCGAGCTTCACTCGCTCGCCGTCGAGGGTCGTCCAGGCACCGGGGCCGGGGCTGCAGGCGCGGATCCGGCGGTCGACGGCCAGCGCCGGCTCCTTCCAGTCGACCCGCGCGTCGTCGACGGTGATCTTGGGCGCGAGGCTCACCCCGTCGGCGGGCTGCTCCCGTGCCTCGAGCGAGCCGTCGTCGATGCCGTCGAGGGTGGCGACCAGCAGGCCGGCGCCACCTTCGGCGAGCCGCCCGAGCAGGTCGCCCGCGGTGTCGGTGGCGCGGATCTGCTCGGTCATGACGCCGAACGTCGGGCCCGCGTCGAGCTCCTTGACGATGCGGAACGTCGTCGCGCCGGTCACCTCGTCGCCCGCCCAGATCGCGTGCTGGACGGGAGCGGCGCCGCGCCAGGCGGGCAGCACGGAGAAGTGCAGGTTCACCCAGCCGTGCCGCGGGATGTCGAGGGCGCTCTGCGGGATGAGTGCGCCGTACGCCACCACGGGGCAGCAGTCCGGCTCCAGCGCTGCGAGGTCGGCCTGGAAGTCCGGCTCGCGCGGGTGCACGGGCTTCAGCACGGGCACACCGAGCTCCTCGGCGCGTACGGCGACCGGGCTCGGCGTGAGCTTGCGGCCACGGCCCGACGGCGCGTCGGGACGCGTGACGACGCCGACGAGCTCGTGACCGGACGCGGCGATCGCCTCGAGGGCCGGCACCGCCACCTCGGGCGTGCCGGCGAACACCACCCTCATCGGCCGAACCCGCCGGTCGCGTGCGGGGAGATCTTGACCGTCGGCCGCTCGAGGCCGAACCACTCGGACTCGCGGATCTCCTTCATCGCGGCCTTGCGCGCGTCGGAGTCGAGCCGGTCGATGAAGAGGATCCCGTCGAGGTGGTCGGTCTCGTGCTGGATCGCCCGCGCCAGCAGCTCCGAGCCCTCGATCGTCACCGGGTCGCCGTGCATGTTGAAGCCGTGCGCGACCACGGAGAGGGCGCGCTTGCAGTCGTAGGTGAGCTCGGGCAACGACAGGCAGCCCTCCGGACCGTCCTGGAGCTCCGCGGAGAGGTCGAGGCGCGGGTTGATCAGGTGGCCCACCTCGCCGTCGACGTACCACGTGAACACGCGCAGCCCGACGCCGATCTGCGGCGCCGCCAGGCCCGCCCCCGGTGCGTCGAGCATGGTGTCGGTGAGGTCACCGACGAGCTGGCGCACCTCGGCGTCGAAGTCGACGACCTCGATCGCGGGCTTGCGCAGGATCGGGTCGCCGAAGAGCCGGATAGGACGGATAGCCACGCCTCGAGTCTAGAGAGCGCCTAGATCTCGAGCGGATCGACCTGCACCCTCACGGCGTCGAGCTTGCGCGCCGACCTGAGGCGTTGCATCTCGGACAACGCAGTCGTGAGCTCGCCCCCCAGAGCGACGGGAACGCGCACCACCACGCGCTCCTCGGCATCCTGCTCTCCGGCGCGAGTCGGGAAAGGCCCCAGGACCTCGGCTCCGTCGGGGAGGTCGAGCAGCGTCAGGGCGTCGTCGACGGCGCCCGGCTCCCCGCTGATCGTGGCCAGGCGCGCGACGGGCGGGAGGTGGGCGGCGCGGCGCTCCTCGGCCTCGCGGCCCGCGAACCCGCCGGGGTCCCAGCGGACCAGCGCCTGGAGGGCGGGGGTGGCCGGGTCGCCGACGGCGAGGGCGCGGCCGCCGGGACGCACCAGCCCGACCGCGTTGCACCAGCGGCGCACGGCCTCCTCGGCCACCCGCATGCTGTCGCGGGCGAGCACCAGCCAGGTGTCGAGCAGCACCACGACGGCGTAGCCGCCCTCCGCGACCGGCTCCGCACCGGGCGTGGCCACCACGATGCGCGGCTCGCCGCCGACGCGCTCGCGCACGTGCTCGCCGGCCGAGGAGACCACGGGGACCTTCGGGAAGGTGCGGCCGAGCTCGTCGGAGGTGCGGGCATCGCCCACGACCGGGGCGCGCAGGCCGCGGGCCCCGCACTCCGGGCAGGCCCAGTCGGGCGCCGGCGTGGCGCACCAGCGGCAGCGGGGCGGCGAGGTCGGGTCGTCGATCTGGAGCGGACCCGTGCACGCGTCGCACCGGGCCGGGGTGCGGCACCGCTCGCACGCGAGCCGGAGCGCATAGCCGGCGCGCGGCGTCTGCACGAGCACCGGGCCCCGCTCGATGCCCCACCGGATCGCCTCGAACGCCTGGCGCGGCAGCCGCGCCGCGGCGGCCATCGGGTCGCGCCGCAGCTCGGCCTCGCTCGCGCCGGTCACCGCCACCAGCACCCGCTCACGGACGGCCTCGCGCGGCAGCGCGATCTCGCGGGCCCAGCCCGACCGCAGCAGCTGGTCGGCCTCGACGCTGCGCCCGAAGCCGCCGACGAGGGCGGCGGCCCCCTCGGTCTCGGCGCGCAGGAGCAGCACGTCGCGGGTGTGCGGGTACGGCGCCCGCGGCTCGGCGTGGAGGTCGTCGCCGTCGTCCCACACCACGACGAGACCGAGGTCGGTGACCGGGGCGAACGCCGCGGACCTGGTGCCGACGACGACGCGCCGCTTGCCCCGGGCGACCGCGAGGAAGTCGCGATAGCGGGCCGCCGGGCCGACGGCCGCCCCGAGCACGACGTGATGCCCCTCGCCGAGGACCTCGGTGAGGGCGGCGTCGACCCGGGCCACGTCCTTGTGGTCGGGAACGCACAGGATGCTCCCCCGGCCGGCGTCCAGCGCGGCTCCGGCGAGCGCGGCCAGCAGGCGCGGCCAGTCCTCCCCCGGGCCGGCGGCCCACACGGCCTTCGGCGCGCCACCGGCGCGGACGTGGTGGAGGAACGGAGCGGCCGCCGGGTAGGCCGCCCACTCCTGGTCGGCGTCGGCTCGGAGGTCGAGCGGCGGTGCGTCGGCAGAGGGCTGCTGCTCGGTGGTCGCGTGCCGCGGCGGCACCGCGAGGCGACGTACGTCTGCCGAGACGCCGGCGGTGCGCTCGGCCACGCGGCGGCAGAGGTCGGCCACCGCCGGGCTCAGCACCGGCTCGGCGCTCACCACCCGCCGCAGCGGGCTCAACGAGCCGCCGTGCTCGCTCGCTGCCGTCCGCTCGACGACGAACCCGTCGACGTCCTGGCCGGCGAAGCGCACCTTCACCCGCACCCCGGCACGCACGTCGTCGGCCATCGCCGCGGGCACCGCGTAGTCGAACGACCGGTCGAGGTGGGCCAGCGGCACGTCGAGCACCACCCGGGCGACGGGGTCGACCTCCGCGAGCTCGACCTGTGAGGACTTCGCCGCCTTGCGCGCCCGCGCCGCGCCCTTGCGCGCCTCCGCGTGCGCGAGACCCGGCAGGGTCACGTCGCTCTCGGCGGGGTCGGCAGGCATGGGTGCGGTTCTACCAGTGCGGGCTGACGGAATGGCGGGCGGGACGGGCGGGCTGTGGAGGACAAAACGTCCTGCGGCCCGCGAGCCGGAGCTCACGGGCCGCAGGACGGATGCGGGTCAGATCCCGGCAGCGGCCTTCAGCGCGTCCGCGCGGTCGGTCTTCTCCCAGGTGAACTCGGGCAGCTCGCGACCGAAGTGGCCGTAGGCGGCCGTCTTGGCGTAGATCGGGCGGAGCAGGTCGAGGTCGCGCAGGATGGCGGCCGGGCGCAGGTCGAAGACCTCGAGCACGGCCTCCTGGATCTTCTCGTCCGGGACGACGCCGGTGCCGAAGGTCTCGATGAAGACGCCCACGGGGGCGGCCTTGCCGATGGCGTAGGCGACCTGCGCCTCGCAGCGGCGGGCGAGGCCGGCGGCGACGACGTTCTTCGCGACCCAGCGCATGGCGTAGGCGGCGGAGCGGTCGACCTTCGACGGGTCCTTGCCCGAGAAGGCGCCACCGCCGTGGCGGGCCATGCCGCCGTAGGTGTCGACGATGATCTTGCGGCCGGTGAGGCCGGCGTCACCCATAGGGCCGCCGACCACGAAGCGCCCGGTCGGGTTGATGTAGAGCTTGTAGCCCTCCGACGGCACGGACTCCTTGAACTGGTCGAGCACGGGCTCGATCACGTTGACCTGGATGTCCTTGGCGAGCTGGTCCTGCGAGACCTCCTCGGCGTGCTGCGTCGAGAGCACCACGGCGTCTACGCGCACCGCGCGGTTCTCGTCGTCGTACTCGATGGTGACCTGGGTCTTGCCGTCGGGACGCAGGTAGGGCAGCGTGCCGTCCTTGCGCACCGCGGTGAGTCGCTCGGCGAGGGTCTGCGCGATCTTGATCGGGAGCGGGAACAGCTCCGGGGTGTCGTCGCAGGCGTAGCCGAACATCAGGCCCTGGTCGCCCGCGCCCTGGCGGTCGAGCTCGTCGCCGGAGCCGTCGACGCGCTCCTCGAAGGCGTCGTCGACGCCCTGGGCGATGTCGGCCGACTGGGCGCCGATCGCGACCTGCACGCCGCAGGAGTTGCCGTCGAAGCCCTTCTCGGACGAGTCGTAGCCGATCTCCAGCACCTTCTGGCGCACGAGCTGGGCCACCGGCGCGTAAGCGGAGGTGGTCACCTCGCCAGCGACGACCACGAGGCCGGTGGTGAGCAGCGTCTCCACCGCCACGCGGCTGGTGGGGTCGTGCTCGAGGAGGTAGTCGAGGACGGTGTCGCTGATCTGGTCAGCGATCTTGTCCGGGTGTCCCTCGGTCACCGACTCGGAGGTGAAGAGGCGTCCGGTCACGGGTAGCTCCTGCCATGGGGTGTACGTAGTTGCGAGGGCACGACGGTGTGCCCGGGTGCCTGGCCGGCTGCGGCCGGTTGTACCAACGATAAGGGGGCCCTTGGGTGACGCGTGGGCGTCTCACCCATCCGGCTCAGCCCATCCGGGCGACGACCTGGTCCCAGATGACGTGGGCGACGGCCGACTTGCTGCCCCGGGGTACGTCGACGGAGGCGCCGTCGGCGGCCAGGATCACCGCCTGGTTGTCCTCCGCGCCGAACACCGCTCCCCCGCTCACGTCGTTGACGACCAGCAGGTCACAGCCCTTGCGGGCCAGCTTGGCGCGGGCCAGCTCGAGCACCGACCCGGTGTCGTCGCCGGTCTCGGCCGCGAAGCCGACGATGACCGCCTCCGGCCGCGGCCGGTGGGTCGACAGCTCGTGGAGGATGTCGGGATTCTGTTGCAGGGTGATCGACGGCGCCGATCCGTCGGCGCTCTTCTTGATCTTGGTGGCCGACTCGTTGACGGGTCGGAAGTCGGCCGGTGCGGCGGCCATCACGACGGCGTCGGCGGCCACGGCGGCGGCCAGCACGGCGTCGCGCAGCTCGGCGGTGGTCTCGACCTTCACGACCTTGACGCCGGCGGGGTCGGGCAGCGCCGAGTTGGCGGCCACCAGCGTCACCTCGGCGCCGCGGGCGGCAGCTGCCCGGGCGAGGGCGTAGCCCTGGAGGCCCGAGGAGCGGTTGCCCAGGAACCGCACGGGATCGAGCCGCTCGCGCGTGCCCCCGGCGGACACGACAACGTGCCGGCCGGCGAGGTCGCCGGACAGGGTCGCACCGGTCTCGGTGCGGCTGAGTACGTCGCGGCAGTACTCGAAGATCTCGGCCGGCTCCGGCAGGCGGCCCTTGCCCGTGTCGGCGCCGGTGAGCCGGCCCTCGGCGGGCTCGATCACGAGCACACCGCGCGACCGCAGCGTCTCGACGTTGGCGGCGGTGGCCGGGTGCTCCCACATCTCGGTGTGCATCGCGGGGGCGAGCACCACCGGGCAGCGCGCGGTGAGCAGGGTGTTGGTGAGCAGGTCGTCGGCGAGCCCGTGGGCGGCCTTCGCGAGGAGGTCGGCCGTCGCCGGCGCGACCACGACGAGGTCGGCGTTCTGGCCGAGGCGCACGTGCGGCACCTCGTGGACGCCGGTCCACACGTCGGTGGCGACCGGCTTGCCCGACAGGGCCGCCCAGGTGGGCGCGCCGACGAACTCCAGCGCGGCGGCGGTCGGGACGACGGTCACGTCGTGGCCGGACTCGGTGAACCGGCGCAGCAGCTCGCACGCCTTGTAGGCCGCGATGCCGCCCGAGACACCGAGCACGACCCGGGTCAAGCTCAGCTCACTCGGTCGGCTGCGAGCCGGCCTCGGCAGCGGCGGCAGCGGCGGCTGCCTCCTCCGCGGCGAGCTCGGCGGGGTCGACGTCCTCGACGGTCAGCAGGTCGTCGTTGATCTCGCGCAGAGCGATCGAGAGCGGCTTCTCCTGCACGTGGGTCTCGACGAGCGGGCCGACGTACTCGAGCAGGCCCTCACCGAGCTGGGAGTAGTAGGCGTTGATCTGCCGCGCCCGCTTGGCGCTGTAGAGAACGAGCTTGTACTTGCTGTCGGTCTTGGACAGCAGGCCGTCGATCGGCGGGTTGGTCACGCCGACGGCGTCGATGTTCGGGGCAGACACGCAGGAAACCCTCACTGAAGTTCGGTTGGGGAACCCAGCAAGCCTACCAACTCGGTCGCCGCCACACGAACTTCCGAGTTCACGATCACCCGGTCGAACTCCGCCTCGGCGGCGAGCTCCTCACGCGCGGTGGCGAGCCGGCGCTCCCGCTCCTCCTCCGTCTCGGTGCCCCGGCCGACGAGGCGCCGTACGAGCTCCTCCCACGAGGGCGGCTTGAGGAACACCAGCAGGGCCTCGGGCATGTTGGCGCGCACCTGGCGCGCGCCCTGGAGGTCGATCTCGAGCAGGGCGGGCCGCCCGGCGGCCAGCGCCGCGTCGACGGGCCCGCGCGGCGTGCCGTAGCGATGGACGCCGTGGACGACGGCCCACTCGAGCATCTCCCCCGCCGCGACGAGGCGGTCGAACTCGGCGTCGTCGACGAAGAGGTAGTGCACGCCGTCGACCTCGCCCGGCCGCGGCGGGCGGGTGGTCGCGGACACGGAGAGCCAGACGTCCGGGTGGTGGTCACGGACGTACGCCGCCACGGTGCCCTTGCCGACTGCCGTCGGGCCCGCGAGGACGACCAGCCGGGACGGCGCGCTCCCCGCCACCTGCTCGTCAGTCACCCGGCGCGAACTCGCGCTCGAGCGCGGCGATCTGCTTGGCGCCGAGCCCGCGGACCCGGCGCGACTCGGCGATGCCGAGGCGCTCCATCAGCTGGCTGGCCCGCACCTTGCCGAGCCCGGGGACGGCCTGGAGGAGGTCGAGCACCTTCATCTTGCCGACGACCTCGTTCTTCTGACCCTCGGCCAGCACGTCGGCGATCGACGCGCCCGCGTGCTTCAGCCGGTTCTTCACCTCGGCCCGTTCGCGACGGGCGGCGGCGGCCTTCGCGAGGGCAGCCTGACGCTGTTCGGGAGTCAGTGGGGGCAGAGCCACGTGGAACGGTCCTTTGGTTCGATCCCCCCGAGAGGGGCGAGAGCTTCGAGGGGCGCCGAGCACCCGCCGGTCACACTAGCCATCGGCGTGGCGGCGCGGCAACGCGACCGGGTCCCGGATGCCAGGGACGTGGGCTAGAGCACCGTCAGAGCACCAGCGGGGTGCCGCAGACGTCGCGCGCCTGCTGCTGGACGCCGGCCATCGCGTCCCGCATGACCGGTGAGCCGAGGGCGGTCGCGGCCCGGTCGATCGACTCGCGCTCGGCACTCGTCACGCCCTCGGGGAGGGCCTTCCGGTCGTACGTCGCCGGGTCCACCCCGGCGTCCTCGAGGACGTCGGCGAGCTCCTGCACGTGGGCCACCACGGTCGACCACTCGTCGATGAGGTCCTCCGGGGACTGCTCCATCAGCTCGCGGAAGATCGGCAGCGCCAGGATCAGGCCGGCGGAGTCACCGCCGGCCGCGAGCGCCTCCCCCAGCGGCTCGCGCTGGTCCTCGACCTCGCTGCAGTAGGTCTCGAACGGGTCGTCCTCCTCGTCGAGGAACGTGAGGACCCCGAGGCCCGCCGCGACGAGCAGCGCGAGGGCCAGGGCACCGGCGACGATCCGCCGGGTCACCCGCCGAGCCCCCGCAGCTCGTCGTTGGCCCGCTCGACGGCGGCGCGCATCGGGCCTGCGTCGGGCCCCTGCCGCAGCACCCCGCGCGACGAGCTCGCGGCGACGTACGGCGCCGAAGCCCCGAAGATGCGCCGGATGTCCGCCGTCGTACCGCCCTGCTCGCCGTAGCCGGGCGCCAGGATCGGCCCGTTGAACGCGAAGTCGAGGCCCGAGCCGTCGATGGTGGCGCCGACCACGGCGCCGTACGAGCCGAGCGGGGTCTCCCCCGCGTTGAGCTCGCGCAGGTGGTCGAGCATCGTGGCGGAGACCGTGCGGCCCTCGGCGGTCACCGCCTCCTGCACCTCGGGGCCCTCCTTGTTGGAGGTCGCGGCCAGCACGAACAGCCCGGCGCGGTGCACCCGCGCGGCGTCGACGAACGGTTGGAGAGACCCGAACCCGAGGTAGGGGCTGACGGTGATCGCGTCGGACGCCAGCGGCGACGCGGGGTCGAGGTAGGCGTCGGCGTAGGCCTGGGACGTCGAGCCGATGTCTCCTCGCTTGACGTCGAGCAGTACCAGGGCGCCCGCGGCGCGGGACTCGGCGATCACTCGCTCGAGCACCGCGACGCCGCGGCTGCCGAACCGCTCGTAGAACGCCGACTGCGGCTTGATCACGCTGCAGTACGGCGCGACCGCCTCCACCGCGCTGAGGGCGAACTTCTCGAGCCCGGCCACCGTGTCGTCGAGCCCCCAGTCGTGCAGGAGCGACGCGTGCGGATCGATGCCCACACAGAACTGGCCCCGCTCGGCGAGGGCGGCGACGTAGCGCGTGCCGAAGGTCTCCGTCATGTCAGAGCCCTCCCAGGACCCGGCGCGGCCACAGCGGGCCGCCGTAGATGAAGCCCGTGTAGGCCTGGAGCAGGGTCGCGCCGGCGTCGAGGCGCTCGCGGGCGTCGTCGGCGGTCGAGATGCCGCCGACGCCGATCAGCGTCAGATCCGGGCCGACCCGGTCGCGCAGCAGCCGCATGACCGCGGTCGCCCGCTCCCGCAGCGGCGCACCGGAGAGGCCGCCGGCTCCAGCGGCCTCGACCTCGGCGGCCGGCGTGCGCAGCCCCTCGCGGCTGATGGTGGTGTTGGTGGCGATGATCCCGTCGAGGCCCTGCGCCCGTGCGAGGTCGGCCACCCCGAGCACGTCGTCGTCGGCGAGGTCGGGTGCGATCTTCACCAGCAGCGGCACCCGGTCGGGCCGGGTCTCGTCGGCCACCTCGCGCACGTGAGCGAGCAGCGGTGCGAGCCGCTCCACCGCCTGGAGGTTGCGCAGGCCCGGGGTGTTGGGCGAGCTCACGTTGACGACGAGGTAGTCAGCGTACGGCGCCAGCAGGCGGGTCGACGTCTCGTAGTCGGCCAGCACCGCCTGCTCGTCGTTGTCGGGCACGACCTTCGACTTGCCGATGTTGATGCCGAGCACCGGCCCGCGCCCGGGCTTGCGCTCGTGCGCGGCGCCACGACCCGCCAGGCGGCGGGCCACCGCGGCGGCACCGTCGTTGTTGAAGCCCATCCGGTTGACGACCGCGCGGTCGTCGGCCAGCCGGAACAGCCGCGGCTTCGGGTTGCCCGGCTGGGCGAGGGCCGTCACCGTGCCGATCTCGACGTGCCCGAAGCCGAGCGCGCCCAGCGCGTCGTAGCCGATCCCGAGCTTGTCGAAGCCCGCCGCCAGGCCGAGCGCGTTGGGGAACTCCAGCCCCAGCGCCTTCACCGGAGCGGACGTACGCCGCACTGCCGCCAGCCGGTCCGCTCCGCGCAGCGCCGGGCCCGCAGCGCGGATCGCGCCGAACGCCAGGTGGTGGGCCCGCTCCGGGTCGACCCGGCGGAGGCCGTGCCGGAAGAGCACGTCGTAGGGTTTCGAGGCTCCTCGCGTCGCTCGTCGCACCTCAACCACCGGGATTCCGGTCCGACCACTCCTGAAGCGACCGCACCCCGATCCCGCCGCCGCGCACCGCGGCGATGCCCTGCACCGCGGCCGCCAGGCCTTGCACCGTCGTGATGCACGGGATGCCCGTCAGCACCGCGGCGGAGCGGATCTCGTAGCCGTCGATGCGGGCGCTGCCGCCGCCCGAGCCGTGCGGCGTGTTGACGATCAGGTCGATCTCACCGTCGAGGATCATCTGCACCGTGGTCTTCTCGCCCTCCGGGCCGGGACCCTCGAAGTGCTTGCGGACCACGGTCGCGGAGATGCCGTTGCGCCGCAGCACCTCGGCGGTGCCCTGGGTGGCGAGGATCTCGAATCCGTACTCGGTCAGGATCCGGATCGGGAAGATCATGTTGCGCTTGTCGCGGTTGGCCATCGAGACGAACACCGTCCCGGTGGTCGGCAACGAGCCGTAGGCCGCCGCCTGCGACTTCGAGAACGCGGTGGCGAAGTCGGCGTCGAAGCCCATCACCTCGCCGGTCGACTTCATCTCCGGCCCGAGCACGGTGTCGACGAACTGCCCGTCCTTGGTGCGGAACCGGTTGAACGGCAGCACCGCCTCCTTCACCGCGATCGGGGCGTCGGCCGGCAGCGTGCCGCCGTCGCCCTCGGCGGGCAGCACACCCGCGGCCCGCAGGCCCGCGATCGACTCGCCCAGCATCACGCGCGCGGCCGCCTTGGCCAGCGGCGTACCGGTCGCCTTCGACACGAACGGGACCGTGCGGCTGGCCCGCGGGTTGGCCTCGAGCACGTAGAGCACGTCGGACCCGAGCGCGAACTGGATGTTGATGAGGCCCTGCACGCCGACGCCCTTGGCGATGCCCTCGGTCGCCTCGCGGATCCGTTGGATCTCCGAGGCGCCCAAGGTGATCGGCGGCAGCGCGCACGAGGAGTCGCCGGAGTGGATGCCGGCCTCCTCGATGTGCTCCATCACGCCACCCAGGAACAGGTCGGTGCCGTCGTAGAGCGCGTCGACGTCGATCTCGACCGCGTCGTCGACGAACCGGTCGACCAGCACAGGACGATCCGGACTGATCTCGGTGGCCGCCTCGATGTAGGAGCGGAGGTCCTCGTCGGAGTAGACGATCTGCATGCCGCGCCCGCCGAGCACGTAGGACGGCCGCACCAGCACCGGATAGCCGATCTCACGGGCGATCGCGACCGCCTCGTCGTAGGACACCGCGGTGCCGTGCTTGGGCGCGGTGAGACCGGCCTCGGCGAGCACGCGGCCGAACGCGCCGCGCTCCTCGGCCAGGTCGATCGCCGCCGGCGACGTACCGACGATCGGCACTCCCGCGTCCTCGAGGCCTTGCGCGAGGCCGAGCGGCGTCTGCCCGCCCAGCGTGGCGATCACGCCGGCGACCGGCCCGGCGGCCACCTCCGCGGCGTAGACCTCGAGCACGTCCTCGAGCGTGAGCGGCTCGAAGTAGAGCCGGTCGGAGGTGTCGTAATCGGTCGACACGGTCTCGGGGTTGCAGTTGACCATCACGGTCTCGTAGCCGGCCTCGGCGAGCGCCAGCGAGGCGTGCACGCACGAGTAGTCGAACTCGATGCCCTGGCCGATGCGGTTGGGCCCGGAGCCGAGGATGATCACGGCCTTCTTGCCCTCGGCGCGGGGCTGCACCTCGGTCTCCTCGTCGTAGGACGAGTAGTGGTACGGCGTGCGTGCCGCGAACTCGGCCGCGCACGTGTCGACGGTCTTGTAGACCGGCCGGACGCCGAGCACCTGGCGGATGCTGCGGACCTCGGCCTCGCTGATGCCCCGGATCTGGGCGACCTGCGCGTCGGAGAACCCGTGCCGCTTGGCCTGGCGCAGGCTGTGCTCGTCGAGGACCTCGGCGGCGGCCAGCTTCTCCGCGACCTCGTGGATGAGGAACAGCTGGTCGACGAACCACGGGTCGATCTTCGTGGCGTCGTGGACCTGCTCCTGGGTCGCGCCGGCACGGATCGCCTGCATCACCTTCTGGAGCCGCCCGTCGTGTGGCACCTTCGACGCCTCGAGCAGCTCGCCCACCGTCGGTCGAGGAGGCGCCCCAGCGCCGTCACGAGACCCGTCCAGAGGTGAGAAGTCGAAGGGCGCCGCCTTGTTCTCCAGCGACCGCAGCGCCTTGTTGAGCGCCTCGGTGAAGTTGCGGCCGATCGCCATGGCCTCGCCGACCGACTTCATGTGGGTCGTGAGCATCGGGTCGGCCGTCGGGAACTTCTCGAACGCGAACCGCGGCACCTTCACGACCACGTAGTCGAGCGTCGGCTCGAAGCTCGCCGGCGTCTCCTCGGTGATGTCGTTGGGGATCTCGTCGAGCGTGTAGCCGACCGCGACCTTGGCCGCGATCTTCGCGATCGGGAAGCCGGTGGCCTTCGACGCGAGCGCGCTCGACCGGGAGACGCGAGGATTCATCTCGATCACGATGACCCGCCCGTCGGCCGGGTTGACGGCGTACTGGATGTTGCAGCCGCCGGTGTCGACGCCGACCTCGCGGATGATGCCGATCGCGAGGTCGCGCAGGTGCTGGTACTCGCGGTCGGTCAGCGTCATGGCGGGCGCGACGGTGATCGAGTCGCCGGTGTGGACCCCCATCGGGTCGAAGTTCTCGATCGAGCAGACGATGACGACGTTGTCGGCCTTGTCGCGCATCACCTCCAGCTCGTACTCCTTCCAGCCGAGGATCGACTCCTCGAGGAGCACCTCGGTGGTGGGGCTGGCGGCGAGGCCGGCGCCGGCGATGCGGCGCAGGTCGGCCTCGTCGTAGGCGATGCCCGAGCCGGTACCGCCCATCGTGAACGACGGCCGGATCACGACCGGATAGCTGCCGAGGGTCTGCACCGCCTGGAGGCAGTCGTCCATCGAGTGGCAGATCACGCTGCGCGCGACCTCTCCCCCGACCTTGTCGACGATCGCGTTGAACTTCTCGCGGTTCTCGCCGCGGTGGATCGCCTCGATGCTCGCGCCGATGATCTCGACGTCGTACTTCTCGAGCACGCCGTTCTCGTGCATCGCGATCGCCGCGTTGAGGGCGGTCTGGCCGCCCAGCGTCGGTAGTAGCGCGTCGGGACGCTCCTTGGCGATGACCTTCTCGACGAACTCCGGCGTGATCGGCTCGACGTACGTCGCGTCCGCGAACTCCGGGTCGGTCATGATCGTGGCCGGGTTGGAGTTGATGAGGATGACCCGGAAGCCCTCCTCCTTCAGCACGCGGCAGGCCTGGGTGCCCGAGTAGTCGAACTCGCAGGCCTGGCCGATGATGATCGGCCCCGAGCCGATCACGAGGATCGACTTGATGTCGTCGCGCTTCGGCATCAGGCGCCGCCTCCCATGAGGTCGCAGAATCGGTCGAACAGGTAGGCCGCGTCGTGCGGTCCGGCCGCGGCCTCCGGGTGGTACTGGACGGAGAAGCTCTTCAGGTTGCCGTCGGCGTCGCGCAGCTCGAGGCCCTCGACCACGTCGTCGTTGAGGCAGACGTGGCTCACCGAGGCCACGCCGTACGGCGTCTCCGTCGGCTCGTCGAGCGGGGCGTCGACCGCGAAGCCGTGGTTGTGGGCGGTCACCTCGACCTTGCCGGTCGTGCGGTCCATGACCGGCTGGTTGATGCCGCGGTGCCCGTACTTCAGCTTGTAGGTGCCGAAGCCGAGCGCCCGCCCGAACAGCTGGTTGCCGAAGCAGATGCCGAAGTAGGGCAGGCCCTGCTCCAGCGCCCCCTGGAGGACGCCGATCTGGTCCTTGGTCGCCGCCGGGTCCCCGGGGCCGTTGGAGTAGAACAGCCCGTCCGGCTGCACCGCGAGCACGTCGTCGAGCGTCGCGGTCGCTGGCAGCACGTGCACCTCGATGCCCCGCTCGCTCATGCGCTGCGGGGTCATCTCCTTGATGCCGAGGTCCAACGCGACGACCCGGAACCTCGGTGGTCGAGGAGGCGCCCCAGCGCCGTCACGAGACCACGCGGGCACGACGTACGCCTCCGTCGTGGAGACCTCCGAGGAGAGCTCGGAGCCCTTCATCTCCGCCGACGCCTGCACCCGCTCGAGCAGCCGGGCCGGGTCGGTCTCGGTGGTGGAGATGCCGACGCGCATCGCGCCCCGCTCGCGCAGGTGGCGGGTCAGCGCGCGGGTGTCGATGCCGCTGATGCCGACGACGCCCTGCTCACGCAGCTCGTCGTCGAGGGAGCGCCGCGAGCGCCAGTTGCTCGGCACCCGCGCGGGGTCGCGGACGACGTAGCCGGCGACCCAGATCCTCCGGGACTCCGGGTCCTCGTCGTTGACGCCGGTGTTGCCGACGTGCGGCGCGGTCATCACGACGACCTGGCGGTGGTACGACGGGTCGGTCAGCGTCTCCTGGTAGCCGGTCATGCCGGTGTTGAAGACCGCCTCGCCGAACGTCTCGCCCTCGGCGCCGTAGGCCTCGCCCCGGAAGGCACGCCCGTCCTCGAGGACCAACAGGGCAGGCTTCATGCGAGTGCTCCTTCCAGCACGGTCGGCTTGCCACGCAGCAGCGTGGCGACCACCGAACCGGTCAGCTTGCGGTCGTGCCAGGGGTTGTTGCGGGACAGCGACACCGACGCGGCGCGGTCGACGACGACCTGCGCGGCGGGGTCGACGAGCGTCAGGTTGGCGGGCTCGCCCACCGCGATCGGGCGGCCGTGGGCGCGGTCACCGTGGTCGAGCCCGGCGATCCGGGCAGGCCGCTCGCTCATCACCCGGGCGACGCCGGCCCAGTCGAGCAGTCCGCCCTCGACCATCACGGTCGACACGACCGGAAGTGCGGTCTCGAGGCCGAGCATGCCGAACGCCGCGTCGACGAACGCGTGCTCCTTGTCGTGGCGCGCGTGCGGCGCGTGGTCGGTCGCGACCGCGTCGATCGTCCCGTCGGCGAGCGCGGTGCGCAGGGCCTCGACGTCCTCGGCCGGCCGCAGCGGCGGGTTGACCTTGTAGGTGGGGTCGTAGTCGGCGAGCAGGTCGGTGGTGAGCAGCAGGTGGTGCGGCGTGACCTCCGCGGTCACGTCGATCCCCTGCGCCTTCGCCCAGCGGACCACCTCGACGCTTCCGGCCGTCGAGACGTGCGCGACGTGCACCCGGCTGCCGGTGTGACGGGCGAGCATCACGTCGCGGGCGACGATGACCTCCTCGGCGACGCCCGGCCAGCCCGGCAGGCCGAGGCGGCCGGAGAGCTCGCCCTCGTGGCAGCACGCGGTCGGGCCGGCGAGCTGCGGGTCCTGGCTGTGCTGGCTGACCACACCGCCGAACGCCCGGACGTACTCCAGCGCGCGCCGCATCACGCGGGCGTCGTGGACGCACTTTCCGTCGTCGGAGAACACCCGCACCTTCGCGCGGGAGCGGGCCATGAGGCCCAGCTCGGCGAGCTCCTCGCCGCCGAGGCCCTTGGTGACCGCGCCGACGGGCTGCACGTCGACAAGCCCGGCCTCGCGACCGAGGTCGAGCACCCGCTCCGCGGCCTCCGCGGTGTCGGTGACCGGGTTGGTGTTGGCCATCGCCAGCACCGCGGTGTAGCCGCCGACCGCGGCCGCGCGCGACCCGGTGAGGACGGTCTCGGCATCCTCCCTGCCCGGCTCGCGCAGGTGGGTGTGCAGGTCGACGAGGCCCGGCAGCAGCACCAGGCCGTCCGCGTCGACCACCCGGTCGGCCTTCGTCGTCGTGGTCCCGAGCTCGGCGATGACGCCGTCGGCGACGTACACGTCGGCCGCCTCGCCCCCGAGGATCCGCGCGCCCTTGATCAGGACGGTCTCGCTGTTGCTCACTGGGTCACTCCCTCTTCCTGCCCCGCCAGCAGGTGGTAGAGCACCGACATCCGGACGGCGACGCCCGCCGACACCTGGTCGAGCACCAGCGACGACGCCGCGTCGGCGGCGTCGGCGGCGATCTCCAGGCCGCGGTTCATCGGGCCGGGGTGCAGGATCGGCGTGCCCTCGGGCAGCAGGTCGAGGCGGTCGCGGGTCAGGCCGTAGCCGACCGTGTACTCCCGCGCGGTCGGGAAGAACCCGCCGCTCATCCGCTCCCGCTGGACCCGCAGCATCATGACCGCGTCGGCGGTCGGCAGCACGTCGTCGAGATCGTAGGAGATCGCGAAGCCCGCGTCCTTCGACCAGCTGCCGATGCCCGCGGGCATCAGGGTCGGCGGGGCCACGACCGTGACCTCCGCCCCGAGCTTCACCAGGCTCTTGACGTTGCTGCGGAACACCCTGCTGTGGGTCAGGTCGCCGACGATCGCGACGTGGCGGCCCTCCAGGCTGCCGAGCGCGCGCTCGAGCGTGTAGGCGTCGAGGAGCGCCTGGGTCGGGTGCTCGTGGGTGCCGTCACCGGCGTTGACCACAGGTACGTCGATCCAGCGGCTCACCTGGTGGGCGGCGCCGCTCGCCGAGTGGCGCATGACCAGGCCGTCGATGCCCATCGCCGTCACCGTGAGCACGGTGTCGCGGAGGCTCTCCCCCTTGCTGGCGCTGCTGCCCTTGGCCGAGAGGTTGATGACGTCGGCCGAGAGCCACTTGCCGGCGATCTCGAAGGAGCTGCGCGTGCGGGTGGAGTCCTCGAAGAACAGGTTGATGACAGTACGGCCGCGCAGGGCGGGCAGCTTCTTGACCTGCCGGCGCTGCACGTCGTGCATCTCGGCGGCAGTGTCGAACAGCTGCCGGATGTCGTCGGAGGTGACGTCGTCGATCGAGAGCAGGTGCCTCATGCCGGCGCCCCCTCGATCAGCACCTCGTCGGCGCCGTCGACCTCGATGACGTGCACCTTGACCTTCTCGGTGCGCGCGGTCGGGAGGTTCTTGCCGACGTGGTCGGCGCGGATCGGCAGCTCGCGGTGACCCCGGTCGACCAGCACCGCGAGGCGCACGGCGCCCGGCCTGCCGAGGTCGGAGACCGCGTCCAGGGCGGCGCGGATCGTGCGCCCGGAGTAGAGCACGTCGTCGACGAGCACCACGGTCTTGCCGTCGATGCCGTCGGCGGGGACCGCGGTCTTGTGGGGGCTGCGGGTCGGGTGCGAGCGCAGGTCGTCGCGATACATGGTGACGTCGAGCTCACCGACCGCGACCGCCGTGCCCTCGTTGGCCTCGATGTTGGCGGCGAGCCGCCTCGCGAGCGGGACACCGCGCGTGTGGAGGCCCAGCAGCAGCAGGTCCGCAGGACCCTTGTTGTGCTCGAGGATCTCGTGGGAGATGCGGGTCAGAGCCCGCGAGATGTCTCCGGCGTCGAGGACCGTGCGGGCGACTCGGCCCTGGTCTTCAGCCTGTGGGACGGTAGGCATCGGCCTGCCTGACCTCCTTCTCCGCCTCACGGGACGGCTCGTTAAAGGATGTCGAACGGTCCTCACCCTAGCGCGTCACCGGCCGTCCGACCGACTCGGCACACGGACATGGACAGGGACCCGGCGGGGCCGGGTCCCTGGTCGCGTCAGCCGGTGGCTACTTGAAGGCGTCCTTCACCTTCTCGCCCGCCTGCTTCAGGCTGCCCTTCATCTGGTCCGACTTCCCCTCAGCCTGCAGGTCCTCGTCGTCCGACGCCTTCCCCATGGCTTCCTTGGCCTCGCCGAGCTTCTCCTGGGCGGTGTTCTCGAGCTTGTCCTGGTTCCCCACGACCGGGCTCCCTTCTGCTCGTCTGATCCGGGCGGAGTCTCCGCCCCGTCACAGACGTCGGTACCCGGGGAGCCGTCGGCGATCCGGGGCGCCGCTCGATCAGCCGGCGGCCGACCGGAGCTTGTCGAGCAGCGGCTCCGCGGCCTCGTCGAGGAACCGCTGCTGCAGGCGGTCGCCCACCTGCACCAGCGCGATGTCGGTGAAGCCGGCCTTCCAGTACGCCGACACCGCGTCGACGATCGCGTCGAGATCCGGCCCGCACGGGATCGAGGCCGCGACGTCCTCCGGCCGGACGAACTGGCTCGCCGCCGCGAAGCCGGCCGGAGTCGGCAGGTCGGCGTTGACCGACCAGCCGCCGCCGAACCACCGGAACTGCTCGTGGGCGAGCTCCCTGCCCTCCTCCTCGGTCGGCGCCCAGCACACCGGGATCTGCCCGATCGCGCGTGCCTTCTCGCCGACCCGGGGGGCGCCGGCGGTGCCGTTCCAGCGGTCGACCAGTCCGTCGTCGGGCTCCACCGCCACGAGGTGGTCCGCGAGCGGAGCGAGGGCCTCGATCGCACGCTCACCCGCCACGGCGACGCCGATCTCGACCGGCGCGTCCGGCAGGTCCCAGATCCGCGCGGACTCGACGTCGAAGTACTCACCCTGGTGGTCGACCAGCTCGCCGGTGTGGAGCTGCCGGATCACGCCGATCGCCTCGGTCAGCATCGCGTGCCTGCTCGCGACGCCGGGCCAGCCCTGGCCGACCACGTGCTCGTTCAGGCTCTCCCCCGCCCCCAGGCCGAGAGTGAAGCGGTCCTCGGAGAGAAGCGCGAGCGTCGCCGCCTTCTGCGCCACGACCGCCGGGTGGTAGCGCATGGTCGGGCACGTCACGTAGGTCATCAGGCCCATCCGCGAGGTCGCGTGCGCGACGGCGCCGAGCACGGTCCACGCATACGGACTGTGTCCCTGCTCGGTCAGCCAGGGCGAGTAGTGGTCGCTGCTCACCGCGAAGTCGAACCCGCGGCGCTCAGCCTCGACGGCGTACCCCACCAGCTCGCGGGGGCCGCTCTGCTCGGTCATGAGGGTGTAGCCGAATGCAGTCATGCCGGAGCGGTACCCCGCCGGCGCCGGGCTCTACGGGCGGAGCGTCAGAGAGCGTCGGCCATCGCGGCGCAGGCGGCCAGCCACGAGCGGCGGGTGCCCTCCGACAGCTGGTGGTAGGGCACGACCGACCCGGAGACCAGCGCCGGGTCGTAGGGCACCCGGTAGACGCCCCGGGTGCGCTGCTCGTAGACCGACACCAGGTCGCTCGCGAGGCGGCTGTCCACCTTGTCGCTCGGGTCGGACAGCACGGTCACCGTCTTGTGCTTGAGGTCGGTGTAGCCGGCGTCCTGGAGGGCGTCGAGCATCCACAGCCCGCTGTAGCCGGTGTCCTCGCGCACCGTGCTCGTCACGACCAGCAGGTCGGCGGCGTCGGCGGCGGCGAGCCAGTTCTCGGCGCGCATGTTGTTGCCGGTGTCGATCAGGATCACCCGGTAGAACCGCTCGAGCAGCGCATGCACCTCGGCGAAGTCCTTGGCGTGGATGATGCCGGTGACGTCGGGCCGCTCGTCGGAGGCGAGTACGTCGAAGTGGGCGTCGCCCTGGGAGCGCACGAACGCCCCGAGGTCGCCGATGCGCGACTGGTAGACGTCCTTGAACCGGCCGAGGTCCTCGAGCAGCTCGCGCGTGGTGTTGCGGTGGCTGCTGCGGATGCCGCGGATCCCGAGGGTGCCGCGGGTCTCGTTGTTGTCCCACGCGACGACGCCGCCACCGCGGACGGTGCCGAAGGTGTAGCCGGCGGCGAGCACGCCGGTGGTCTTGGCCGCGCCGCCCTTCGGGTTGATGAACGCGATCGTGCGGGGGCCGTCGAAGTCCTTCTGGATCTGCTGGCGGTCCTGGTTCCAGGACAGCTCCTCACGGCCCATCTTCGGGCGGATCAGGCCGCCCGACAGCTTGCCGACCGCTCCCCGCCAGCCCCACGTCGCCGGCCCGAGCTCCTTCTCGTTGTCGCGGCGGTCGAGGAAGTCGGTGGCCGTCATGAAGCGGCGCGGCTCGGCCGGCGTGTCGACCGGAGCCGCGGGCGGGGCGGGCTGCGGTGCGACCTGGGCCGGGTGGCTCGGCGGAGCCGGCTGGGCGTGCTGGGTCGGCGGGGCGTAGCCCGGCGGGGGGCTGCTCGGCGGCGGGCCGAGCGGGGCGCCGAGAGCCCCCGGGGCCGGCGGCGCGGGTGGGGCAGGCGGTGCGGCGTGGGCCGCGGCCGGCGCCTCGGCGGTCGGCCCGCTCGACGGGACCTCGACGACCTGGAAGGCGACCGGACGCACGCCCGGACCTGCCGGGTCGGCCCCGGGATGACCGGGCTGACCGGGCTGACCGGGCTGACCAGGGTGACCGGCCTCGTCCGCCGTGTGCGCGCCGGAGCCGTTGCCGGCGCCGATCGGGTCACTCAGCGGGTCGACGGGGGCGCCGGAGCGCGCGGCGTCGAGCTGGCGCCGGGCGAACTCCTCGAGCTCCTCCGGCGTGTAGAGCTTGTCGCTGGTCGCGTCGTCCACCGAGGACGGGTGCGAAGGCTGGCTCACGAGACCTCCCGAGATCGGACGTGCTTCGTCCGAAGACCATAACCGCTGGTCGTCGGACGAAACACTCCCGGCGGGCCCCGGTGGACCGGCGTCAGAGGCCGAGGTCGCCCAGTGCGGTCTCGATGGTGCGGTGGAACGTCGGGTAGGCGAAGTGCATGCCGCGCAGGGTGGCGACGGGCACCTCGGCGTGCACCGCGGTCACCAGCATGCCGAGGATCTCGCCGCCGGCCGGCCCGACCGTGGTGGCGCCCACGAGCACCCCGCGGCCGGCGTCGGCGACCACCTTGACCAGGCCCTCGTTGTCGACCTTGTGGATCCAGCCCCGGCTCGACTCCGGCAACGGCGCGACGGCGGTGGCGACGTCGAGGCCCGCGTCGCGCGCCTGCTTCTCGGTCATGCCGACCGACCCGACCTCGGGGTCGGTGAACGTCACCCGCGAGACCGCGCGGTAGTCGGCCCACGGCCCGTCCGCCCCGGTCAGGTCCCGGATGGCCACGTTGGCCTGGTACATCGAGATGTGCGTGAACGCGCCCTTGCCGGTGATGTCGCCGACCGCCCAGAGCCCGTCAGAGGCGCGCATCCGCTCGTCGACCTCGATCGAGCGCGCCGACGGGTCGAGCCCGACCGTGTCCAGCCCGATGTCACCGAGGTTCATCCGGCGGCCGGCCGCGACCAGCAGCGACGACGCGCCGACCGTCGATCCGTCCGCGAGCCGCAGGGAGAACGCGCCGTCGTACGACACCTGCTCGGCGCCGACGCCCGCGCGGACCGTGATGCCCTCGGCCTCCAGTGCCTTGGTCACCACCTCACTCGCCTCAGGCTCCTCGGGCCCCAGGATCCGCTCCCCCGCTTCCACGATGGTCACGTCGACGCCGAACCGGGCGAGCGACTGGGCGAGCTCGCAGCCGATCGCGCCCCCGCCCAGGACCGCCAGGCTCGCGGGCAGCTCCGGCAGGCGCACCACGTCGCGGTTGGTCCAGTACGGCGTACCGGCGAGCCCGTCGATGGGCGGCACCGCGGGCTCGGTGCCGGTGTTGAGCACCACGCCGCGGCGTACCGACAGCTCCTGGGTGCCGTCGGCCGTCTGCACGGTGACGCGGCCGGGACCGGCGAGCCGGGCGTGGCCGCGCACGAACCGGGCACCGGCCTTCTCGAGCCGCTCGACGGCGACCTTGTCGTCCCAGTCGTCCGTCGCCTCGTCCCGGATCCGGCCGGCGACGTCGTCCCAGTGCGGGTGGACGTCCGCGACGCCGGCGAGTCCCTCGACCCGTCGGGCCTCGGCGAGCGCGTCGGCCGCGCGGATCATCATCTTCGTCGGGATGCACCCGAAGTAGGGGCACTCACCCCCGACCAACCGGCGGTCGACCCCGACCACCGAGAGCCCCTCGCGCGCCAGGGACGCGGCGAGATGCTCACCTCCCGGACCGAGTCCGATGACGACGACGTCGACCTCTGCGGCAGCCACGCCGCAACACTGGCACGCGGCGAGGCGTCAGACCAGGGTTGACTTCGCGCGCTGGATCGCGCCGAGGACGCCGTTGACGAAGGACGGCGACTCGTCCGTCGACAGCTCGGTCACGAGAGCCATCGCCTCGGAGACCGCGACCGCGTCGGGCACGTCGTCGCTGTAGAGCAGCTCGAACACGCCGATCCGCAGCACGTTGCGGTCGACCGCGGGCATCCGCGCGAGCGTCCAGCCTTCGGCGAACTGGCCGAGCACCTCGTCGATGCGCTGCTGGCGCTCCGAGACGCCGCGGATCAGCTCCGCGGTGTAGGGGTTGGTCGGCGCCGCGCCGTCGGCGATCAGCCGGTCGAGCGCGTCGACGGCCGACTCGCTGCGCAGGTCCGCCGCGAACAGGATGTCCAGGGCCCGCTTGCGGGCCTTGGACCGTGCACCACCAGAAGCCATCAGGACTTGACGCGGGACAGGTAGGAGCCGCCCTCGCGGGTGTCCACCTTGATCTTCTCGCCCTGCTCGATGAAGAGCGGCACCTGGATCTCGGCGCCGGTCTCGAGGGTGGCGGGCTTGGTGCGGCCGGTGGCGGAGTCGCCGACGACACCCGGCTCGGTGTAGGTGATGGTGAGCTCGACCGACGCGGGGAGCTCGATGAAGAGCACGCGGCCCTCGTTGGTGGCGACGATCGCCTCCATGTTCTCGAGCATGAAGTTCTTCGCGTCGCCGACGATCTCCGGCGTGACCTCGATCTGGTCGTAGGTGCTCGTGTCCATGAAGACGTAGTTGGTGCCGTCGTTGTAGAGGTACTGCATCGTCCGCTTGTCGACGGTCGCGGTCTCGACCTTGGTGCCGGCGTTGAACGTCTTGTCGACGTTCTTGCCCGACTCGACGTTGCGCAGCTTGGTGCGGACGAACGCGGGGCCCTTGCCCGGCTTCACGTGCTGGAACTCCACCACCTGCCACAGCTGCTTCTCGATGAGCAGGACCATGCCGTTCTTGAGGTCGTTCGTGGTTGCCATGCGATCCAGCCCAGCCTTCTCATAAAGATGTCAACGAGGTCGTACGGCGCCGCCGCCGCAGCGCGGGCACCAGCGGAGGAGTCTACCGATCGGAGCCGCTGGCGATGAATTCGAGCGCCTGCCGGTAGCCGTCGATGCCCTGCCCGCTGATCGTCGTCGCCGCGTGCGGCTCGACGTACGAGGTGTGCCGGAACTCCTCGGGTCGCTGCTTGGGGTCGGAGATGTGCACCTCGACCAGCGGCGCGGTCAGCTGGCCGCAGGCGTCGAAGATCGCCAGCGAGTAGTGGGTCCACGCCGCGGCGTTGAGGACGACGGGCGTCTCCTCGTCGGCCGCCGTGTTGAGCCAGTCGAGCAGCTCGCCCTCGTGGTTGGTCTGCCGGACCTCGACCTCCAGGCCCAGCTGCTCGCCCCAGCCGACGCACAGGTCGGCGAGCTCGCGGTGCGTGGTGTGGCCGTAGATCTCCGGCTGGCGCCGGCCGAGCCGGCCGAGGTTGGGCCCGTTGAGGACCAGCACGCGCGTCATCGGCCGGCCCCCGTCATCACGTCGTACGCCGCCCGCAGGTTCTCCTCGGACGGCCCGGCGAGCACCACCGGCTTGCCGATGTCGTCGAGCACCACGAAGCGCAGCGTGTTGCCGCGCGCCTTCTTGTCGACCCGCATGGCGGCGAGCAGCTCGTCGAACCCGGTGCCGTCGTAGGTGGTCGGCAGCCCGACCGCACCGAACGCCCGGGCGTGGCGCGCGGCGGTGGCGTCGTCGAGGTGCCCCTCCAGCCGGGCGAGCTCGGCGACGTAGCAGCAGCCGATCGCCACGGCCTCGCCGTGGCGCATGGTGTAGCCCTCGGCCCGCTCGATCGCGTGCGCCATGGTGTGGCCGTAGTTCAGGGTCTCCCGGCCGGGGTGCCCGTCGGAGCCCCCGGTCTCCTTGAGGTCGGCGACCACGACGTCGATCTTCACCTTGATCGACCGCTCGACGAGCTCCGGCAGCACCGGGCCGGCCGGGTCGGTCGCCGCCTCGGGGTCCTTCTCGACCAGGTCGAGGATCACCGGGTCGGCGATGAACCCGCACTTGACGACCTCGCCCATCCCGGCGACCAGCTCGTCGCGCGGGAGCGTCAGCAGGGTGTCGAGGTCGACGAGCACGCCCGCCGGCTCGTGGAACGAACCGACCAGGTTCTTGCCCGCACCGGTGTTGATGCCGGTCTTGCCGCCGACCGCCGCGTCGACCATCGCGAGCAGCGTGGTGGGCACGTGCACGACCTTGACGCCGCGCAGCCAGGTGGCCGCGACGAAGCCGCCGAGGTCGGTGGTCGCTCCCCCGCCGAACGTCACCACGGCGTCGGAGCGGGTGAAGCCCGCCTCGCCGAGCGCCTCCCAGCACTGGAACGCCACGTCGGCGCTCTTGGCCTGCTCCCCCGACGGCAGCCCGAGGGCGAGCACGTCGTACGACGGCCGCAGCACCTCCAGCACCGATTGCACCAGCTCGCCGAGCTCGGCGGCGTGGAGCAGCGCGACCCGCTGCACGCCGTCGCCCAGGAGCGACGGCAACCGGTCGGCGAGGCCGCGCCCGATGACCACGTCGTAGGGCGACGCGCCGCCCACGTGCAGCACGGTGCCGCTCATGCGACTCCCTCCAGGGCGACGGCGATCTCCTCGGCCACATCCTCCGGAGATCGCCCGTCGGTGTCGACAGAGAACGTCGCGACCTGCTCGTAGATCGGGGTGCGCTCGTCGAGCAGCGCCTTCACCCGCGAGCGCACGTTCCCCAGCAGCAGCGGGCGGGAGGTGCCGAGCCCGACCCGCTTGACGGCGTCGGAGAGGCCCACGCGCAGGAAGACGACGGTGTGACCGGCGAGCCGCTCGCGGGTCGCGTCGGCGAGGACGGCGCCGCCTCCGAGGCTCAGCACCCCGTCGTGCGCGTCGAGCGCGGCGGCGACGGCGGCGCGCTCGAGCTCGCGGAAGCGGTCCTCGCCGTCGTCGACGAAGATCTCGCTGATCGTGCGGCCCTCGGCGCGCTCGATGTCCTCGTCGGTGTCGCGGACCGCCACGCCCCAGCGGTCGGCGAGCAGGCGACCGACGGTGGTCTTGCCCGACCCCATCGGGCCGACCAGGACGACCCGGGGGCTCATCGGTAGCGGAGCGTGTCGAGGTAGCTCTGCACGTTGCGCCGGGTCTCGGAGACGGAGTCGCCGCCGAACTTCTCCAGCACCGCGTCGGCGAGCACCAGCGCCACCATCGCCTCCGCGACGATGCCGGCCGCCGGCACCGCGCAGACGTCGGAGCGCTGGTGGTGGGCGACGGCCTCCTCGCCGGTCGCGACGTCGACCGTGCGCAGGGCACGCGGGACGGTCGCGATCGGCTTCATGCCGGCGCGGACGCGCAGCACCTCACCGGTGCTCATGCCGCCCTCGGTGCCGCCGCTGCGTCCCGACGTACGGCGCAGCCCGTCGTCCGACGTGACGATCTCGTCGTGCGCCTGGGAGCCGGGGGTCGCCGCCAGCTCGAAGCCGTCGCCGACCTCGACGCCCTTGATCGCCTGGATGCCCATCAGCGCGCCGGCGAGCCGTGCGTCGAGGCGCCGGTCCCAGTGCACGTGCGAGCCCAGGCCCGGGGGCAGGCCGTGGACGACGACCTCGACGACGCCGCCGAGGGTGTCGCCGTCCTTGTGCGCCTGGTCGATCCGCTCGACCATCAGCTTGGAGCCGTCGGCGTCGAGGCAGCGCACCGGATCCTCGTCGAGCCGCGCGACGTCGTCGGGCACCGGCACCTCGGTGCCGGGGGTGCGCACGCCCCCGATCTCGAGGACGTGGGAGACGATCCTCGCGCCGGCCGCCTGCTCGAGGAAGTTGCTGGCGACCCGTCCGAGCGCGACCCGGGCCGCGGTCTCACGCGCGGACGCGCGCTCCAGGACGGGGCGGGCGTCGTCGAACGCGTACTTCTGCATGCCGACCAGGTCGGCGTGGCCGGGCCGGGGGCGGGTGAGCGGCGCGTTGCGCGCCTGTCCCTCGAGGACCTCGGGCGCGACCGGGTCGGCCGCCATCACCTTCTCCCACTTGGGCCACTCGGTGTTGCCGACCTCGATCGCGACGGGACCGCCCTGGGTCCGGCCGTGCCGGACGCCGCCGGTGATCGTGACCGCGTCCTGCTCGAACTTCATCCGGGCACCGCGGCCGTAGCCGAGGCGCCGACGGGCGAGCGAGTCGGAGATGTCGTCGGTCGTGACCTCGACGTGGGCCGGCAGCCCCTCGAGGATCGCGACCAGGGAGGGGCCGTGGGACTCCCCCGCGGTCAGCCAGCGCAACATGGGCTGATTGTCCCACGGGGGTCCCGGCGCGGGGTCTGCCGGAGGGTACGGCGAGACGCGGCCGGCCGGCTTGCGTTGCTCGCCGACCGCGCCCCCGGCAGTCGGTCGCCCACGGCAACCGATAGTGGTCAGTGAGTCCTAGCCGTAGATCGCGTCCGCCACCGTCTGCCCCCACACCAGCCCCACCAGCGCCCCCACCAGCAGGAACGGGCCGAACGGGTAGGCGCGCTTGAGCATCTTCAGGTCGCGGCGCGCGATCGCCAGCGCGAGCCCGGGCACCCCGAAGGCGAGGAATGCCGCGTAGATGCCGATCATCACCGGGCCCCAACCGGCGTACCCGAGCACCAGCCCGAGCAGCGCAGAGAGCCGGACGTCGCCGAAGCCCATGCCGGCCTGGCGGATGAACCACAGCAGCCAGAAGACCGAGCGCACCACGAGCAGCGCGATCACGCCGCGCACCAGCTCCTCCGGCTCCCCGGCTCCCAGCCACCGGCCGAGGCCGTAGAGCAGCGCGAGCGCGGTGGCGGGCAGCACGACGATCGAGGGCAGCAGCCGGGTGCGCCAGTCGACGATGCCGAGCAGCGCGCCGACCGGCGCCAGCGGCCAGGCGACGAGCAGCAGCCAGTCCCACCCCAGCACCAGCCCGAGCAGGCCTCCCGCGATCCCCGACACCGCGACCGACACGGGCAGCACCCACGTTCGGCGGCCGAGGTCGGCGTACAGCTCCTTCGACGGCTCCTCCAGGCGGGCCTGCTGTGCCGCCGTGAGCTCCACGCCCTCCTCTGGCTCCGGATCGGGCGGCGGCTCCGGCAGCCGCCGGATGACGTACGGCGCCAGCGCACCGGCGAGGCCGCAGGCGACCACGCCGGTCAGCGCCGCCCCGAGGTCGGTCACCCCTGGCTCCGCGTCCTGAGCTCGGCCTCACCGGCGGCGCGCATCGCGTCGAGCGGCGCGGGGACGCCGGTGAAGGCCGTGAACTGGAGAGCCGCCTGGTGGACCAGGAGGTCGAGCCCGCCCACGACCACCTGTCCTCGCGACGCGGCGGCGGCTGCGAGCGGCGTGGGCCACGGGTCGTAGAGGACCTCGAACACGACCCCGGCATCGGCGCACAGGCCCACCACCGCGTCGCTCTGGGCCTCGGCCGGGACTGTCGAGACGACGACCTCGCCGGTGACCGTGCCTCCGTCGAGCGGCAGCACCTCCACCTCGGCACCCGACGGGTGCCGGCGGATGGCCTCGACCGTCTCGGACGCCCGCGAGGGATCCCGTGCCAGCAGTCGCACGTGCGACGCGCCGAGCTCGCACAGCGCCAGCCCGGTGGACGCGGCCGTGGCGCCGGCGCCGAGGATCGTGCCCGCGGAGACAGTGCCGTCGTAGCGCTCCCGCACCGCCGCCACCGCACCAGGGAGGTCGGTGTTGTCGGCGTGCCACTCCTCGTCGACGCGCACCAGCGTGTTGGCCGAGCCGGCGAGGACCGCGCGCTCCGAGACCGCGTCCGCCAGCGCGAGCGCCTCCCTCTTGAGCGGAGCCGTCACCGACAGGCCCCGCCACTCGTCACCGAGCGAGGCGAGGAACGCCTCGACCTCACCGGCGGGCACGCGGACCGCGCCGTACCACCAGTCGAGGCCGACGGCGGCGTACCCGGCGCCGTGCAGCGCCGGGGACAGCGAGTGGGCGACCGGGTCGCCGAGAACCGCGCAGCGCATCAGCAGGCGTCGGAGCTCTCGCAGTACTCGGTCAGCTCCGCCTTGTACTGGAGGAACTCGTCGTGGGTGTCGGCGAACTTGGTCTCACCGGTCTTCAGGTTCACCGTCACCCAGTAGAGCCAGTCGCCGTCGGCCGGGTTGAGCGCCGCCTCGATCGAGTCGAGGCTCGGGGACTCGATCGGCCCCGGCGGCAGGCCCTTGTTCTGGCGGGTGTTGTACGGCGAGTCGACCTCGAGCTGCTCCTGGGTCAGGGCGACGCCCGGGTTGAAGCCGAGGGCGTAGGCGATCGTCGCGTCGATCTGCAGGAAGCCCGCGGTCTCGGCGGTCGGGTTCTCGAGCCGGTTGTAGATGACGCGCGCGATGCGTGCCTTGTCGGCGTCGCTCACCGTGCTGCCCTCGGCCTCGACGAGGCTGGCGATCGTCAGCATCTCGTGCGGGTCGTAGCCGAGCCGCTCCGCGCGGCGAGCGAAGTCGAGCTCCTCGGTCTCCGCGTGCCACCGGTCGACCATGGCCGCCAGGATCGTGCGCGGGGTGTCCTTGCGCTCCACCTCGTAGGAGCCCGGGTAGAGGTAGCCCTCGGCGTTCCCGCCGGCCTCGGGCGGCAGCCCGAGCGACGCCGGGTCGTCGAGCACCCTGTTGTAGGCGGCCTTCGAGAACTCGGTGTTCTTCGCGAGCAGCGCGACGATGTCGTCGACGGTCTTGCCGGGGAGGAACGTCAGCTCGGAGACGCAGCCGTCGTTCTTGAGGTCCGCCAGGACGTCGACGGCTCCGGCGGCGTCCATCTTCCGCTTCAGCGCGAAGCTCCCGGGGAAGATCGATGCCCCCTCCGCCTCGGCGGCGTCGGCGAAGGCCTCCGACGAGGCGACCACGCCCTCGTCCTCGAGCCGGTCGCCCACGCTCGACACGCTGTCGCCCGACATCACCTGGAAGCAGACGTTGCCCTCGCCGGGACCCGCGAAGTCCTCGGGGTCGCCGAAGAAGTCGTCGATGGTCGGCTTCAGCAGGTAGACGTAGCCCGCGACGCCCAGGCCCGCGACGACCAGGAGCACCAGCAGCATCGGGAGGCAGCCCGAGCGCCTCTTCGTCCGTGCCGCTCGGTGTCCGGCCGGTCGGCCGGCGTGGGGGTCACCGGGTAGGACGGAAGGTTCAGTCATGCCTCTCCTCGACGCCCTCGGGCGGAGCCGTCCCTGCCTCGTCGACGGGGACCAGCTCACCCGGAGGGCGACCTGTTGCGCGCTCGCTGTCGAGCGCCTGTTGGAGGATGACGACGGCCGCGACCTGGTCGACCACGGCTCGCCGCTTCGCTCCCTTGCGTTGGTCGCGCAGCATAGTCTCCGCCGTCACGGTGCTGAGCCGCTCGTCGGTCAGCCGCACCGGCACGGGCGCGACCTTCGCCGCGAGCCGCTGCGCGAACTCGCGGGCCTTGCCCGCTGCCGGCCCCTCTCCGCCGGACAGCGATCGCGGGAGGCCGACGACGACCTCGACCGCCTCCTCGTCGGCGACGATCCGCCGCAGCCGGCGCAGGTCGCCCTTGCCGCGCGGCACCGTCTCCACCGGCGTGGCGAGCACGCCGGACGGGTCGCTCCGAGCGACGCCGATCCGGGCATCGCCCGGGTCGACCCCGATCCGGACACCGAACCGCACTAGGCGTTCGCCACCGCGGCGGTCACGGCGGCCAGCGCCTCGTCGATGCGGGTGACGTCGGTGCCGCCGCCCTGGGCGACGTCGGCCTTGCCGCCACCGCGGCCGTCGACGTACGGCGCGACCGCGCGCACCATGTCGTTGGCCGACAGGCCGCGGTCCTGGGCGGCCTGGTTGAGCGCCGCGACCACGGACACCTTGCCCTCGGCCGCGCCGATCACGACGACGACGCCAGGGGTGTCGCCGGGCAGCCGCCCGCGCACGTCGAGTGCCAGCGTTCGTACGTCGCCCGCGGCGGCGCCGTCGACGCGGTGCGCGACGACCTTCACTCCGCCGATGTCGGCGGCGCCCGCGGCCAGGTCGCCGCCGGCGGCCAGCAGCTGACCCATCCGGAGCTTGTCGAGCTCCTTCTCGGTCTGCTTGAGCCGCTCGACGAGGTCGCCGACGCGACCGACCAGGTCGTCGGGCTGGGTCTTGAGGAGGCCGGTCAGCTCGGCGACGACGTCCCGCTCGCGGGCGAGGTAGGCGAAGCCCTCCACGCCCGTGAACGCCTCGATGCGCCGGTTGCCGGAGCCCACGCTGGACTCACCGGTGACGACGATGGTGCCGATCTGGCTCGAGTGCTCGACGTGGGTGCCGCCGCACAGCTCGCGCGACCACGGGCCGCCGATCTCGACGACGCGGACCTTCGTGTTGTCGTAGGTCTCGCCGAACAGCGCGAGCGCGCCCCATTCCTTGGCCTCGGACAGCGTCATGTACTGCCAGCCGACCGGCAGGTCGGCCCGCAGCGCGTTGTTGGCCACCTGCTCGATGTCCTTCAGCTGCTCGGGCGCGAGCGCGGTGAGCCACCCGAAGTCGAGCCGCAGGTAGCCGGGCCGGTTGTAGGAGCCCGACTGGAGCGCGGTGGGGCCGAGCACCTCCCGCAGCGCCGCGTGCACCACGTGCGTGCCGGAGTGCGCCTGTCGGGCGCCGGTGCGCCACTCGGGGTCGACCTTCGCGTGCAGCAGGCGGGCGTCCGCCGGCAGCTCGCCGTCGACGACCCGCACCTGGTGGACAACAAGTCCGCGCACCGGGCGCTGCACGTCGAGGACCTCGAGCTTGCCGCCCTCGAACTCGATGACGCCCGCGTCGGCGGCCTGGCCGCCGGACTCGGCGTAGAACGGCGTGCGGTCGAGCACCAGCTCGCCGACCTCGCCGTCGGTCAGGACGGAGACCCCCGCGCCCTCCTTCAGGAGCGCCAGCGGGCGGGACTCGGTCTCGAGCGTCTCGTAGGCGAGCCACTCCGTCGGGCCGTTGTCGTCGAGGATCCCCCGGTAGACCGACAGGTCGGCGTGCTGGCCCTTCTTGGCCTTCGCGTCGGCCTTGGCGCGCTCGCGCTGCTCGGCCATCAGCTGCCGGAACCCGCCCTCGTCGACGGTCAGGCCGGCCTCGGCCGCCATCTCGAGGGTGAGGTCGATCGGGAACCCGTAGGTGTCGTGGAGCTTGAACGCCTGGGCGCCGGGAAGGACGGGCGAGCCACCGTCCTCGATCTTGGCTTTCACGTCACCGGCGGCCAGGTCGAAGATCTGGGTGCCGGCCTCGAGCGTCTTGCGGAACGCGTCCTCCTCGGCGAACGCGACCTGGGAGATCCGGTCCCAGTCGGTGACCAGCTCGGTGTAGGTCTCCCCCATCTTGTCGCGGGAGAT